>PAUA01000002.1 GCA_002712565.1 Gemmatimonadota bacterium | reverse complement strand
TGCGAGTGTGACGATTGTAGTCGCGTCTATACGAGCTCTTGGTGAGCGTAATCTCAAACGACGGCTAGCCTATTCGACAATCGGACAGCTCTCTTACATTGTGCTTGGTTCAGCACTCGGCACCGTGGCTGCACTCACCGGCGCGATTTTTCATATTGCGGCGCACGCGTTTATGAAAATCGCCTTGTTTTTTTGTGCTGGTGCGATCCATGTTCAAGTGCAACGAAACAACGTTGACGAACTCGATGGACTCGGGAAGCAAATGCCGGTCACGCTAGGCGCGTTCATGATTGGTGCTTGCGGGCTCGCTGGGATTCCTCTATTAGCTGGATTCATCGGGAAGTGGCAAATTGGTGTTGGTGCCGTCGACGCGGGATATCCCGTCTTTGTGGTGGTCCTGGTTGTGAGTGGACTCTTTAACATTGCATATTTCTTCCCGATAATTTCCGATGCGTTTTTAAAGTCTTCCCCCGTCGTTGGGACGGATGCTCGGCCGATTATCACTGCCCCATTGGTGTTTTCGGTCGGGATCGCAATTATGCTTGGCCTGTTTCCGGATGCCGGATTTCATTTCTATTCACTGGCCAGACTCGCGGCATCCACAATTGTGATGGGACCTAATGGCGGAGGCTTACCGTGACGCCTCGAAGCAGCTTGAAGATAGTTGTGCTGGTAGGCGCGCTTAGCGTGTTTCTTGAAGTGTTCTTGAAGCATGAGGGGCATGGCCCTTGGTGGCATATCTTGCCTGGTTTCGATCTGGCCTTTGGACTCATCGGCTGTGTGGCGCTGGTGTTGGTGGCTAAAACGATCGGCCAGGCCTGGTTACAGCGCCCCGAAAACGATAACGACCAGGGTGCGATGTGATTATCCATCCAGCGTTTCTCCTTGTTTTTACCGCTGCTGTAGCTGCGACGATTCGCCGATCGAGTGTGCGGTCTGTCATTCTGCTAGTAGGTGCTGTGACGAGCCTAGTCTCGTGCGTTGGACTCACACCAGGCGTCGCGCTCTCCTTCGTCTTTGCGGCACACCGTGTCGATCTGCTGCGCGTCGACCCGCTCAGTCAAGTCTTTGGCTTGATTTTTACACTGATTACGGCAATCGGATTCGTGTATGCCTTGCACATACGCAGTCGAGGTGAGCAGGTTGCAACGGCACTCTATGCCGCTGGGGCACTCGGTGTTGTCTTCGCGGGTGATTGGATCACGCTATTTGTTAGTTGGGAATTCATGAGCCTGACGTCGCTAATTGTGATCTGGTCGAGTGACCGCGAGCGAGCGCGTGCAGCCGGGTTTCGGTACCTGCTCGTGCATATCGCAGGNGGATCGTTNCTATTTGTAGGACTGATGCTCCTGTCGTCAAGTNGTNCCGGGCTTGAAACCGTGGGCCTGCTTGAACCTGATATTGGACCAGCCTTCTGGTTGATTCTCGCTGGCATCTGTATCAATGCGGCGATACCGCCGGTCCATGCATGGCTCACGGATGCATATCCGGAAGCATCCGTGACTGGGATGGTATTCCTGAGTGCGTTCACGACAAAGACGGCCGTCTATGTTCTGATCCGGGTCTTTCCAGGCACGGANGTGCTCGTGTGGCTAGGCGCTACGGCAGCCGTGTATGGCGCTTTCTATGCCGTNTTGGAAAATGACATCCGCCGGTTGTTGGCGTATCACATTGTCAGTCAAGTGGGCTNCATGGTNGCCGGCGTNGGNATGGGATCGGCCCTTGCACTGAACGGTGCTGCGGCCCACGCGTTTTCACACGTGCTGTACAAAGCGCTTTTGATTATGAGCTTAGGCGCGGTGATTCAGATGACCGGCAAACGAAAGCTCACCGAGTTAGGGGGCGTGGGACGGTCGATGCCAATCGTTATCGGATTGTTTTTCGTTGGAGCTTTTGCCATCTCAGGGGTCCCGCTGCTCAATGGTTTCATTAGCAAGTCAATGATTGTTACAGCAGCGACGGAACTAAAGCTTTTCACTCCGGAACTGTTATTAACACTCGCGACGGTGGGCACGATTCTTCATACCTGTCTAAAATTACCCTACTTCACCTTTTTTGGGCCCGACTGCGGTGTTAGATCTCGTCCCCTGCCCAGGAACATGCTCGTTGCGATGACGATAGCGGCCGCGTGTTGCATCGCTCTTGGTCTCCAACCGGAGTGGCTTTATAGCTGGTTGCCATTGCAGCCGGTTATGTACTCTCCCTATACGAGTGATCACGTGCTGTCGTCGGTGCAGTTGGTTCTCGGAACAGGAGTCGGGTTCTGTTTGTTATTTGTAAAGCTCGCCGGGACCCCCACAATTACGCTCGACACAGACCAGCTGTGGCGCCGACCCGTCTGGCTTGCGGTCAACCGCCTTACGCGTGGGCTTGATCTGGTTCGAGGGAGCGCCCAAGCTGTTGGTTTTAGGATCCGAAAGACGGTGCTACCGTTCGCTGGGAATCCACTATTACTGCTCGNGCCGACTGGCTTTACCCCAACCGGTTTCGATCGCGAAAGGTACGACGCGGATCGCTACCGGCTCCCGATAGCCGTCACCGTTTTTTGGGTCACGGCGGCGCTAGTCGCACTCATTCTGTTNGCTTGGNTCACCGTACTTTGACACGGCAGTCCGTACTTAGNGTTCTGCGCAGTCAATTCTTANGCCAAGGTCAGCTTGGCATGTTTGGCATGTAATTTTTTCTGTCCGACTGCCGCAAACCGCACGGTGAGTTTTGCGTCGTCGGCGAGGGCTTCTACGGCGATGANGGTGCCCACGCCGAATAGTGGGTGTCGGACACGCANACCNGGGCCGATGGTCGTCATGGATTGGTCTTCATCCTCATATGAGTAGGTTGGTTCGTAGCNGCCACGTGATGAACGCGTGCGACCACCACGACGGTCATAGGCCGAGGGACCGCTCTGGAATTCTGCGGACGGTGNACGNCCGAGTCGATCGACCAAGGCCTCGGGAATTTCGTCAATGAAACGGGACGGCTCAGTACCTTGATATTCGCCAAAGAGGCGTCGACGGGCAGCACCAGTGAATACCAGCTTGGATTGTGCGCGCGTCATTCCCACATAACACAAGCGACGTTCCTCTTCGACCTCGTCGTCGTTGTCCCTCGACCGTGAGTGAGGAAATAATTCTTCTTCCATGCCCGCCATGATAACCATCGGAAACTCAAGGCCTTTCGCGGCATGCATGGTCATCAGTGAAATGCTGGTATTCTGGGCGCCTTTGACCTCGTCAGTCTCTGAGCGCAACGATAATTGGTCGACGAAACCGGTGAATGTNGGTTCGGACTCCCGCGCCTCGTAGTCACGCGCGCCGTTTACAAGCTGAGCCAGGTTTTCAAGGCGACCTGCTGCTTCCTCGCTCTGTTCGTCGTGGAGCGACCGTGTATATCCAGTCTGATCGAGGGTTGTTTCTACCATGTCAGAAACAGAAGTGGATTCCTGTGTAGCCACTTCAGCGAGTGTGACAATGAGTGATCGGAACACCGATAGTGACTTGACAGCGCGTGTTGANAGCAACTGTTCATCCACCGCGCGTTCGATGCGTCGCCACAAGGAATTTGGAAGCCTGTCGGCAGAGCCTACAGATTTCGAGAGGCTGGGNACGCTCTCTGGATTGGATGGGAGTTCAATTAACGGAAGTTCCTCNAGCACGCGTTTGCCGATGCCGCGCCTTGGGGTGTTGATAACACGACGCACACTAACATCGTCATCCGGATTCAACGCCAACCGAAGATATGCNAACGCATCTTTAATCTCTTTGCGGGCGGCGAAACGGACGCCGCCGATGATTTGGTATCCCACGCCTTCACGGAATAAAGCATCTTCAAGCGCGCGTGATTGGGCATTGGTCCGATAGAGAACGGCGGCGGACCTCTCCGAATCTTCAGTCGTGAATTCCCGCAACGCCTTGGTGATAAAGTCAGCCTCCTCCAACTCGTCATTCGCGTGGAAATACANGATCTTGGTTCCACCGGCCTGATCCGTCCACAAGCGTTTCTCTTTGCGATTNCGGTTGTGTTGAATNACTGCGGANGCGGCNTCCAGAATGATCGACGTTGATCGGTAATTNCGTTCCAANCGCACCATCGTGGTTTCGGAAAAATCATTTTCGAAATCCATAATGTTCCGCAGATCGGCCCCGCGCCACTTATAAATTGACTGGTCGGGATCGCCGACAACGCAAAGGTTGCGATGACTTTTTGCGAGGTGTTGGATGAGAAGNTACTGCGGTCGATTCGTATCCTGATATTCGTCGACGAGGACAAACCGGAACCGGTCAGAATAGCGCAAGCGTACGGGCTCAACTGTTTCGAACAGCTCAACCGTTTTGAGGAGCAAATCGTCAAAGTCGAGNGCCTTTGCATTGATCAGTGACTGGCGGTACCGTTCGTACACTTGAGCGACACGATCGTTTTGCGGACCCCAGCCGCTCGGTTCCAGTTCTTCCGGACCCAGCATTTTGTTTTTGGCCGCGCTGATTCGACTNAGCACCANCTTGGGTNNNAAGAGATCNTCGTCNNNGCCNATGGTGTCNCGAATCANNTGCCGNACGAGATCCAACTGATCTTTNGCGTCGTAGATTACAAAATCCCGCGAGAGGCCGAGCGCGGGTGCCTCGCGGCGGAGCACGCGTGCACAGAGCGAATGAAACGTTGAAATCCACAGCCTGTCGTGGGTCGTCCCGAGNAAGCTNTCCACNCGGTCCCGCATTTCTTGGGCNGCTTTATTNGTAAACGTCACCGCGAGGATCTGCTCCGGCTTGGCGTGCCCGTCACCTATCAGGTACGCGATACGGGACGCGATGACGCGCGTCTTNCCTGANCCGGCGCCCGCTAAAATGAGCAACGGACCNTTTATCTTTAGGACGGCGTCGCGTTGTTCGGGATTGAGCTGTTCCAGGAAATCCATCGTCTAAAGCAGCACCTTTGCAGTGTTAGCCGGCACGACTTTTTGAAGCCTGATGAGCGGCGTGTTT
This sequence comes from Gemmatimonadota bacterium, assembly GCA_002712565.1. The sequence continues at coordinate 24,293 of PAUA01000002.1, read as the reverse complement.
CCAATTAATTCTAACGCCGCGGGAAATGAATTATTTATTCGAGGCAATTCACAACTTCAATGCAGTTCGTAGTTCAGCTGCCGTCAATCCTTTAACGTAGACATCGGTGCCACGATCAAATTCTTTTGCCCGATCTAGGCCTCCCACAACTACAGGATCGAAACCGATATCTGTAACCAATTGCGAGGCAATGGCGACACCTGCCGCATCATCACCCGCTATCGGGACGCCAATGAGGTCCCCATCGCGAAAGGCTTCCTCGCCAACTTCTATCCAGCTAATTGCATTAAAGGCGCGAACTAATCGCACCCCAGGAAGGTATTCGGCGGAAGCCACGCCTGTCCCTTTGGCGATTGCCTCATCAGCCATGGGTCCATCTCGATCAGCCCGAGGATTGCCGCAGTCAATAACCACTTTATTTTGCATAAGGTGTGCGTAGTCCTCACCCACTTGTGGCAAGGCGTGATAGGGCACGGCTATGAACACCACGTCACCAAACGCTGCTGCCTCAGCTGGAAACCCGGCGCTGGCGTTTTCCCCTGCTTGTTTGATCAAGTCTGTTAATTCGTCTGGGTGGCGTGATGAAAAGAGAACCTGGTGCCCTGCTTCAGCCCAGCGAATTCCAATGGCTCCACCGATTCGTCCCGAACCAATGATGCCAATCTTCAAATCCTGTGACGTCTGGGCGAAACTACGATGGGTGAGTAAAGCCGGACCGATTCCTAAACACGAGCCAGCAATCAGAAGACGCTTATTAAAATCACGCCTTGAAAGGTTTGGAGGTGCAGTTGATTTCCTTTTCATTCTTTTGCTACTCCACTTTTTGGATAACATTGCTATTCCATATAAGAACCAAACAGCAACAGCGCCCCACCATAAAGCAAAGAACCAATCATTTTTTGTTGTTCCGTTCCATTCTAACCATTCGAATACGATGCCTTCCATAAACAAATCAAAGGAAAGTAAAACAAAAAATCCAAACGCCCACGTTAGAAAAAAGCGCAGTGTTTTCATGTTAATTTACTGTTTTGAATTACTCCACGGTGACACTTTTGGCCAGATTACGCGGTTGGTCAACGTCGCACCCGCGTTTAACGGCGACGTGATAAGCGAGCAGTTGCAAGGGAACGGTCATCAGCACCGGCATAATAAGGGGGTGTGTCGTCGGCACCGTGACGAGATGGTCTTGTGATGGATCCAGCAGCGATTCAAAACCGTTATCCGTATCGTTCGTCAAGACGACGAGCGTTGCCCCTCGCGCCTTGGCTTCGTGTAAATTGCCAACCATCTTTTCAAAGACATGATCGTGGGGTGCGATGCCAACGACAGGAACGCCTTCTTCAAGCAAGGCGATCGGCCCGTGCTTCATTTCCCCAGCGGGGTACCCTTCGGCGTGCACGTAGGAAATTTCCTTTAACTTGAGTGCACCTTCTAGGGCGATGGGATAATGAATCCCGCGCCCTAAATACAGAAAGTCATTGCATCGATAAACACGTTCAGCGATTTTTTTCATCCTGTCGTCGAGCGCAAGGGTCTCTTCCACCAATCGCGGCAATTGGGTGAGCGCTGACAGGAGTGACTGAGCGTCCTGCGACGAGATTCGATCGTGCAACCCAGCAAGGTAGAGCGCGATTAAATGAAGTACCACCAGTTGCGTTACGAATGCCTTGGTAGATGCGACCCCGATCTCTGGGCCTGCATGGGTGTAAATAGTCCCATCGGCCTCCCTGGAGACCATACTGTTGACGACATTACAGACCGCCAAGCTGCGGCCACCCTTNCGNTTGGCTTCCCGCAGCGCGGCCAAGGTGTCGGCCGTTTCACCTGACTGTGTGATTGCGATAGTAAGTGTTTTTGGGTTGATGATTGGATCGCGATAACGAGACTCCGAACTGTAGTCGACTTCTACAGGGAGCTGCGCGAGGTGTTCAATCAGGAATTTTCCGACAAGCCCTGCATGCCAGGAGGTACCACATGCGAGTATCACCACCCGTTCNATTTCACGAAGCTNCNGGTCCGAAGTGCCTAGGTCATTGAGCACGACACTTNGATTTTCAAGCGAGAGTCGACTTAATAACGTCTCTCGAATCGCATCGGGTTGTTCCCGAATCTCTTTCTGCATGAAGTGTTTGTAACCAGATTTTTCTGCCGACACAGCATCCCAGCGCACACGTTGTGGTTCAAGAGCAAGTGATTTCCCTTGAAAGTCGGTATAGGTCGGACCTTCGCGANTAATGATGGCCATCTCGCCATCGCCAAGAAAGACGATGTTACGAGTATGGTTGAGCACCGCNGTGACATCGGAAGCGATAAAGGACCCATCTTCGCCTTGACCGATCACAATCGGAGGACCTTGACGGGCCGCGACGATGGTGCCGGGGTCGTCTGCAGAAATAATTGCGATCGCAAACATCCCGCGCATAGAACCGAGCGCGCGCCGGACTGCAGGCGCGAGGCCGTCGTCACGCATTTCGCGCTCAACCAGATGCGCAATCGTTTCCGTGTCAGTCTCAGTCNTGAACTGGTGTCCGTCGTGTTGCAGTTNTTGCTTGAGNTCAAGATAGTTTTCGATGATCCCGTTATGGACCACCACGAGACGACCAGAACAATCCACATGAGGATGAGCGTTTTCTTCGTTTGGCCGGCCGTGCGTTGCCCAGCGGGTGTGCCCTATACCGTAATCGCCATCAACCGGCTGTTCGGTTAGTGTCTCTTCAAGACGCGCCAGCTTGCCAGCCATACGCCGTCGCTCGATTGTGCCCTGACGCACGAGTGCGATACCTGCCGAGTCGTACCCGCGGTACTCGAGTCGACGAAGACCGTCAAGAATGATCGGTAAGGCTGGTTTCGATCCTAGATAACCGATGATGCCGCACATGGCAGTGACCCCTCGCGATGTGTGTGCACTTTCACGAACGCTTCTTCTCAGTCCATCCTGGCTTGTTGACCTGTCGGCCCCGTGCGACAGCTAGTGCGCCGGCCGGCACGTCATCGGTGATGGATGACCCCGAGGCTACATAGGCGCCCTTCCCGACGGTTACCGGTGCGATCAGTTGCGAATCACTGCCGATAAATGCGCCGTCTTCGATGACGGTTTGATGTTTCTTGGTACCATCGTAGTTGCAAATGATCGTGCCAGCACCGACATTCACCTTTTGGCCGATTGTCGCATCACCCAGATAGGCGAGGTGACTCGCTTTTGTCCCTGCGCCGATCGCAGCTTTCTTAATTTCCACGAAGTTGCCAATCTTCACCTCGGCGCCAATGTCACTTTCGGGACGCAGGTGGGCAAAGGGGCCAATCCGTGCGCCTTTTGCGATCCGCGATCCAGTAATTACACAATGATTTTGGATGGTGACGCCGTCTTCAAGTGTCGAGTCAACAATTCGAGAACCGCTATGAATCTCACAGGCGGCACCGATACGAGTTTGTCCTTCCAGTATAACCCCCGGATGGAGCACGGTATCAGGNCCCACCGTTACATCTGCGTCCACAAACGTTGACGCAGGATTGTCAATGGTCACGCCAGCTGCCATGAGTTCTTCGTTTTTACCTTGTCGCACGATTGCATTCACCTCCGCCAATTCCCCCTGGCTGTTGATGCCCTGAATCTCGTCCGCATGCTCCAGCGTGAGCGTCTCGATCGGNANATTCAGTCGCTGGTAGNTTGAGACAATATCGGGCAAATAGTACTCGCCTTGCTCATTTTCTGCCGCAAGTTGTTTCAGTGAATCGAAAAGGGGTGCCAGTTCGAACGCGTAGATCCCACTGTTTATTTCTCGGATCTTACGTTGTTTGTCGGTCGCATCTCGCTCCTCAACAATACCGATTAATTGGCCGTTACGGCGCAAGATGCGGCCATATCCGTAAGGGCGTGCCACGTTGGCTGTTAGCACGGTCAGTCCTGCCGCCGCCGCTCGATGAGTCTCTAAAAGGTCTCTTAGGGTCGACGGACGTACAAGAGGAACATCACCGGCAAGAAGCAAAAGGGTGCCGGTTGCACCAGCCAAGAGTGATTCGGCTTGCAAAAGTCCGTGTCCGGTTCCAAGCTGGGGTTCTTGGTGCACAAATTGAATCGAAGCTCGATCAGCGAGCGCATCTTCTACGAGGTCGGCCTTGTGTCCCACGACTACTGCAATTGAGCTTGCTTTGAGAGGTTCGATTGCGCGTAAAACGTGAACAATAATCGGCAAGCCAGCAACGGTGTGAAGCACCTTCGGCAGGGAAGACTTCATTCTAGCGCCTTGACCAGCGGCCAATACTACAATGTGCGTGTTGGTTGTGGAGTTTCGAGTCTGAATCACAGTCACAGTGTAGATCGAGCCCAGCGATTATGTTGCACTTCTGTGACGGAGCTTCACTCGAAGGGCTCGAATCTAGAATACCGATCGTCGTTACTCCGACGGTGAGGGTGGTGGCTCCGCGACGAGTGTCTGAAACTCTATTTCATCTTTAAATATCTCGAAATCGACTTCTTGCAGTGCCACAAGACGATTCTCTGAATCAAGTTCAATCGCGCGGCCTAGGTGTGGTAGTGCCTGTTCGGCGTTGCCTTGTTGAGCAAAAAGCACAGCAAGCATGTAGTACGCTCCGTCAGCAGAAGGATTCTCTCTGACAGCCTGCTCCAAATATCCCAGCGCTTTTTCGGTTTCATGTTCGTTGAGAGCCATCGTCGCGGCCAATACNAGTTCCTCTTGGGTTTGGGGTTCGGCAGAGAGGGGAGCCAGTTCCCGTTCACAGATCTTTAGGTAAATTCGAACACGTTCGTGTAGTTCCCTCTCGTCACTGTGTTCGTCAAGGACAGCTTGTAGCGCCGAAGATGCACCAGTGAAATTACGCTTCTGGAGAGCTTCGAGTCCTTTTTCATAAAGTTTGACTGCCTCNAGATAGCTCGTTCGCTTAGCGTCTACTCCAGACGGTCGAACTGTTTTCGAGGAAGCTTTCACTTTTGGACTCGACCGAGCTTTCCTGGTAGCTGCCGTCTTCTTTGTCTTAGTGTCGGTACGGCGCTCTTTTGCCATCGGGCCTCCTACGTTAGTGTTGGTGTGCCATTAAGTTAAGGCGAAGAATACGCGAAAAACCATCTTCGAGCCGCGCTACATTAGCAGAAGCACTCCTCTCGGTCAAGAAGACGAAAAAATCACGAAAATTATTAAAGAGAATCAACACTTTATTGGTTATTTAACCTATGTTTTGGCCTTTACAATTGCTGAGTAAATATCACGTGACTTCATATCATGAGATTTTGCAATTCGAGAGATTGATGCTCGCTTTCCAAGACCTAACTGTTCTGTTAAGTGACGGAATTCTTTCCATATCTGTTCAGTTGTCGGCGGGCTCTTTTTCTTAGAAGATAAGTGTTTAGGTTGTATGACTACAGTAATTTCACCCTTAACCTTTGAGCTGAGCGACTTCAAGACTTCAGAAATAGGTCCTTTGACCAATTCCTCGTGAACCTTCGTCATTTCACGCGCTATTACGATATCTCTGTCATTCATAATATGTTGCATCTGTTCGAGTGTGGTCCTTATTCTATGAGGTGACTCAAAGAAAACGATGGCACGCTCTTCACTGGTCAGCTCGTTAAGCCAAGGAATTCTGTCTTTTAACCTACTTGGAGAGAACCCTACAAAGGTAAAAGNTCCAGTTAAAAGACCAGATGCCGAAATGGCCGTGATGACGGCACTCGGTCCAGGTATTACTTCGACTCGAATTCCAGCTTCAGTCGCAGCAGCGANGATAAGTGCACCAGGATCTGAAATTGTTGGTGTTCCAGCATCAGACACTAGGGCAATTGCCTGATCATTATTCAGCTTGTTAAGTAACANAGCCTGTTTACGTTTTTCGTTGTGGGCATGAAAACTCGTAGTTGGNGTGAGAATCGAGTAATGTTGAAGCAATTTGGCAGTTCGGCGTGTGTCCTCGGCTGCAATTAGGCTCACCTCTCGTAATACGCGTAGGGCTCGAAACGAGATGTCTTCCAGGTTGCCAATTGGCGTGGCNACCACGTAGAGNGTNCCGGACATGNTGAGTACCGTACGCTTNTGCGAACGCGTGATTCAGGAAAATAGCAGAAAACAGAACTNGACGTCGTGTNGAGCTATTGTACCATTTGGAGTGATTTCGNNGGTGATGAACCAAATCGAGCCCAATGAACAGANCGANACAGTCAGCTGAACCTTTGACGCATCTTGTGGAGGAATATCTGTCCTATCTCTACGAAATGTACCCTACGGATGCAGCGTTCGATGGCATCCACACCAATGATGATCTATTGGAAAATCCTAGTGCGGGAGCGCTGGAGGCCCAAGGGCGTGAACTCGGAGGCTTTCGGCGCCGTTTTGAAGCTATTGGGTCGGAGGGGCTCACGTCTGTCGAACGCCTCGAGCGACGGATGCTTGAAGATAATGTGCGCGGGCGGATCTTTGAGCAAGAAGAATTGCAGAGTTGGAAGCGCGAGCCCCGTAAATATGCCGAGACNCTAGCAATGAGTCTTGCAGGGCAAATGCTCTTTCCTTACGCACCAGTCGAAGAGCGTGCCCGNCGCATTCTCTCGAAACTTCGACAGGTTCCGAGATTCATAGAGGCCGCCCGCACCAANATTGATGATCCACCNGGTATTTTCGTTAAGATCGGAGCAACAGCTTTTGAAGGAACGCTAACGTTCATTGAACGCGACCTACCAAAAGCTTTATCTGCACTCGACGATCCGCACTTGCTCGGCGATCTTGCTGACGCATCGACAGAAGCAAGTCAGACCATCCAAAGGTACCTTGAATATCTACGAGATGACCTAGCGCCGCGATGCCGAGGATCCTTTCGTTTGGGCCGCAAGCATTTCGAAGAAAAGTTGCGCCTGGAAGAAGGCATTACGTTAGAGGTTGATCAATTGCTGGCCATCGGCATGCGGGAGTTACGCGAAACGCAAGAAGAATTTCGACGCGTTGCGGGCCGCCTAAATGGCAAAGATCCTTACGATGCGTGGAGTCGTGTGAAAGACGATCATCCAAGTAACGCTGAACTTGTGCCGGTTGTCAGTCAACAAGTCGAGGAATTATCTAAGTTCGTTGAGCGAAACGCTATTGTCTCGATCCCGCAAAGCGAGTCCCTCGTTGTTGCGCCAACTCCAGAGTTTTTCCGATGGACGTTTGCCAGCATGTGGACACCTGGGCCATTCGAATTAAACCCAGATCGCGCATACTATTACATTACTGCCGCCGACCCGAACTGGCCTGCGGATCGTCAAAATGCACACCTTCGAGATTTTTCCCACGGTGCGCTTTGGTGTGTGTCGATTCACGAAGCCGTTCCGGGGCACTTTTTGCACTTCCAGCACTTGAGGCAGGTTAAATCGAAATCCCGCAAATCGATCTTGTTTTCAGCGTCGTCTTTTATTGAGGGTTGGGCGCACTATTGCGAAGAGATGATGATAGATGCGGGATTCGGTCGAGGCGATGACCATATTCGCTTGGGGCAACTTGCCGAAGCTCTGATTAGACTCGCGCGGCTTGTCGTGGGTATCAAGCTACACGCGGAGGACTATTCGGTGGAGCAGGGGGTCCGGTTTTTTCGCGATGAGGCTTTTCTTGAAGAAGGGAACGCGCGTCAGGAGGCGGAGCGAGGCACCTTTGATCCAAGTTATATCGTGTACGCTGTAGGTAAGTTGATGTTGCTAAGGTTGCGCACGGATTATGAAGCTCATCGCCCAGCGGGCTATTCTCTGAAAGACTTCCACGACACAGTGTTGTCCAATGGGGCCGTGCCATTTTGGATGCACCGGAAACTAATGCTTGGCCAGAACGATGGAAACCTATTGGATTAAACCTTTCCCACAGGTGTTGTGTCGTTGACAATTCTGAGAGCATCCCACTACTATCAGGAAATTATCAACAAATTAAGAAATGCCTCTTTACGAATACAAATGTGACAAGTGCGGTCTCCAATTTGAATTAATCCGTAAATTGGCCGATCCGCCAGTGACCACCTGTTCGAAATGCGGAGGCTCAGTCCGCAAACTCATGTCTGCGCCCGCCATTCGGTTTAAGGGCAGTGGCTGGTACGTAACTGACTACGCAAAAAAAGATTCTGCAGGTTCAAAACCCGCTCCGGCGAAAGGTTCGCAGGACAAGGCAGCGTCAGGGACAAGCACTGGTGGAGACTCAGGCAAAGCGACTAGTAAGACATCGACTCAGTCAACCAAGTCTAATTCAGCATCATCCGGGGCTTCCTCAGCCGAAAAAACCTCCTCAAAGAAGCCTTCTAGGTAAGGACAGGCTTTCAAAAAGCTCCGTCAAGATCGGATTGTCGCTGGGCGAAATAGTTGGTTGCGCGGAGAAATCCAGGTTTATTGCCAGTGTCGTGCCGAACACCATTAATTTCATAGGCATAGATTGGTTGAGTACGCAACAACTCACGGAGGGCATCGGTGAGCTGAATTTCGCCCTTGGTGTCTGGTTGCGTCGTGTCAATGATTGGAAAAATATTCGGAGTCAACACGTATCGTCCGATGATAGCGAGGTCAGACGGGGCTTCGTCGCTCTTCGGTTTCTCGATCAAATCGCGAATCTTATACACTCGGTCTCGAATCTGTTCGGCATCGATAACACCGTAATGGCTAAGTTGATCAGCCGGGAGGCGTTCGACAGCGAGCACAGGACTCTGGAGATCGTTGTACACATTAATGAGTTGGCGCGTCGCGGGAGGTTGCGCGTCAATCACGTCATCGCTCAAAATGACGATAAATGGTTCGTCGCCGACCGCCTCCCGTGCCGCGAGAACTGCGTGACCAAGTCCTAGGGGCGTAGCCTCCAGGACCGATGTGAATGCTGCAGGACAGGGGACTGCACGTAATTCGGCCAAAAGGTCAATCTTGCCTTGGGACTCTAAAAAGTCTTCCAGTGGTTTATTGGGAGTGAAGTGGGCCTCTATAACATGCTGGTACTTACCAGCAACCACAATAATCTGGTCAGCACCCGACGCAAGCGCTTCTTCTACGCCGTACTGGATAATAGGTTTATCGACCAGCGGCAACATTTCTTTTGGCTGTGCTTTAGTCGCCGGTAGAAACCTAGACCCAAGCCCGGCTGCCGGAAACACAGCTTTACGAATCTGGACTGTCACACGTGCCTCCTCGGCTGGCATGGTACCTCAGGTTTTGCTTCTAGAATAAACGATTTACAATGGCGTCATGCTCGATCCAATACTAGTCAAAAATCAGCTCGATGAAACTAAAGCCCAATTAGGCGTACGCGCCGCAAAGCTACAAGACGAGTTTGCCTCTCTCAAGCGGTATGGCGCTGAGCGCTTGTCTATTATTCCAGAACTTGAGACGGCGAGACGTCTTCGCAAGGAATTGAGTGCCAAGATTGCGGCTGCCAAATCGGCAGGGGAGGATGCAGCTGCGCTCCTGAAACAAGGCCAAACATACGGCAACGAGATCAAAAANCAAGAAGAAAAACTTAAGAAGGTCGAACAAGAGTACCGCGATCTCCTGCTCCAACTGCCAAATATCCCCCATGCTAGTGTGCCGCCCGGTGCAGAGGAAACCGATAATCAGGAAATCAGTCGCTGGGGGGACCCAAGACAGTTNANCTTCACACCGAAGGCCCATTGGGATCTCGGGCCGGCATTGGGCGTGCTCGATTTCGAGCGCGCAGCAAAGATGTCGGGNTCACGCTTCGCGGTGCTGTTTGGTGACGGTGCNANACTCAACCGCGCTCTCATTAATTTTATGTTGGCACTCCATACACACGAACACGGTTACACTGAGACAGCAACGCCATTTTTNGTTAAAGNTCAGGCCTTACTCGGAACTGGAAACTTACCAAAATTCGAAGATGACCTATTTAAGGTAGTCGGCGATCGCAATTTGTATCTCATTCCGACCGCTGAAGTCCCACTTGCGAATCTTCATCGCGACGAAGTTCTTGACGGCCGCCGGTTGCCGTTGAGTTATGTGGCCTATACCCCATGTTTTCGCAGTGAAGCTGGTTCGTACGGGAAAGATGTGCGGGGGCTCATCCGACAGCATCAATTTGAAAAGGTGGAATTATTCAAGTTTACGACGCCAGAGCAGTCGTATGACGAGCACGAGACGCTCACTCGCCATGCCGAAATGGTACTTGAGAAACTTGAGTTACCTTATCGACGAGTAATACTGTGCGCGGGTGATATGGGCTTTGCGGCTGCAAAGACGTATGACCTTGAAGTGTGGCTGCCGGGGCAGCAGGGTTATCGTGAGATTTCTTCGTGTAGCAACACAGAAGCATTCCAAGCTCGACGCGCTAACATCAAGTTCCGTCCCGAAGGGTCTGGTAAGCTTCGGTTCGTACATACNCTCAATGGTTCCGGCCTGGCTGTTGGGCGCACGTTTATAGCGATTCTTGAGAATGGTCAGCAAAAAGATGGCTCAGTGGTCATTCCGAAGGTGCTTCAACCGTTTATGGACGGGCAAGAAGTAGTGGAGCCCACGGGCTAAGCCGGAACGTGGACTGGAGGCACCAAAAGTCCACGTCGGGAAAACAGAAGATTCAAGAGAGGCTTTTCAGGAGGGATGGCCGAGCGGTTGAAGGCGGCGGTCTTGAAAACCGTTAGGCGGGAAACCGTCTCCAGGGTTCGAATCCCTGTCCCTCCGCCAACTCTATCGGATCTAGATAGCTGAGTTAAGCTAACGTGGCGATTCTGCAATTAGCCACTTTGTATCAATCGCGAACGAAACAAATAGCATGGCAAGTGTGCTCCCAGTGGCAGTTGCCGCAATCGGAGTTGAAGTAAGGGGAGCCAGGCCAATCAGCAACGCCNCCCCCTGGAGCACACAGACAGTCTTTCGGCGTTGACTATGCGGCAGAGTGCCTTGCAGGCGCGGCCATAACCAGCCAGCCATCACAAATAGGTAGCGCATGGCACCGATGAAGAGCACCCAGGTTCCGACCTTTCCACTCAATGCAACCAGCGCTGACAGCGCTAGAATCAACAGCGCATCGAGTTCCATGTCGAACCGACCACCGAACACCGTCGAAGTGCCTGACCTCCGCGCAATCCAGCCGTCTAGTCCGTCACACGCCATGGCGATAATCGACATGACGATGATCCACCAATATCCGGCATCGTTTAGCATTCCCGGTTGAAACAGTAGTGGAACTACCGGNAGAACTAGACTCGCTCGGATTAAAGTGATGCGATTCGCTATACCGAGTCCAGGCCTGGGAAACTCGGTTGGTGCATGCCACAGAATTAAGCCGGCCATGATTACGTACAGCACGATCGCATGAAGCAGATAGGCAATTGGTAAGTCAAAACGCCACTTAGTCACTGCAGTAAACATCAGAACGAGAGGTAGCCCTAGCCTCAACAGATCAAGAATTGCTAAGCGCATCGGGCTGCCCTTGGACTGAAACTGGACGTTATGAGTTACGGATACCATCACTAATAGGTTATGGTCTGTACTGAAAAGCGACAACACTATGTCGGAGATTAACACTGCACGGCAATTTTGGATCCAGGCCCCTGGCCACGGTGAAATAGTGACAGCATCCCTGCCTCACAGGCAACCGAATGAGGTGCAAGTTCGCACACTTTTTTCTGGAATTAGTCGCGGAACCGAGTCTTTGGTTTTTGGAGGCCAAGTGCCACCATCGCAGTATCAGCCGATGCGTGCCCCATTCCAGGAAGGTGATTTTCCTGGGCCTGTGAAGTATGGCTATAACAGTGTCGGAGAAGTACAANCCGACAGACATACGCCAGCCGACCTTGCAGGTCAAACCGTCTTCTGTCTTTATCCGCATCAGGATCGATACTGGATCAACCCAGACGCACTAACTCCCGTTCCAAGTGATGTCCCCGCGAGTCGAGCGGTGCTGGCGGCGAACATGGAAACCGCTGTAAATGCTGTCTGGGATGCACAGCCTGCTGTCGGTGATTACATTGTGGTTGTTGGCGCGGGCGTAGTCGGCTTGCTAATTAGCTGGTTGTGCCGGCAACTACCTGGCGCCAAGGTGGTGGCGGTCGATGTCAACCCGACGCGTAAAAAAGTAGCCGCTGAACTTGGCATTCAGCTTGTTACTGCGGTACCTGCAGATACTGAGGCGGATTTGGTTATCCATGCGAGTGGGCAACCTGAGGGACTTCGAGATGCACTGGTTGTTGCAGGCCACGAAGCCACAATCGTCGATGTCAGTTGGTATGGCAATCAATCCGTTTCGCTACCTTTAGGCGAAGCGTTTCATTCGCGCCGTCTGACGCTCAAGAGCAGCCAGGTAGGACGGCTGAATCCGAATCAAACGCCGCGGTGGAATCGGGCGCGCCGGATGGCTTTAGCGATGGAGTTACTTCGCGATGGACACCTTGATGCATTGATCACGGGAGAAAGTCCGTTCGAAGAACTACCTGAAGTGATGGCAAGACTGAGTCAGGATCCAGGGACTACACTCTGCCACCGCATCTGTTATTAGGAGGNGTCAGCCGTGTANAGTTTGAATGTTTGCGACCATTTTATGATTGCCCACAGTTTGCGCGGCNTGGTATTCGGCCCTGCGCAAAACTTGCACGGTGCGACATATGTGGTTGATGCAACGTTCCGTCGTCCGATTCTGGATGCGGATGGTTTAGTTGTGGATATTGGTCAGGCCAGTACGTGCCTTAAAGCAATACTGGCGGATCTCAATTACCGCAACCTCGACGACGAGCCTCGTTTCAACGGAAGCAATACGACCACGGAATTTCTCGCACGAGAAATCTTTGACCGCCTTGTGCAGGCCATTCATGACGGGACGCTNGGNGACAACGCGCGCGGGGTGACCACGCTCTGCGTCACCTTAAAAGAATCTCCCGTCGCTTGGGCTAGCTTCGAAGGCGAGGTGTGACTGCAGCCGAACTGCATCTGGTCGTTCCAGGGTCGCTCGCCCAAAACACCGGTGGGTATTTGTACGATGCGCGCATCGTGAACGAACTTCGTCAGCGAGCGTGGCGCGTAACAGTCCACAATCTCGAAGGCGCGTTCCCCGTAGTGGATAATCAAGCGCGGGCGAGTATCACTCAAACTTTGGAGGCGTGTCCTGATGGTGCCCGGGTGGTGATCGACGGGTTAGCCTTGGCTGGGTTCGCGGACCTGGCAGACACCCACAGCTCTCGGCTACGAATCTTGGGTCTGATCCATCATCCTCTTGCTGAGGAGACNGGACTTGCCGATCAAACAAGGCAGCAGTTAGCGACCCGCGAACGCGAAGCGCTCACAGCCTGCAGGGGTGTAGTCGTGACGAGCGCGTTTACGGCAAAGCAAATGGACACGTATGGCGTACCAACGTCATCTGTGCGCGTGGTATCACCCGGAAACGATCCCGCGAGGTTGGCGCAAGGACCATCTTGCGGTGATCCCCCGAGCCTGTTATGTGTTGCATCCGTGATTCCTCGCAAAGGCCACGAGGTGTTGATTCATGCGTTGGCTCGGCTTCGGGAAATCTCGTGGACTTGTGTCTGTGTAGGCAGTCTTACACGGGCGCCGACTTATGCTGCGTTGGTCCAGNAGCAGGCTCGGACGAATGGACTTTCTGGACGAATCTGTTTCCCTGGGGAATGCAGTACAGATGTCGTAAACGATTTCTACGACACCAGTTCAGTCTTTGTCCTGCCATCCCATTACGAAGGATATGGCCTGGTGCTGGTAGAGGCTATGGCGCGAGGACTCCCGATTGTCAGCACCACTGCTGGTGCGATTCCCAGCACCGTTCCTCCAGACACTGGCATGTTGGTGGAACCTGGGAACCCAGAATTGTTAGCCGGCGCGCTTCGCGCGCTCTTGGTGGGTGAGGCAGGTCAGGTTCGGCGCAACATGATCGGAGCGGCTGCCCGCCGCCATGCTTCGTCTTTGCCGAGTTGGGATCAAGCGGGTCGCGTGTTCGCGGCGGCCATGCTGGAATTGGCACCTGATGAGTCCTAGGCAACATTTTGATGCTGAGTGGTTGCGGTTGCGTGAACCCGTGGACCACCGTTCCCGATCATCAGACCTTTTGTTGCCATTGCAAACTGCCTGGCTCAACTATGGTTGGTCACGCATTCTTGATCTCGGGAGTGGTACCGGTTCCAATCTTCGCTACTTGGCACCAAAAATTGCTGCTGATCAGGAGTGGACGTTGATTGACAGTGATGCGTCACTACTTGCAGCGGTTGACATCCCGGAAGGAGTCCAAGGAGTTCGGTGCGTGCATGGTGATCTTGCTGATGAAGGAATCAACCTGATTAAAGAAACCGATTTGGTGACTGGATCTGCGTTGCTCGATCTAGTTTCACACGCTTGGTTAGAGCGCCTAGTGTGCGCCGTTGAAACGGCACGCTGCGGTGTGCTTTTCGGCTTAACCTACAGTGGTGATCTCCAGTGGTTTCACGTCAACACGCACGACACTGACCCCTCGGAGACGCGTCCTCTTCCAGACGACCATTCAGACGATACCCTAGTCCGACAGGCTCTTAATCAGCATCAGCTTCTGGATAAGGGGCTGGGGCCAGCCCTTGGACCGACAGCTAGCGCTGTTGCCGAGGCGCTATTCAAGGCGGCCGGTTACCGGACGTGGCATCGACCAAGTCCGTGGTGCCTCGGTTTAAAAGACTCCCGCTTGGTTCGACGGTTGCTCAGTACGTGGGAAGAAGCGGCTCTCGAGGTCGAANCCTCTACCGAGGCNNACAGGATTCGCGAGTGGGCNNATAGACGACGAGAGAATATTGACAGNGGTCGTTTCAGTCTGGTCGTGGNNCATTTAGATTTACTGGCTCTTCCTNCAGATCGGAAGGTTGTCTGAGGTCNAGATCGAACAACACATCCTCGCCGAGATGAAAGTGACGGCATGNTGGCCGAAGCGCCTGCTGTAATGACGCGATCGGAGTCAAGCTNAGTGCCGGTCTGCCCGACCCGATGAGCAATGGCGCAACCGTGACGTGTAAGCGATCGAGGACATCCGCTTGAAGAAAGCGAGAGATTGTGATGCCACCTCCTTCAATCAGAATGCGCTTATACCCGCGGACATTAAGGGCTTCTAGAATCACCTTTGGATCAAAGCTGGCGAACCCATCAGGGTTGTTAGTCGCCCTCGTGTTGACTATTGGCAACAGAAGAGTGTCACCGTTCTGCGGACTGGCTGCGCGGTTCGCATGGTCGGAGGTTTGATGAATCACCAAAGTACGCGCAGCCCCATCAGAGAAAACATGCTTGTTTCTGTCCAAGCGGTTCTTTGGATCAAGCACCACCCGAACAGGGTTGTTCCCGTCGACTGCACGGACGGTCAAATGTGGATCGTCAGCAGCCACCGTNCCAGCTCCCACAACGACAGCATCCACGATCGCCCTCAGTCGGTGCAGTCGACGAATATCGGCCGCGCCAGTCACGTAGTGGGAGTGACCGCTTTCGGTAGCGATGCGCCCATCAAGGCTCTGTCCGGTCTGCGCGATTACGAGTTCAGTCTGTAGCTGAAGTGGCAAGAACAGATCGAGCAGAACACGTGCCTCGTGAGTCGCGGGGGCTGAGGCTTCCCATACACCACCAGTCTGGACTTGCAACCAGACATCCGGACTGGAATGATGGTAGATGCGAGCGGACGGGTTTTTGACCGTGCACCCTGGAGGCACGGCGCGAAGGAGATGCCAGGCGGTCCGTTCGTCAATAGTTTTCATTCGCGCAACACTTTATTATTCGCCACGCTGGATACAACATGCACGACGCTGAACGCGGGTTATTTGAGCTTGGGCGCGGTCGCCCCTTGTTGGTCACCAGGCCACACGGCCAGGAGTCCGAACCCACATTGGTCGCCACCGTGGAGGGTCTCACTCTTGAGACTCTCACCCAGATCCAGCAGTTCCATAATAAACCCGTTCGTCTAGTCGTCACACACCATCGCGCTGAGGTAATGGGTTTCACCCGCGCCATCGATGCAGCATGTAGTCCGCTGACCCATCAACGCAGCGGCGGGGTGAGCATTGGGCTCACTGATGAAATACGGCCGGACCAGATTTTGCATCTGTCCAGCGCACGAGAGACATACACCACAGACTCGCTTGATCTACGAGCAGCTTCGGCGCCTGAAGCTGGCGGTATTACATTGGCTCGACTCGCTCGGTTACTCCCCGCCATTGTGAGCGCGCCTGTGGATGCGGACAAAGTACCGGCCGTGCGAACATTTCTTGAGAATGGCAGCATTCTCGCTGCGACGACCGCACACATCGACGCGATGACTGCTGACTCCCCGGTGGTGTTGACACATGTCAGTGACGGACCCGTTCCACTCGCGGAGATAGAGGACACCCGCTTCATGTTGTTTCGTGAAGCCAACGGAATTTTTGAACACGTGGCGGTGTTGATCGGGTCGCGAGAACACTGGCCCGACCCGGTGCCTGTACGAATCCACTCCGCCTGCTTCACTGGCGATCTTTTTGGAAGCCTCCGTTGCGACTGTGGCGAGCAATTACGTGGCAGTTTGCGTCACTTTGCAGCGCACGGCGGCGGTGTGCTGCTATATCTTGCACAAGAGGGGCGAGGTATCGGCCTTGGCAACAAGCTCCGTGCGTACTCCTTACAGCAGCAGAACCTGGATACAGTCGAGGCAGACAACACGTTGGGCTTTGATGCCGATGAGCGACAATTCGATGCAGCGGTGCAGATGTTGCAGCACCTACAGATCGAGCGTGTGCAACTCTTAACGAATAACCCCAACAAGGTACAAGCCGTTCGGGACGCCGGTATCCAGGTGGTCGATCGGCAACCTATCTATGGAACCCTCAACGACTACAATCTGTCGTACGTCAAAACGAAGGCGACCCGGTCCGGACACTGGCTTTCCGAGCTCCTGTCTGGCGCGGCGACTGGCAAATAGGATCACGGCCTGATCAGACTAAGCGTTCCACGGGGAAGGCCTTTGCGTCTTCGATGATTCTCGCGAGTACCGTTCCGTAAGACGTCACAAGACGTTGGCCCATGTCGGCATCTGCCAAGCGTGTATCTCCTGTGACACCAGACGGATGAAGATCGCCAGCGAGCCATGAAAAAGACGCTGTTGAACCTTCAGGGCTCAGGAACTGTAAGGTGGCAGCTAAATCCTGTCCCAGTGACCTGTTATGTGGCAGGGTGTCGAGCCGCACGCGTTCGGGATGCAGATGTAACATCATCGCGGTTTCAACGGCGCCGCCATGAAATCCGTGACGCCATTCGGCAGCGGGCAGTTTTACATCCACCGGCCGCGGAAAGCGAAAGTAATTGGCGTGGACGACCAGCAGGTTATGCTCTTCGCGCAGTCGCAGCCCCGCCGCAGCCATTGCGGGAGGGTTACCTCCATGACTATTGGCTAGGAGAAGACGTTTGACGCCGCATGCTGCCACAGTGCTCCCGGTTTCGTAAATACGCTGGCTTAGTTGTTCGTGAGTGACGCTGACGGTTGCTGGGAAGCGCGCGTGTTCACGACTGGCACCCACGGCTTGCATTGGCAAGACCCACGCCGGAAAATTGTCCGGCAGTTGACGGAAGGCACTGGAGAGGAGGCCTAGCCCAATGTCTACATCCGTGGAGGGTGGAAGATGGGGACCATGTTGTTCCGTGGCCGCGAGTGGAAGAATCAACACCGGGTCCTGAGCCACGACGTCTTTCGCTTCGGCGTTGGTCAGGGCGTGCCAGTGCGGAATCGACCTATCAGGTTCGACTGATCCGTGAATGGTCCTGTGTGTCATGGGCGGGTGTGGATAGCAGTCTGGCGTATAAATCTCCTGATGACAAGTTGCTCGCCCCGCTTTGTAACCAGGCTGTCATCCGGTCACGGGTCAGCCAGCCATCGAAGAGGAAGCGACGTTCTTCGCCCGATACAGCGTTAAACTCATACACTCCTAACTCCGTTAAACGTTGCAAGCATGACAAGGCCACATCTAGTCCACCCTGCACAAATTCGATGGANACTTGGGGCAACGGTTGNGTGACTCCNGCTAGGACTTCGGCTTCGTANCCCTCNACGTCNATTTTGCAGAATTGCGGGACACCGTACAGGCTNATCAANTGATCCAACGTTACGACTNGGACCACCCCATGTTCTTCCCAACGGACGTGGCGAAAACTTTGGTTAACGGTTGGTAGTGTTTGTCGCCACGTAGTGGCTAGCGTCGACAGCGTGGGTGTGCGCCGACTAATGGCGAGTGACGCGTGTCCAGGAGTGCGACCAACTGCTTCAGCCCGTATGGTNATCCGATCATGCCGTCGCACCAGGCGNCGCAACCACGGCACGATCTGAGGTTGTGGTTCAAGAGCAACAACGCGCGCGCCGAGGGTTGNAAATGCCACAGCACGATCCCCCAAGTGAGCACCCACGTCGAATACCAGATCGCCGGGTGTGACCATCGAGCGATAAAAGTCGCACAAGTGGCGCTGATATCCAGGGCGCCAGTACATGATCAGTGATCGGCACACCCCAAACCACGTCGCAATGCGGGCAACGAGGTCGGTCATTTCGGATCTCGCGACAAAGAAGGGNTGGCCTGTGTGACTGGTTGACTAAAGGCGTGTACGAACCAATCTCGGAAGACGTCCATCCGTTGCGGAGGCTGATCGGGATGGGGCAATCCGCCACGGGCAAATCCCCACGCGACAAACGGTGCAATCAAGTCCGGGTCACCACTGATGACATGCACGGGAACGGCTCGACTGGCATGGTCATCGGTGATTAGGGGTGCGGGCTGATGATCGCCCAAGACAATCACTAACGTCCGATCATCGACGTAGCGTTCCGCGTACCCGATCATCGCATTCAAGGCATAGTCGACNGAACGGGCATANGCTTCTTGGATGCGNGTCCGGTCACGCCANAGATCNTCGGGNCGCTCNCCGGCGTGTTCCCANGGTCCNAANACNGANCCATCNCCAATGCTGTTCCAGTCCTCGAGCACTGGAAGAATCGGAGTCCACGGCGCGTGACTGCTGATCAGGCTCAGCTCGGCGAAGATGGGTGACGTGTGTGACGCAGCGTCGGCTGTGCGAGTGGTCCGCACGGTGTCTTCGAAGAACGACCAGACAAACTGGTCTGGCATGGTGACCCAGTTTAACGGTGGTCCGGCATAGGCAATATTGCGCTGTGTCAGGATCTGATCGTATCCAAGCCGTGCTCCTTCTGGCCAAACGCGGGTGATGCCCGGCATGACTGCAACGGTCAGGTGTCCCGCACGCTGAAAATCGTCAATCAATGTTTCGCGCTCACTCGCCAGTAAGAGGTCGTAGCGCAGTTGGTTGTCCAACCAGGTTCCACTAAGGAGGGATCCGTGCGCAAGCCACGATTGTCCGCCCTGAATCGGTGCAACGAACAGCCCGGTCGCCACGTGCAAGTTGGCATTGGCCATCCGCCTCGCGAATTCGTGCAGTCGTGGCTGAATAACCGGTGCGTACCGTGAGTCGTCTAGGGCAGACACGCCATATGATTCAATGAAGGCCAGTAGCACGTCGCGATCGTGCAGTGATCCCAACAGATTTGGTATGCCGGCGTAGGTCGTGGGTGCGTCGGTTAGTTCAGCCTCAAAGCGTTCCTGTTCATTCATCATCCGCATGAAGTGGCGGACCTGATCTGTCGCCGTTTGCACGGCGGGTAACCCCATATGTCGTGTGAGCTCGGTGACACGACCGCCGAACAGTCCGACGCACACCACCGTCACTGTGGTCCAGCCGAGTACTCGCAGCATCCACCTCTTGGAGCTTCGGGCACACAACAGTCGCGCCAGACCCCAGACGGCGAGTAGGACCGCAAGACATCCACCAACCATGATCCCGGCGGTGGCAGCGGCCCCAATGATGCTCGTCATGAGGTGATGGACGGACTGTAAGAGCGCCAGATCCAGATATAGATTGAGCGGACGTGCCTGGCTGAGTTGGATCAAGGTATCCCAGAATCCAAGAGCACCAAGTAGCACTACCACGACGGCGCTTGTGCAGGCCACACCGGTTTGCCAACGCGAACTGGGTAGGAGCGCACATAACCCGACGATCAGCCAGGCTTCAAGAGCGATCCACAACGAGAGGTGGTGGCCACCCAGTAGCCAACGTGGTGTCAGTAGCAGTACATTGATAAGCAGAAGGGCACTGAGCAGACTCAGCATGGTTCCTGACCCTGTTGGTGACCCGAGATTGTGGAGTGCGTTAAAACAACGATGCGTTGTTGCCGCATGCTCGCCCCGTTATTGGTGTTGTTCGCTGCCTGCACGCAGCCTTCCACACTATCGCAGTCTGGCCAAGAGACCAACCACGCCGAGGTATCCGCGCTATCGTTTACCCCTCCCGATCTGACATCGGCAGTCGACCCAGAACAGGCCCTCTTCACCTACGTTGACGCGCGCGCCCAGGCCTTGGCCAGTCGCGAGTACGAACCACCGCCACAGATTCTCCCCGCCGCGCTGACCACGCTGACCTATGAGCAATATCGTGCGATCCAATTCCGCCAGGAAATGTCCCTCTGGCAAGACGAACATCGCTTCACCGTACAAGTGCTGCACCCGGGCTTTCTCTACACCGAACCAGTCGAGATCCATTTGGTGCAGGACACCGACGTTGAACGTCTGCCGTTCATGCAGGCGCGGTACCGCTATGTGGGCCCGGCCGCCCCAGTTGCTGATCAGATCACAGGTGATATTGGTCACGCAGGCTTTCGGGTCTATTACCCACGTGGGGGACCAGACAATCGGGAAGAGGTCGCGGTTTTCTTAGGTGCATCGTACTTTCGACTGGTTGGACACCACCAGGTGCACGGGTTATCAGCACGTGGGCTCGCGGTCGATGCGGGACTGGATAGCGGTGAAGAGTTTCCTGCGTTTCGCACGTTCTGGTTGATTCAGCCAGACCCCGAGGCAACGCAGTTGACATTCTTCGCCTTACTGGACAGTCCGTCGGTAACCGGCGCTTATCGATTCGATCTGGACCCGGCTCGACACACGACGCTCACCGTCGACGCACATTTATATGCGCGGCACGATGTGACGAAACTGGGCGTGGCACCGATGAGCAGCATGTTCTTATACGGCCCAAATCGCCTTCCGGCCTTTGACGATTTTCGGCCGCAGGTACATGACTCGGATGGTGTACTCATGCACACGGCTCGGGAGGAATGGATCTGGCGCCCGCTCAGTAACGGACCCGGTCTGCGGATTACCTCACTCCGGGATGACACGCCGCAAGGGTTCGGGCTCGTGCAACGCGAGCGGCAGTTTGCGAGTTATCTGGATCTTGAAGCCCGCTATCATCAGCGTCCCAGCTATTGGGTTGAGGTTGGAGAGGGTGCTTGGGGTCGGGGCGGGTTTGAACTGCTCGCGATTCCGACCAACTCTGAATTCAATGACAACATTGCGACCTATTGGGTTCCCGACGCACCTTTCAACGCCGGCGATATGCGGCAGTATCAGTACCGCCTGCGAACGTTTGACAGCCGTCTGGCAACCCAGACACTCGCGCACGTCGTCCGAACACGCATCGGCTGGGATGCGTTACCCAACCAATACGATCCGCCGCCCCGAAGTCAGCGCCGGTTCATTGTGGACTTCGCTGGCGAAGTAATACCTGGACTTGATTCAATTCCCACGAGTGCAGTTCATGCGGTGCTGGATTCGTCGACGGGACAGACGACCGATCCGATTGTGCGGCGACTTCCAGATGGTCAGAGTTGGCGTGTGTCGTTCGTACTCAGCCCGGCCGGAGATCAACCGGCGGACATGCGGTTGTACTTAACTGAGGCCGATCGCCGTTTGAGTGAAACTTGGAACTATGTCTGGTACCCCGATCACATTAACTGACATGCCCGCGGTTGCCGTGCGGATTCCATTGCTGCGATTGCGACGCTGGGTGTTTATGAGCTTGGTAGCTGGGACGGGCTTTAGTGGGCTTGGAGGCATGTTCGACATCATGCTAGCCAGTGGTTTTACCGTGCTGGAGGGTGTGATTCTGTTCCTATTTGCCGTTACCTTCAGCTGGATTGCGATCGCGTTCTGGAATGCCATCATCGGATGGGTGCTGTGTCTGTTCAACCGCGATCCCCTCTCGCTTGGGCGCGTGGCTGGTGCCGAATTAGCGGACACACCGCTCACCAGTACTACGGCACTGGTTATGCCGATCAACCACGAGGATCCCGAGCAGGTGATGGCTGGTATCACGGCTATGGTGCAGTCGGTGATTCGTACCGGCCAAGGTGCGCAGTTCGGTTTCTTTCTCTTGAGTGACACACGTGACCCAGTCATCGTCCGTCAGGAAGAAACTGCGTGGGCAGTCTTGCGTCAAACCATGTCTGGCCCAGTGACGCTCACTTACCGTCGCCGGCTGGTGAACCATGGTCGCAAGGCTGGCAACATCGCCGACTTTTGTCGTGAGTGGGGTGCGCGCTACGACTACATGGTGGTGCTGGATGCGGACAGCATCATGACCGGATCGACGCTCGTCGCGTTGGTGCGGCAGATGGAAGCAAACCCGCAAGCGGGATTGGTGCAAACCGTGCCGATCCCCGCGCGCCGACGCACCCTGTTCGGACGGTTTATGCAATTTGCTGCGAGTGTCTACTCTCCCATGCTTGCCGCCGGCCAAAGTTTCTGGCAGGGCGACGCCGGAAATTACTGGGGGCATAATGCCATAGTCCGCGTGCAGGCGTTTACGGATTGCTGCCGGTTACCCGCATTGTCGGGTGCGCCGCCGTTTGGCGGAGCCATTCTCAGCCACGACTTTGTTGAGGCTGCTTTATTACGTCAAGGTGGCTGGCATGTATACCTGGCGCCAGGGCTTGGTGGCAGTTACGAAGACGTACCGAGCAATCTGGTGGAGTATGTCAAGCGTGACCGACGCTGGACGCAAGGTAGTTTGCAACATCTCCGACTGGTGTTGAGTCGCGGTCTGCACATGGTCAGTCGCTGTCACTTTGTGCTGGGAGCGATGGGTTACGTATCCTCATTTCTCTGGTTTCTGATGTTGCTGGCGAGTACAGCCTATGTGCTCTTGCCCACACTGGCAATTGGGCCGCTTTTGGATGTGAGTGCATTGTTGCCGTGGTTGATCATCTGGAGGCCGAATCAGTTGCTTTCGCTGTTAGCCGTAACCCTTGTCCTTTTGTTTCTGCCGAAACTGTTGGCGCTCAGCCTCGCACTAGTTCGCAACGCTGCCTCTTATGGAGGACCGAGCCGATTGGTCTGCAGTGCGCTGTTGGAGATGCTCTTTGCCGTTATTCTTGCACCGGTCATGATGCTGTATCACACACGTGGAGTGCTCAGTGTGTTAACTGGACACACGGTTACCTGGGATCCACAAGTGCGTGACGACCACACGCTTTGCTGGAGAGGCGCGTGGACGTCGACGTGGGGAATTACACTCGTAGGGTTGGCCTGGGCGAGCGCGACGTGGTTCTCAAGCCCAATCTTTTTTGTGTGGCTCACGCCTATCTTTTTTGGTCTGCTGTGCGCTGCTCCACTCACACGCTGGTCCAGTAGCCAAGTGCTCGGAGACCGACTACGCTGTTGGGGTTTGTTGGTTGTGCCGTCTGATGATGTTACTGAGTCGCTTCACGCGAGTGAATTGCAATGAGGAGTTTGTGATTCGTGGAACAATACTTATTACTATTAAAAAAGAATTAGTAAAGAAGGAAATAAAATACGAAGATTCTTAAGGATATTTATTTTATTTCAGAGGAGTGATGAACCTTAATCTTAAACTTATCATTGTCTTTCACTAAGATAAAAGTGAAAGCAATTCTAGTTTCATCTTCAAAATTTAGAGGTTTTAAATTAAGCACTCCCATTACTGCGCAAAGATTATCTTCAAGTATAAAACTAACTTCTGATGTTTTGATATCCGCCCATGGCTTTATCGCAAAACCAGAATCTTCTGAAATGTCACCAGAAACAAAGTAAGACAAAGCATCTTCAAGATTATTTCTAAAGACAACATCATTAGTAAAGGTTGGCTTGAATAAAACCTCTCCAATATCAAAAGCATAATGTGTTTCAATGAAAGTTCTAGCCTTCTCTCTATAATCAATCCCTTCTTGATAAGCTATTCCAATATCAATCACTCCATCCTTCCAAGAGTTCAGGAACTCTTCTACTTCAATTAAATTAATATCGTTGTATTTAGTCATTCGGAAGTGTTACCTAAAATGAAAAAGCATGAGCCACACAGTATTGATTGCTCATACGGTATCGCTTTCTGACCGCTGGTTCTAGCTGCGACCCTTCAGCGTTGCACCCTCAACTATCCAGCGGTAGACTTAGGTCCTCCAACAAGTATCGCTGTCGGCGTCGGAGGTAACTCATATGACTGGTCGCCA
>PAUA01000001.1 GCA_002712565.1 Gemmatimonadota bacterium | reverse complement strand
TATGCGGTCGAAAATTTCCTGGATGTCCGTCGCGAACGACGGATTGGTCAAGATCACACGGNGATTAGTGTTCGTGTNNGTGTTCGTGGTGTCGGTGTCGGTGTCGGTGGGAGTGCCACCACAAGCGGTTAAGAGAGCCATCACAACCAATGTGAAAAAGCTCGAACGAAAGAATTTCATACGGGTTTCTCCGGCCATGGGATGGTCAACCTTCGGCCAAATACTACCAGGTCCAGACTCCACGCGTCTCCCAAGGGAAGGTAATTCTTCAAACACCATAAAAAGTTCCGCCGACCCCCGGGATGCTAGTGAGCCCGCCAAAAGTGCGACTATGGTCGTTCGCCATAATCCGCGACTATGGGAACACCGTCCGGCCGAACCACGTAATACTCGAACTTGCCCACACACAGGGGGGGGAAGTAACCCGGACGGGAGTGACGTCACGCGTGGAATGTTCGGAATTTCTGAGTCGGTTTTCCGACTTCTATGATGCGCCACCGCAATCACCGCTTCGGCGGCAAGCGGAGGTGCACCTCGTAGGGTGTGAGAAGTGCGCGCGCTACGGACGGACTGTCGCGAGCGGGGCCGCACTGCTGAAAACATTACCTCGAGTCGAGTTGTCTGAAAGCTTCCGGCCCACCTTGGAACACCGCTTGTTCCACCTCGAAGACGAGAATATGCTCGCCCGGGCCACTGGAGCTTCGGCTGTTCCAGTGCTCACCGCTGTGGGTCTGGCCGTCGTCATCGCGATCGTCGCTTGGGCTCCCAAGTTCACACGCACTTCGGTCCAGGTGGACCTGGCGCCCGGCGTCTCGAGCCCCCTCTCCGGCGAACCCGTCTTCATTCTCGACCCAGGAACTTTTCCGGCGCAGGAGCCAGTTCTGGATCTGCAGAAGGGACTGTGGTCGGACCCCAATGCGCTGCTCTTCGAGTATTCCTCGATGCGTGAAAGATACCGGACCAGGGACCTTCTCCGGCAAACCGAATCCGAGTTTTAGCGAGTCCCCACTCGGAATTGCATCGCCCCGAGTTTCGGTTTATTTTCGGTATATCCCGAACCCGATTCTCATGAATCCCAACACTCCACCAGCCAACCACGTCGGACACGGGCGCAATAGTAGGCTCCAGCCGCAGAGGCTGCGGCCCTTGAAATCTCCTTCCCCGGTTCGAGTTCGCACCGACGACGAAGGTTTGCCGGCCGAACTTCATCAAAAAGGAAAACGACTCCGGGTTGTGGCGGTTCGAGAGCGATGGAGGATCGACGATGAATGGTGGCGCGATCCGATTTCCAGAGAGTACTACGCCCTGGTTCTGGAAAACGGACGACCGGTCGTCCTCTTTCGGGACCTCGTGGCCGGAAGGTGGTACGGGCAATGAAAGTCCTCCGCATCCAACTCATGCCGCGCAAGAAGAACCGAGTCCTCGTGCATCTGGACGGACTGCAGGACCTGGAGGATATAGAGCCTCTCGAGATCGCCCTGGACGTCGNTGAGCGCTCGGGCATACACGTCGGAGACTCCGTGACCGCGAAGGATCTCGCGCAACTCCAGGAAGACGATACCAAGTGGCGGACTCACCAGGCAGCCCTTCATCTTCTCTCGTACAGACCGAGGGCCGAGCAGGAGCTTCGTGTCCGCCTCCGCTCCAAGGGCTTCCCGCACGCGTCGGTGGAGTGGTGCCTCCGCCACCTCGAGGAACAAGGGCTCATCGATGACCACAACTTCGCTTCGGCTTTTGTGCGCAGCCGGATCCGCCTCCGGCCGCGCGGACGCTTCCGTTTGAGCCAGGAGCTGCGCGAGAANGGCGTGACCGCCGAAGTAGCGGAACAAGCCATCGACCAAGCCTTCAACAACGAAGAAACGTCGGAGCAGGACCTGGCTCGTGCGGCTGCTCGGGGTTGGCTTGCCCGTCAAGGCTCGACCCTTACCGAGAGCCTGGCCGGCACGGACGGCTCGGCGGAACGTGAGCGAGCCCGGCGGCGCCTCCACGCGTTCTTGAGCCGTCGCGGATTCGGTTCGGATGTCATCCGCGCGGGGCTCGAGGAAGCCGAGACCGGCGCTAGAGANGCCGTGGGTCTCTAGTCCCACCCATCCATCAAAAGAAGTGCGAAAGCGAAACGTACCCGACGTTCGGCTGGGCGCCGAACTCGGACCCGAGCACGCCCGTTTCGGGATCGATCGTGTCGTCCCCGAAGCCAANAAAGAACCCGCCGCGAAGCGTCGAATTGGATCCGACCGACCAAGTCGCACCCCCAGACAGAAGGAAGCTCCCGTCCACCAAGCTTGTGAGGGTCAGGAGGTCGATTCCCCAGAGCGGATGGATTTGGTAGGACGCCTGGAGGGCTGCCACGTCCCGGCTGAGAACCTGAAGCTCTCCCCGCTGGAACGGATCCGACTGGACGACGTCGAAGAGCTGGTCGGAACTCGCGGCCCCAAATCCGTCGTGCTGATATTCCGCGATCACGTAGAGATCCCGCCGACCGACCGAAAACCGTCGGTCGATGCCGACCGTGCCTCTTATGGTGACGTTATCCGCCTCGGAGCGGACCGAGACCTCGCTACGAACGGCCCACGGCCCGAACGCCCCGACCGCGTCTATGGCGGCAGCCNGCTCGTCGTACAGNACTCCACCCCAGGCGCCGAGGTTCCAACCACGCCAGTTCGTCTTCCCGCGGGCCAGCGCCGTGATCTGGTCGCCGTCGAGCGTCGTGACGGGCCTCACCACGATGTCGATCTCACTGAAGGCACCGGGATAGGCCTGGAACCGAAAGGCATCCACGCCGGCACGATACTCTCGAAACGGATCCGCAGGCTCGAACGGAGTGAAAGGATCGGCCGGGGTGAAAATGAGGGTGCTCGCCCATGAAATGACTTGACGGCCCACGGTGATTTCCGTCGCCCCACCCAGCGGTAGCGTGAAGCTGAGACGGTCGAATCGATGCCGCCACGAAAAGTGGTCGCCCTCGTCCAACATCCATTCCAACGTCCACCAATTGACACGGGCTTGCGGCGCGAGAAACGCCGAACTCCTGCCGAGCTCGCCCGTGCTACTCAACGTGAGCGCTTGTTCATAAGCGATGTCGAAGGACAAGGGCCCGATGTCGGGCGCCCACATGAGGCGAATGCGCTGAAAGTCCGAAACAGAAGCGTCTCGGACTGGACTACTACCTGCGGCGCTCGCCGCGTTGAAATAATAGGCCGAAAAATCGAGGAGCTGCCCAGGTAGGTCCGCGGCACCGAGAGCAACACAAATCACCGACGTGATCAGGACCCGCAATATGTTACCCCTCCCGGCGCCGGCTCGAAGAGGGGGCGAGTGCGAGCGCGATCATTATCTTTCGTCCGATTCGATCTGCCCGTCCACGAGACTTACCCGTCGGCGGGCCCGTTCCACTACACGAGGGTCGTGAGTCGAGAACAGGAAGGTCGTGCCGTGCTCCCGGTTGAGACGCTCCATGATGTCCAGAAGCGCGGCGCTGCTATGTGAATCGAGGTTGGCCGTGGGCTCGTCCGCGAGGACGAGCGTGGGCTGGCCGACCACGGCTCGTGCGACGGCCACACGCTGCTGTTGGCCCCCCGAGAGCTTCCCGGGCTTTCGGTCCTCCAGGCCCTCGAGCCCGATCTCGTCGAAGAGCTCCCGCACCCGTCGGTGACGNTCCTCGGGCGGCANGCCCCGCAGGACCAGCGAGAACTCGGCGTTCTCGAGAGCCGAGAGCACGGGCAGAAGGTTGAAGGCTTGGAATACGAAGCCGATGCTCTCGAGGCGGAGGCGAGCCAGCTCCTTGTTGGAGAGAGTCGTGATCTCCAGGTCACGCACCCAGATCCGCCCGCGCGTCGGGCGCGTCAGCCCTCCCAGCATATTGAGCAGGGTGGTCTTTCCAGAGCCAGACGGGCCCGCCATGGTCATGAAGTCTCCCTCATGGATCTCCATGGACACGCCGCGGACCGCCTCTACGTCCTCCGGCTCCTGGGCGTAAATCTTCCAAACATCCTCGGTCCGTACAGCGATATCAGTGAGGGTCTCAGTACTCATTCGAATTTCAGTGCCTCCCCGACGTCGATCTTGGTAGCGTGATAGGCGGGATAAATGGACGCCACCGTTCCCACGACGGCGATGGACAAGAAGCTCTGCATTACCTGCACCATGCGAAACTCNGGAACGATTACGGGATCGATGACGATTCCTNCGAAGGTCNNTTCCTCNCTTATGAAGNNGGAGAAATCCAGACCGTTACGGAAGAAGACCCAGGTCAATGTGGCCCCGGCGATCATGCCGACCACGCCCGCNAGCGCCGTGAGCAANANTCCCTCGGTGAACACTACGAGACCNGTCTCGGCAGGCGTGAGGCCCAGAGCCTGAAGCACGCCGAACTCTCGCTTCCGGTGAAGCACGGCCATGAGCACCGTATTGAGCACAGCCAGCGCCACGATCGCAAACAGGATTCCGNGGAAGACGTAGTCNCCATAGTCGTCGATTCGCAACGCNGCGTCGAGCTCCGGATATGCNTCTCGCCAGCCCAACACCCGAACGTCNTCCGTCCCCATATCGANCCGGACNGCCTCCGCAACCTCNGCGGCCACCGCNCTGACGGGCAGGAGCGCCCCGACCGTGGTCGCGGCATCGCCCGCCCCCAGCCAAGACCGCGCAATGGAAATGGGGATATGAACCAAACCTTCGTCCACTTCGGGTAGGCCGGTGCGGAAGACCCCGACTACGCGGACGAGCTGCCCCTGAATCTCGCCGTCCGTCGCCTGAGCCGTGAGCACGAATCGCGACCCGAGCGAAAGGCCGAGGCGCTCGACCAAGCCCTGACCCACGTACGCCGCTAGTCGATCACCGGGTTCGAGGTATCGACCCTCCGTGATTCGCTCCGCCGCCTGGGAGAAGCCGNCCTCGGTCTTGGGGTCCACACCGTCAATCACCACGGGGAGCGCNGAGGACGCTGAGCTGGCGAGCCCGTTGGTCGAAAGACGCACCGTCGTGGCCANGGGCGCCAAGGGCCCCTCCAACACGGCCAAAGCCGCCAGCGCAGCGCCTGCCTGATTTCCCGANAGCCGGTCGTCCAGGCTTTGACTCTCNCTGTAACCCGGTGCTTGGACAAGAACGTGCCCCGCACCCATCCGTACGCCTGCGTCGATCCAATCCTCGTGGCCCCCATCGGCCAACGAGCGGGTGAACATGAGTAACGCCAGACCCAACGCCATGGCCGAGGCGGTAAGCAGGCTTCTCCTCNCCTCCCGCCGCACACCCCGGGCGGCCAGTCGGAGGAGCGTGGGGATTCTCCTCATAGGTCGGCGAGCGCGTCGGCCGGCAGAATTTTCACCGCCCGGTACGCTGGGTAGAGGGCCGACAGAATCGACGTGATGAGTAGGGCCACCGCGCTCACCACTGGCCCATCCACGCTGTACTCGGCACGAAGGACGGGGCGCCAGACGGACCCCAGCATGGTGATGTCGCCGAACGCCTTGGATAGATCAGGCGGGTAGTTGTGCAACCAATACAGGACGGGCACGGAAATCAAGACGCCCACGGCTAGTGCCACGACCCCCAGAATGAGCCCTTCGTACACGACCGTGAGCGCCACCATACCAGGCTGCGTGCCCAGGGCTCGCACGACGGCGAACTCGCGGCGGCGCTCGAACGTCCCGAGCAGCATGGTGTTGGCAACGCCGAAGATCGCCATGATAAATATGATGCCCACGATGATGAAGTTGACCGCGCCCGCGAGGCTGGCGTACTCCGCCAGCTGCGCTTGAAAAACGGTCCAGGGCCGTGGCTGCACCGGGTAGCCGAGGCCACGAGCAGCGAGCGCCACCGCCAAGGAGTCTCCCACAGCCGGAGCGGAGAATGGGTCCTCTACGGTGGCAGCGACCTCATGAATCCACTCTTCCGGCATGGCCATCAGTTCCTGAAGGGAACCGATGGGAAGGATGCCGAATGATCCGTCGAGGGCCACCATCCCGGTGGCGAACATGCCGCTCACTCGGTACAGGTCGTTCCCGAGTGAGCCGTCGCTGGCGGGAGCTACCAGGACGACTTCGTCACCGACCTCAACACCGAGGCGGTCGGCCATGCCCCTTCCGATGAGGATCTCTCTCTCACCCGCTCGCGGAGCGCGACCCTCGGCCGGCGACTCGAGGAGGCGCGTTACCTCCACTTCGTGATCGGGATCCACGCCCATGAACAAACCGGCCACGGTCTCGCTACCGGAGCTGACGAGCCCCCCCCCGTGGACCCGAGGGGAGGCCGCCACGATGCCAGGAGTCTCCCGGGTGAGTCGGACGAGCTCGTCCACGTCGATGCCCTCCCGGCCGCCCAGCGTGGTATACATGCTCCGTTCGGGATAATAGTCGGGAGCGTGAATCTGTAGCTGGCCCGTGACCAGATCGGTGCCTGATGCGATCATCTCTGAGAGCATGCCGCGCCAGATCCCGATTATGGTCACGGCGGCCAGGTAGCCGAAGGCGAGGGCAGAGGCCGTGATGAAAGTACGTCTCCGGTTCCGCCAAAGGTTGCGCCAGGCAAGGCGCCACCAGATCCACCGATCGTCGCGTCGCGGCTTCATCTACCTTCGCGGCGCAGATTCCGGAGTGAGAAATCGTCCTCGTCGAGGTCGACGTCGAAGTCGAGCTCATGATACCGTATCACGGTGGTCTCCTCCGGCTTGTCCGCGGGCTGCATCGTCATGACGGCCGGGACCAGCCGCGAACCCATGAGACGGAAATCACTGAAGGTCATGGTCCGGACAATTTCGTCCGACTCGTCGTAGTATCGGGCCCACAACGGCATGAAG
The DNA here is from genome assembly GCA_002712565.1 of Gemmatimonadota bacterium. The sequence goes on along the minus strand of PAUA01000001.1, from coordinate 16,454 downwards.
TCTTGCTTCCGCACCGCATACCGTATCTTCCCCCAAACCACCGGAGCTTCGGGCAACGGCGTGAGAAGGAACTCCCATACCTCCGTTCCCTCCCGTTCACCCTCGAAGTCGATTTCGATCTCGTAGTCGTCCACCAACCGGCTCTCCTTCACGAGATCGTCATTCGTGACGTGTGATCCCATCCACGAGCCCGCCATCATCGAAGACGGCACCTTGATGGTGCGGTCTACACGAGGGAGGTAGTTCCAGACCTCCTGGTTGGCCATGAGCGTAGCCGTTCCGGCCTCTCGCTGCGGTGTTTCGATCCGGATGAGTGAGTGGTCGGTGCCGAGGGACCAGGCACGCAGCGTAAGAGACCGGTCCCAGTTTTCGGTTTGGATGTCCATCGTGATTCGGGCAATGCTCGACTCTCCCCTCATGAGCTGATCGACAAGGTCCATGATGTCGCGAGCGCTCTGTGCATGCACAGGGAGGGGTGCAACGAAGCCGCTAAGTAGGGCCAGCCAGATCCAAAGGCCAAGGCCGACCCGGAACTGGCCGCGGACTCGAAGCCCGCCCCGGCTCACTGGGGCCCCCCTAACGTGTAGCACACCGCCTCTCCCTCCAGCACCGCCTCTCCCTCTTGGCACCGGACGGTGATCCCCAACGTTGTGGCGGCGCCGAAGTCCTCATCGAAACGAAGCGGATTGCGGTCGCCACTGAGCTCGGCGAATCCCGCCACGTGTTCGGCGGTGAGCGTCGGGCTTCGGGTTGCTCGGTCCCCAACACTGATATCCATGTAAGCACCTTGATGCAGCACATCGGTTCGTAGGCCCCAGGTCCCGTGTGTCCCTATGACAAGGAAGCTATTGAAGGAACCACCCAAGGTGAAGAATCGCNAACCGATTCCGTACTTGACCTGCTCGATGATTTCCCGGTAAGGGAACGCCGCTCTTGGAGCCGATGGAGAGTCCCAAAGGTCCCTGTCCTCGTGAAATCATTGAGGTCCGCAGTCGGCGGCCCACGTCGAGCTGGCGCCCAGTCGTGGGATCGAAGGACGTCTCCGGAAGGTGTAGATGCCGATTTCCGTGGGGAGAAAACTAGCACTCCACCGATTTGTGTTCTATGATTCGAGTCAACCCGAACAAAAACCGAAACAATGCCAATACCTCCGTACATCGAACTGCACTGCCATTCCGGATTCTCTTTCCTCGACGGCGCTTCGCATCCGGAAGAGCTGGTCTTTCAGGCCCTCGAGTTGGGCTATCCAGCGATGGCACTCACGGATCACAACGGCTTGTACGGATCCATGGAATTCGCCCAGGCGGCCCGCGCTGAAGGACTTCAGCCCATCACTGGCGCCGAAGTCACAGTGGCTCTGGATATTGCGGGGATCCCGGAAGGCTTGGACGGATTGAGCAGCGGCTCGCTCGACGATCCTGATGGCGACCCGCTGGCCCGTGGCTGCCACATGACCCTTCTGGCCGAAACACCAACCGGTTACGCCAACCTTTGCCGCTTGCTGAGCGAGGCGCACCACCAGAGTGAACGCGGCTGGCCCACCCTTCTCCTTTCGTCCCTCTTCGCACGCACTGAGGGCCTCGTTTCCCTCACCGGGTGCCGTCGAGGCCCGTTGTCNAGGGCGCTGGAAGACAGCGTAGCCACTGCCGAGTTCCTCGCCCGGCGTCTCCACGCCGCCTTCGGCCCCCGGGGGCTCTTCGTCGAACTCCATGACAACGAGCAGAAGGGGGACGGCTACAGGAAACGTTCCCTCGGCCGACTCGCAGACCGGCTCGGAATCCCCGTGGTGGCTACGGGAAACGTCCACTATCACCGCCCCGAACGGCATCGGCTTCAAGACGTCATGGTGGCCATCCGGAATCGGACGACGCTGAACGGCTCGCATGAGCAACGCCGNGCCAACGCACGATTTTACTTGGCTGGGCCCGAGGAAATGGCCCATCGCTTCCGGAGCCGCCCGGATGCATTAGCCCACACCCTGGAGATCTCCGAGCGGTGCGCCGCTTTCGATTTGACCAAAGACCTGGGCTACACGTTTCCGGATTTCGACGGGAGCGACCGGGGTGGGGCGATCGAGACGCTGACCGCCGTCTGTCTCGCAAAGCTGGACGAGCGTTACCGGGGCTCCAAACTGGAAAACGAAGCTCGCGACCGCCTCCACCAGGAACTCGANCTGGTGGACCGTCACGGTCTATCGGGATTTTTCCTGGTTTACCGGGACATCATGGAGCTGGCCCGGGACGTGGCCGCCGAAATCCGGGGCGGCTCCCCCAGGGCCCACGCCGGCCTACCTCCGGGGCGGGGGCGGGGCTCCTCGGTGTCGTCGATCATATGCTACCTGATCGGCCTCTCCCACGTCGATCCTGTCAAAACGAACCTCTTCCTGGGCCGCTTCCTGAACGAAGCCATGCGAAGCGTCCCGGATATCGACCTCGACTTTCCACGGGATATCCGGGAAGAATTGATCCTCCGGGTCTACAAACGATACGGAAGCGAGCATGCGGGNCTCGTGTGCACGTTTCCCACGTACCGTCAGAAGTCGACGCTCCGTGAAATCGGGAAGGCCCTCGACCTCCCGATNGGAGATCTGGAGAAACTCTCCAAGCTGGCGGACCGGCACTCGGGCGGAGGCCTGCTTGCGGAGCTCGAACGTCTGCCNGAGTTCCGTGAGAAAGCCGGTTCACCCCTGTGGCGAGCGCTCTGCGAGTTGGCCGACGACATCAAGGGCCTTCCCCGTCACATCTCCCAGCACCCGGGTGGGATGATCATCTCGAGCCGTCCGTTAGTGGAAATCGTGCCCCTGGAGCCCGCGGCCTGGGAGGGCCGGGTGTTGTGCCAGTGGGACAAGGACTCCTGCGACGACGCGGGGTTCATCAAGATCGATTTTCTCGCACTGGGCATGCTCTCACTCGTGGAAGAGGCCGTGGACCTGATCTCGGAGCGACACGGCCGGGCGCCCGACCTCTCCCGCATCAACTTTGCCGATGGGGCACTCTACGAGCACATCTGCACGGGTGACACCATCGGTACGTTCCAAGTGGAGAGCCGCGCCCAGATCCAGATGCTTCGGCGCGTCCAGCCCCGAAATCTGGAGGACCTGGCGGTCCAGGTGGCCATCGTGCGTCCCGGCCCCATCGTGGGGGGTGCGGTCAACCCATACGTGCGCCGCCGCGAGCTCCTCCGTGAGGATCCGAACTTCCGGGTCCCATACGACCATCCCCTCCTCGAAGAGGCTCTGGGAGAGACACTGGGTGTCATCATCTTCCAGGATCAGGTGCTCCAGGTGTGCCAGGCCCTCGCAGGATTTTCGGACGGCCAAGCGGAGAGCCTCAGGCGCGCCATGAGTCGAAAACGTTCGAAGGAGGCCATGGACGTCCACTGGGAGGCGTTCCGCGATGGCGCGCGGGAGCGCGGCGTCGACGAAACCACGGCCCAGAAGGTCTTTCAGCAAGTGACCGCCTTCAGCGAGTTCGGGTTCCCGAAGTCTCACGCCGCCGCCTTCGGCCTACTGGCCTATCAATCCGTCTGGTTGCGTTACTACCACGGTACCGAATTCTACGTGGCACTCTTCAACAACCAACCGATGGGCTTCTACTCTCTGGATGCCCTGGGCCGGGACGCCCGACGTCGGGGTATCGGAACCCGCCTGCCTAACATCAACCAAAGTCGGGTGAAGTGTACACCCGAGGAGTCCGACATTCGGATCGGCCTGGGGTTCATCCGGGGCTGGGGAGCCGAGATCGCCGAGCGAGTGGTAGAGGAGCGAGAGCGGCATGGACACTTCGTCTCCCTCTCGGATTTCCTCCGGAGAACACCTGCCTCCCTGAAGAGGCCCGCGGTCGAGAACCTGATCTGGGTGGGTGGATTCGAGAGCTTTGGCATGACCAGGAGAGAGCTGCTGTGGCAGGCGGGACTCTGGCTGGGCCCCGAAGAAGACTCTGAGCGGAGCGGTGGCCGGGACGACCATCCCCAGACCGAACTCGGATTGGAGGACCCGTACGCTCGGATCAGATTTCCCGACTTTGATGACTCGGAGCGGATAGTGGCGGAGTACCGCATGCTCCGCTTCTCCACGGATCTCCATCCCCTCTCCCTACTTCGGGACGAACTCCCCCCCGAAACCGTGACCGGAGATCGTTTTTCGGACCTTCCCAATCACTCCACGGTGACGGTGGCCGGCATCGTAGTGGCCCGCCAACGTCCCCACACTGCGAAAGGGTATGTGTTTGTACTGATGGAAGATGAGTCCGGTCCCATAAACGTGATTGTTAAGCCTAATATCTACGAAAAGTGCCGGACAACGGTGCGGATGGAACCATTCCTCGTGGTTCGTGGACGCCTCCAAAAGGATGGGCTGACCATGAATGTGATTGCCCATACTGTGAAGGCGATTCGGGTCCGTGAAGCGGAGCAGCCGAAGGTTCTCCACCCCGCACTGCTGGGGACTCTCGAATCGTGGGCCGGGCAGGAGCGCAGCCCTCACGCTCCCTTCCGTTACCTGACGGCCCTCAGGCAATCTCCACCGGGGATCAAGAATTTCGGGTGACGAAACTACCGATCACCAACCTCGACGCGTATGTCTCGAAGGGCAGGTACGTCGGACACCAGCTCCTCTTTCGCCCGCCGAGTAACCATTTTCCCTCAGCAGATAGCTGACGATGGCCGAATACTCCTCGGGACTCAGGCTACCCGGGTCGTCTTTGGGTATCAACGTCGATATCGGCTGAAAGAGATCCCCTACTGTGAAGCCCGCTCAAGCCAGTCGGAACCCACCGCCCCTGAACTCGCTGATGCTGTGGCACACCGCGCACACTTGCCGAAACGCGGTCTCACCCCCAGAAGCTTGCCGCGCCGTGTACACTCCGTCCCATACTGAGCGGCGGGCGGGCGTTGCGACCCCCGTAACGACTTCTGTAACGACCTCCGGCCGTGGCGGGTCGGGAGACGACGGAGTAGTAGTCTCGGGCTGCTGGACCGAGCTGCACGCTGTCAGGACCAGAGCCCAGGGGACTAGCCTCAACGGGACGGGTCCGTCACGGTTCCTACGAAGAGGATCGTGTCATACGTCCGTTCACGGATGGCGAACAGAAACGGCCGGTCGGCCCGGATGATGGGAGTCTCTACGGTGGCATAAGCCGTGCCCGTAGCGGCGGCGGTCTCCGTCCCCTCCTCGTCTACTTTCAGGAAGCTCTTCTGTTTCACGAAGCCGATGTGGGGTCTGACCCTGCGCGCCGCGTCCGCGTCCGCCAACATCCAACCGAAGTCCGCCCTCGACCGATCGAAAGCCACCTCCATGCCCAACGACCGCAAGGCGTCATTGAGTACTTTTTCGTAGGTAAGCTCGAAGCGGGGCAGCCGAACTTCCGTTCGCGCCTCGCCGCGCAGTGCATCCACGATCTCCCGCCACCGTTCCCCATCCATCCCTTCTACGAGCTCGGCCAGTGTGGCGTCACCGACGGGAACCACCACCATCATCGAGAACGCCCCCCCACTGTAGGGGAGGTCGATCACCACGAAGTCCTCACCGAAGCCCTCACCCCCGCCCACCTGTGCGTCCAGTTCCTGACCCATCAACGGCACGTTCACCGTGGAGCCATCGGCCCGCCGGAACTCTACCATCTGCGTGTTAGCGGGGTTGAACGGGTGGGCCCATTCCCCCTTGAAATAGACTGTGTTGACCAGTAGAGCGACCAAACCGGTGAACTCCTCCGGCGTGACCATGTCCGTAATTCTCTCGTCCGTGCTCTCACCCACCCAACGGTTGATCGCACCGGCCATGTCGGCCTCCTCGAAGTGCACGGTCTCAATCCCCGTGTCGAAGGCCTCCATCAGCCGGTCCCGGTAGTCACTCCGGATCCGAAAGCCCTCCTCGAGCCACGATTGGTTGGCCACCCGGAACTCGACGCTGGGGTCCAGGTGCACCAGCAGCTCTACCAGGGCCTTGTACGCCGCGTTGGTCCCGGCCACCGAGAGGCCGGTCAGCCCGAGCGTTTTCCCCATGGCCTGGAAGGTCTCACCACCCGCACCATTAAGCATCATCCCCAGCGACATGGACGCACTGAGCGGTGAGATGAAGAGGTTGGCTGCTTTATCCTCGCGGTCCGCATACAGCCACCGAAGCAGTTTCAAGCCGAACTCGTTGCCCGCCCGGAGCTCCTGCGTCTCTGCTGGCGTCAGGCCTCGCGGGGATATCGTGACGTCGGCCGGCGGGCTCTCCGGACCGGTGGGATCGCCGCTGGCGAGATTGGCAAGAAACACAGCGACGAAAACGAGCAGGACGGGGCTTACGGAGCGGAGTTGTCCCATCATGGGCCTCCCCGCCCTATCTCTTCCGTCCTCCGCCGAAGGGCACATGTTATTCGCACCATCTTCTCAGATTATTCCGTTTTTCTCGGTTCGCAACCCCCACCTTCGACTACGCGCGGGCCGCCCGCTCGAGGTGGAGCCGCATCCCATCCCAATCGACGGCGGCGCTGAAGGCGTTGAAGTACCCGTCTACCTCGTCCCTCGGCCGAAACGCTGATATCGCCTCCCGGATTTCACCCTCGTATACGTCTCGATCGGAGTCGTCCCCCGACGCCAGGGCCGCTTCGACTCTGTCACGGAGCGCCGACAGCCGCTCCCGTATTTCGGACAGGCGGCCCGTAAAATCGTCGTGTATACCGAAATGGGAGACGCCAAATGCGTCGGGGTCAACCGACTCAAGGGCGTGGAGAGTCTCCAACCAAGCTGGTACATCAACGGAAGGGGGCGGTGTCGGCGGATAGCTCGGCGCGCCCGGCGCGAGGATCACCCCTAAAGTATCTCCCGCCACGAAGATCCCGTCGGCCTCGGCCAGGTAGGAAACATGATGCGAAATGTGCCCCGGCGTGGCGAAGGCTCGGACCCCAGGAACGGGCTTGGGAGCTGGTACACGTCCCGCCGGCTCCCAAGGTTGAATACGCTCTGCCGGGACCGGCATGACGTCTCCCCATAGGCGGTCGTGTGCCTCGCCGAACGTCCTGCGTGTACTGGCCACGAGGCGCTCGGGGTCGGCCATATGGGGCGCGCCATCGGCGTGAACATGTACTTGGAGATGAGGAAAGCGGGAAACCAGGTGGCCGGTCCCACCCGCATGATCAAGGTGTACATGCGTGAGCAGGACATGGCTGATGTCGGGGAGTCCCACGCCCAGTTGAGCCAAGCCGTCCTCGAGGCCGTCGAGCGACGTGGAAGGGCCCGGGTCTACGATCGCCGGCTCGGGACCGTCGATCCAATAAGATGCGATCACCCCACGAAGACCGAGGTGGACGACATCGATGGGCGCGACGGTCATACGGGCGTCCTGGCGCGGGGGTGGCTCAGCCTACCGTTTCTCCATGGGGACGAAGTCGCGCTCAGCGCTCCCCATGAAGATCTGCCTGGGGCGGGCGATACTCAGCTCAGGGTCTTCCATGAGTTCATCCCACTGCGCCAACCACCCCACGCTCCTCGGAATCGCGAAGAGCACGGGGAACATCTCCACCGGAAACTGCAGCGCCTCGTAGATGAGGCCCGAGTAGAAATCGACGTTCGGATACAAGTTTCGGGAGACGAAGAAGTCGTCCTGGAGTGCGATCTTCTCCAACTCAAGAGCGATGTCGAGAAGAGGGTTTCGGCCCGTGACCTCGAAAACCTCGTCGGCAGCCTTCTTGATGATGCTCGCGCGGGGATCATACGCCTTGTAGACCCGATGCCCGAAGCCCATCAGACGTTCCTCCTTGCGCTTCACCCCCTCGATGAACGTAGGAATGTTGTCCATCGTTCCGATCCTTTGGAGCATCTTCAAGACCGCCTCGTTGGCACCCCCATGGAGCGGCCCGAAGAGTGCCCCCATCGCTCCGGAGAGAGCGGAGTAGGGGTCTGCCTCGCTGCTCCCGATGACGCGCATCGCCGTGGTCGAGCAATTCTGCTCGTGGTCCGCATGGAGGATGAACAGTATGTCCAGCGCACGCTCCACGGCCGGATTCACCTTGTACTTACCCCCCCCGATGCGGAACAGCATGTTGAGAAAGTTGGCCGCGTACGAAAGCTCGTTCGCGGGATACGCGGGTGGGAGGCCCTGATGATGTCGGTACGTGAACGCCGCCAGCGTCGGCATCTTCGCCACAAGCCGGTGGATTTGGAGCCGCCGGTTTTCCGCGTCATGCACATCACGCGCTCCGGGGTAGAACGTTCCGAGCGCGGCTACGCTGCTGATTAACATGCCCATGGCGTGCGCGTCGTACCGGAAGCCGTTCATGACCATGCGGATATTCTCGTGTACGTACGTATGGTACGTGATCTCGTGCTCGAATTCGTCCAGTTCGGACTGGGTCGGCAGTTCTCCGTTCAAAAGCAGATACGCGACCTCGAGGAAGGTGCTGCGTTCCGCAAGCTGCTCGATCGGATATCCGCGGTACCGAAGAATCCCTTTCCCCCCGTCGATGTAGGTGATCGTACTGCGGGTCGAAGCCGTGTTCTTGAACCCGGGATCGTACGACATCATTCCGAAATCGCCGTCGTCGACCTTGATCTGCCGGAGATCCATGGCGCGGATGACATCACCCTCGTGGATGTCGACCTCGTACTCGCGCCCAGTCCGGTTGTCCCGAATCGTCAGGCTATCCTTCCCCCCACTCCCGTTTTCAGTCATTTCNTCTCCGTTAACCCACACCACCCGTGCACGCCTCAAACCCGAGATCGGACAGGGTCTGAAACGGACGTGCTCCCGAGCCTAGACAGAGCTTAATTTAAGGGATTCCGGGTCGCTGATGAAGTGCGCGCGGAAGCACCGTCAACCCCGAGCACGTGCCGGGAAAGCCGTGTGGCGGGTAAGGCGCGTGGCAGGATTAGTCACGGATCCGACATCGTACCAACGTGGAAAACCGCTAGAAGGGAGTGCCGGGAGCGGGACTCGAACCCGCAAGGGCCTAAGCCCGCCGGATTTTGAGTCCGGTGCGTCTACCAATTCCACCATCCCGGCGGATGCTGAATAGTGCGTCTAGTGGCGTAGAATTTAACGTTCACGGACTACACCCAAAAGTGCCCCCGAGACTCGATCGGCAAGTCCGCGGCTATGGCTTCTTCAACGGCCCACCAACGTCACTTCGATCATCCCACCACCATAGCCAGCGCCGTACTTGCGGTTGGCGTCGTTGGGCGCGAGGAAACGCATGGATTCCACGTCAACAGCACGCAATCGGGCGAGCTCACGGAATTCGCCGCCGAGATTTTGGTCACCACGGGCTCCATCGACGATGACTCGCGCATAGGCGCCGCTGCCGCTTCTATCGACGCGTAGCCAGCGGCGGTTGAACTGCTGGACGGCCTCCAGAGCGGTTCGGCCAGCGTAGTTCTCGAACTGGGCCCTAACCATGAGGGTCGAAGTCCCCCCGGTCGCGGTCGCGGCCTCCGTCTGGCTAAGTTCTGCCCCGCCCACATTTCCTGACGAAGAACAAGCGGAGACGACGGGGCCCAGGGCAAGGACTAGAGTGAGCGTTAAGAAGCGACGGCAAGACATGGGGGGCCTCCACCCTCGGATGTGATGTCCAACTACGTATCCTATACCGGATCAGGGATCCGCTCTTGTCAAGTGCGAGCAGTATCCGACTGCACCCAGAACTGGTAGAATCCCGAGGGTACTCCCCGGCTCTTTGGTGGCGTTGACCGCCGAAGAGGGCGAGTAGACTGCTTTCGAGGCACATTGATGGGGCAAAATTGGCCTCTGGAACGTGTGGCGAAGTTCCGACAAGCGGGCTTCGTCTACCTGCACGTAGCCATCCTCTATGAGGCGGCGGTATACGCGATGCTCGGGGCGGGCGCCCTGCCCGCACGCTTTGGCCCGCCCGTGGTGTGGCTCATCGGCGGCGGCGCAGTGGCGGCGTTCGGATTTGTCGGCCTCTACCATTGGCGTAACGTCTGGTTCGCTCGGATCCTATGGGCGTTGAATGCCGCGCGCACGCCTTCGTTGATCGGAGGAGCCTTTTTCGCGGCACCCGAGAGGGTGACGCCCTCAACGTTCTATCTCACGGCGCTGGTCGTCGTGGTCATCAACCTCTGGATGCTCGCACGCGCCGGATGGGACTTGTGATCGGTATGGAACACTAATGCAGCTCTCGGCGCTCGACTGGTGGGTTCTGGCGTTGTACGGAGTCACAATCCTCAGCGTGGGATTGGCCTTTGCCCGTCGCGCGGGACGGGGGACGGAGGAGTACTTCCTCGCGGGCCGCTCCATGCCTTGGTGGTTGATCGGCACGTCCATGGTGGCCACGACCTTCTCGGCCGACACGCCCAACCTGGTGACCGATCTCGTGCGCACCGGCGGCGTCAGCCAGAATTGGGTTTGGTGGGCATTCGTCATCACCGGAATGTGCACGGTGTTCTTCTATGCCAAGCTCTGGCGGCGCTCGGGAGTACTCACGGACATCGGATTCTACGAGCTGCGGTACTCCGGGCGGTCCGCAGCCTTTCTGAGAGGGTTCCGCGCGGTCTATCTCGGCGTGTTCTTCAACGTGATGATCATGGCTACTGTGACCTTGGCGGCCATCAAGATCGGTGGGGTTCTGCTGGGCGTCGGCCCGTATACGGTGGTTCTTGTCGCCGGCACGGCCACCGTGCTCTATTCCGCCACTTCGGGTCTCTGGGGCGTCCTAGTCACGGACCTGCTCCTTTTCAGTGTCTCGATGATCGGTTCCGTAGCCGCCGCGATCTACGCCCTCCGGCTCCCCGAGGTGGGAGGGTTATCGGGACTGATGGCCCACGCCAACGTCACGGACAAGCTCTCATTTCTGCCTGACTTCTCGGATCCGACGACGGCGGCCGCCGTCTTCATCGTACCGATCGCCGTGCAGTGGTGGAGCACCTGGTACCCGGGAGCCGAGCCCGGCGGCGGTGGATACGTAGCCCAGCGTATGCTGGCGGCGAAGGACGAGAAGAACGCAATGCAGGCCACGCTCTGGTTCAGTGTGGCGCACTACGCGATTCGCCCCTGGCCATGGATCTTGGTCGGCCTGGCATCGCTAATCGTGTATCCGACNCTGNGTGACCTCACCGCCGCGTTTCCGAATGTCGATCCCTCCATCATCGGGAACGACCTGGCCTATCCAGCCATGCTCGTGTTCCTCCCAGCAGGCCTGCTCGGCCTGGTCGTGGCCTCCCTCGCAGCCGCATACATGTCGACGATCAGCACGCACCTGAATTGGGGGGCTTCCTACGTCGTGGACGATGTATACCGCCGCTTCGTGGCGCCGGATCGGGAGGAAAGAGACTACGTGAAGGTGGCCCGGGTCTCGACGGTCGCGCTCATCGTACTTTCCTCCNTCGTCGGCCTTCAGCTGGAAACGGCGATGCAGGCGTTTCAGATCCTCCTTCAGATCGGTGCGGGAACGGGGTTGGTGTTTTTGCTTCGCTGGTTCTGGTGGCGCATCAACACGTGGAGCGAGATCTCGGCGATGGTGATCTCGTTCTTGGTCGCCGTGTATTTCGGGTTCTTGCACACGCCGCTCGGTTTCACGAAGTGGGATCCATCGGCGGAGCTCGTGGTGGGTGTCGCCGTGACGACCGTGGGTTGGCTCGTGGTCACGTTCCTGACACCCCCGGTGGACACCGAAACGCTGAAGGACTTCCACACCAGNATCCAGCCNCTCGGAAAGGGATGGGANGCGGTTGTNCCCCNCAAGCGCGGGCCGGCACAGGACGGCGACGTGGACACCGGCCAGGGCGGTGAGCTTGCTGCGGGCCTGCTCTCTTGGTTTCTGGGTTGCGTGATGGTGTACGCCGCACTCTTTGGCACGGGTTTCCTNCTGTACGGAAATATGGTGTGGGGACTTGCTGGGCTGACCTTGGCCGCTGTGGCGGGGTGGAGCGTGCTNAAGCTGCTGCCCAGGGTCGGCTTCCTGACCTAAGGGGGTGATCACAATGGGGGGCCCGGGCGTACTCCGCTTGGGGCGGCGCCTGGCGAAGCCCCCTGGTGTTGCGCGCCATATTATGATTCATCGCGTGACACGTGAACCGAAGTCGAAGAACGAACGGCGACGAGTCAACACGAGGTTCCATGNGTAACGATCNATTTGGNGCNCTCTCCAANCTNGACCTGATGGAGGGCTCCACGTCGTTTTACAGCCTTTCGACCCTCGAGGCGTCCGGCGTAGCCGACTTGGACCGCCTGCCGTTTTCGATACGTATCCTCCTCGAGAACGCCCTCCGGCATTCGGGTGGACCGTACGTGGAGGAAGATCACGTGCAGGCCATAGCCGCNTGGAGCCCCACCAACGCGGGGGCGGACGTCCCGTTCATGCCATCGCGCGTCGTTCTTCAGGACTTCACCGGCGTTCCTGCNGTCGTCGATCTGGCCGCCATGCGGGATGGGCTCAAAGCGCTGGGCGGTGATCCCAACCGGATCAATCCAGTGGTGCCAGCCGACCTGGTCATCGATCATTCTGTGCAGGTCGATTTTTTCGGAACTCCCGAGGCGTACCGGCAGAACGTGGAGCGTGAGTTCGATCGAAATAGGGAGCGCTATACCCTTCTGCGTTGGGCGCAGCACGCGTTCGAGGACTTCCGGGTAGTTCCCCCGGGCACGGGCATCGTCCATCAAGTCAACCTCGAGTACTTGGCCTCTGTGATACATCGCAGGACGGAAAACGGCATGTCCGTCGCCTACCCCGATACGTTGGTGGGCACGGATTCCCACACCACCATGATCAACGGCCTCGGAGTGGTGGGGTGGGGTGTAGGAGGGATCGAGGCCGAAGCGGTTCTCACCGGTCAGCCCTACTACATGCTCCTCCCCGAGGTGGTCGGTGTGAAGTTCACCGGAGAGCTGGGAGAGGGAGCCACGGCCACTGACTTGGTCCTTCATGTCGTGCAGATGCTGCGCGCCCACGGAGTGGTCGGCCGGTTCGTCGAATACTTCGGACCCGGGCTATCGAATCTGACNCTGCCGGATCGAGCCACGCTGGCCAACATGTCTCCCGAGTATGGTGCGACCATCGGTTTCTTCCCCGTGGACGACGAGACTCTGGCCTACTTGAGCGGTTCGGGCCGAAGCGCCGAGGTCGTAGAGCGCGTCGAAAGGATCAGCAAGGAACAGCGCCTTTTCCGTACCGACGAGACCCCGGACCCCGAGTTCACCGAGATCCTCCACATGGATTTGGGCACGGTCGAGCCGAGTTTGGCGGGACCCAAACGGCCTCAGGATCGGATCGCTATGGGGGANCTTCCGCAAGCNTTCTCGAGAGANCTTCCGNCTTTGGNGCCCTCCGGATTCTTNGTAAACGGCGACGGCCCACGTACCGTGCAAGTGGACCTCGACGGGGANACGTGTGAGCTCGGAGACGGAAGTATCGTAATCGCGGCAATCACGAGCTGCACGAACACATCGAACCCGTCGGTCATGGTGGGCGCGGGACTGTTGGCCAAGAAGGCCGTGGAACTCGGGCTCCAAGTCAAGCCGTGGGTCAAATCGAGCATGGCGCCGGGCTCAAAAGTCGTCACCGACTACCTGGAGGCATCCGGCCTCATGGAGTATCTCGATCAACTCCGATTCGGAGTGGTCGGGTACGGGTGTACGACCTGCATCGGGAATTCGGGTCCCCTCGCTGAGCCAGTCAGTGAGGCCATTCGAGACCAGGGTCTCGTGGTCGCGGCCGTGCTCTCGGGAAATCGGAATTTCGAGGCACGTATCCACCCTGAAATCCGCGCCAACTATCTCGCGTCTCCCATACTCGTGGTGGCGTACGCCCTGGCGGGTCGAGTGGACATCGACTGGGAAACCGAGCCACTGGGCCAGGGTGTCGACGGGCCGGTCTACCTTCGGGACATCTGGCCCGGCTCGGACGTGATCCGGGAGACCGTCCAGCAAGCCCTAGTACCCGAAATGTATGAGCGGCGCTACGCCGAAGTCTTCGAGGGAAACGACTTGTGGCAGGCCCTTCCCCTCCCCTCGGACGACGACAACCTGTACGACTGGGAGGAGGACTCCACTTACATCCGTAATCCTCCGTTCTTCCAGTCGATGTCCCAGGACATCGGGGAGCTCGAAGACATCGAGGGTGCCCGTGTCCTCGGCATGTTCGGGCAAACCACGACCACGGACCACATCTCACCGGCGGGCGCCATCCCGAAGGACGAACCCGCGGGGGTGTACCTTCAGGAGCGAGGCGTGAAACCGTGGCAGTTCAACACCTTCGGATCCAGGCGCGGCAATCACGAGGTGATGATGCGGGGCACGTTTGGTAACGTGCGCATACGCAACCTGATGCTCGACGACCGGGAGGGGGGCTACACGGTCCACGTGCCGAGTGGAGACGAGTTGAGCATCTACGATGCCGCCATGCGGTACGAGTCTGAGGGAACACCCCTGATCGTTCTCGCCGGCCGGGAGTACGGGACCGGTAGCTCGCGGGATTGGGCCGCAAAGGGGACCCTATTGCTTGGGGTCAAAGCCGTGATCGCGGAAAGCTACGAACGCATCCACCGGAGCAACCTGGTGGGCATGGGTGTGCTGCCCCTTCAGTTCGAAGAAGGCGACACGCCCCAATCGCTGGGTCTGACCGGACGCGAGACGTTCGACATCCTAGGCATATCGGAGGCACTGGCGCCTCACGCCCGCCTGACCGTCGTTGCACGTACCGGTGACGGACATGAGACCAGTTTTTCGACCGTCGCTCGCCTCGATTCAGCGGTGGACGTCGAGTACTACCGAAACGGCGGCATCCTGCACACGGTACTTCGGAGGATCGCCTCCGGCGAGATGTAAGACGGGGGGGGGCTAGAACTGAGGCTTCCAGCCCGGGTCTCGTAGTACCACCGGAGGACTCAGCACCTCGGCCAGAATGATGGCCTCCCGGAGGGAGCTCTTGGTACCACCCTTGACCCCCGAGAGCAGATCCCTCCGTTTCTGAGCACGGCGAAGCTCTTTCTGCGGCCTGGCCGCCAATTCAGGGGAATGGAGCACAAACTCGTGTGGCCGCTTGGCGGGGACGGGACGGGACGGGACGGCGACCTCGGTATGCTTCTCGTGGAGGATCGCGTCGGCATCGACGGTGGCCGGACCACGAACGGGGTCTGCCTCACGCCCCGGCACCTTCCCGAGGAATTGAAAGCGTACCTCCTCCAAGACATCCTTCAGCTCCATACGGACGCCAGGCGACTCGGCCGCCTCACCCAGATCGTCTTCCGCCAACCAGGCAGCAATCTCTTCGCGAGTCTGCGGGGGACTCTCCGGGAGATGTTCTGAGCTCTGCGCTTGTTTCCGCCGCTTCCGGGCGGCTCCGTCCATCATCGAAAGGATGACGAAAACGGCGATGACCAGAATCTGGATCAGCCCGTCATCCATGAGCGTATCCCTCAATCATACGCATTCAGGCCAGCGGCTCCGTACCCGCTTCATCACCGCTTGCGATGGCCTCCCGCATGGAGGTATCGGATTGGATGTTGTTGTACCGGACGTAGTCCATGACACCCATATGACCCTGCCGAAACGCATCGGCCAGTGCGAGCGGAACCTGTGCCTCGGCCTTCACGAGGTCGGCCCTCATCTCTTCGACCTTCGCCTTCATCTCCTGCTCCGTGGCGACCGCCATCGCGCGACGCTCCTCGGCCCGGGCCTGGGCCACCTGCTTATCGGCGTCGGCCTGATGTGTCTGGAGGTCGGCGCCGATGTTCTTCCCTACGTCGACGTCGGCGATGTCGATCGAGAGGATCTCGAAGGCGGTACCGGAGTCGAGGCCTCTGGCGAGGACGGTTTTCGAGATCGCGTCCGGGTTTTCGAGCACTTCCTTGTGTGAGTCCGCCGAGCCAATGGAGGAGACGATGCCCTCCCCGACCCGGGCCAGAATGGTGTCCTCGCCGGCGCCACCCACCAGGCGATTGATATTCGCTCGCACGGTCACGCGCGCCTGCGCGATGAGTTGGATGCCGTCCTTCGCCATGGCGGCCACCTTAGGCGTGTTGATCACCTTCGGGTTCACCGAAACCTGCACCGCCTCGAACACGTCGCGGCCCGCAAGGTCGATGGCCGCGGCCTGCTGAAAGCTCATCTCGATGCTCGCCTTGTCGGCACTGATGAGCGCGCGA
Source organism: Gemmatimonadota bacterium (assembly GCA_002712565.1). The sequence goes on along the minus strand of PAUA01000001.1, from coordinate 377 downwards.
ACCACGCGCTCCACCTGCCCACCGGCAAGATAATGCGCCTCAAGCTCGTCCACGCTCAACGGGATACCCGCTTTGGTCGCCCAGATCAGGGGCCGAACCACCGCTGGTGGGCTCACCTTCCGAAGTCGCATACCAACTAGGTATCCCATCCCAACACGCGCGCCGGCAGATAGCGCTTCGACCCACAAACGTACCGGAACCGCCCACGCGATCACCGAGACAAAAAAGATGCCAAAGAAAATCACGAACAGAGAAACAATGTTGTCCGGTTGCATCGAGTGGTCCTTTTCGCTGAGCCGGTTGATCCAACGGATGGAATCTCCGAAGGATCAGTCCGGCGGAGGTTATACGTCCGCTACTTCAGGCGGTGCTTGGTC
>PAUA01000051.1:0-20298 GCA_002712565.1 Gemmatimonadota bacterium | reverse complement strand
CGNTGTGCNGAATGCCANGGCGCAACCGGNCGGGAAGGACCGAACGACATNTTAGTNGGAGGNCAGGGNACGCTCGCCAGCGACCAACCGTTGAGNACGGTTGGAAGCTACTGGCCATACGCCACNACGCTGTGGGATTACATCAATCGGGCGATGCCGTTCGAAACNCCAGGCACNCTTTCNGCCGACGATGTCTACTCGACNGTGGCCTACNTACTGTTNCTCAACGNNCTCGTTGANGAGANTCAGCGGCTCGACGCCGAGACNCTGCCACANGTGCAGATGCCCAATCGTGATGGGTTCGTGCTTGACGATCGCCCGGACGTCGGACCGACNACTGTCCATCCCGTAGTTGCGNCGCCAGTCTCGCCTCCGCGTAACGAGNAATAGGAGCNTCGCCCTGCTCANCGGGCGGCAGCCAGCACCGCATCGGTTACCGACACACTCACTTCAGCCAGACGCTCCCCCGCCTGATCCCTCGAGAGGCTACCCGGCTCCGGTTGTTCAACGATTACGACATAGACGGTGGTTTCATCNGGTGGAAAATGCCAGAATCCTGAACGAATCCGTACCATCGGGTCGCTATTGAGACTGCCGCTCTTAAAGTAATGGACACGACCATCGGTACTATCGTCATTAGGCACACGCAAAATATCCCATATCGCGGAGATTGTATCGGGCTCCATCCCAGCGATACGACGGGAGGCGATGCGCCTTAACACGGCCGCGAGGGACGAAGCCGTAGCTTCGTTGTCTCCAGTCACGTCTCGCGCGGCCAACATGTAGCGCCGTACTGTCAGTCCACTGAATGCCGCATCTCGCCGCTGAATCCGTGCGGTTAGCGCGCCAGGACCACCCAAAAGTGCTGTAACCATATTCGCGGAAGCGTTGTAGACAACATTCGACACATCACTACCGCGGATCATCATGTGCCCAAGCCGTCTGACCGTAGCCTCCTCGACCTCCCGTCGGATTTCAGTGAGGTCGTCCGCACTAAAGTGTGCCACCGCCGGGTGCGACTCATCGCTTACTATCTCGGCTAGTTCGCTTACCGATTCATCGAGCGACTCTGCGTAGGTGTCGAATAATTCAACAAGGTAGGCCGTTTTAATGCTGCTCGCCGCAGCTCGCACAGTCGAGGCATCCCGCATGTACCACGGCTCCCCGGTCACACCCCCGACCCAGACACTGGCGGTCATTCCATCGGAGTGCCCGACTCGAAGTAACTCGTTGATACGAACATCCAAGGCTGCTACATCAATACGTTGAGAGCTATCGGTGCCGCTTTCCTCCAGCACTGGGGCCCTACAACTAACAAGCGTAGCAGTTGCTATGACCAAACTAGCAAACAGTAATGCGCGATGAGCATGTATCGTAACGATCAACAGACCTTTCCTTTTCCGGTCAGTCAGGTAACGGTAGGTGGCGCCGAATGCATCCGATACTCGGCCGGGTCGACCGGTACGTCAATCACAACCGGTCGTCCGGTGCCCCGGCCCTCAGCAACCGCCGCGCCAAGTTCGTCAAGNCTTGCGACCCGACGTCCCCACGCACCTAACGCTTCGGCAGCCATACCAAAATTAATCTTGCCATAGCGTACACCCACGTCAGCCAGCCCTCGTCGCGCCTGTGCCATCTGAATCAGACTGAGTGAGCAGTCGTTGAAGACNACGGTTATGATCGGTAGTCGGAGCCGAACGCAGGTCTCCACATCCGCCATCGTCATTCCGAAGCCCCCATCACCAATCGTACAGAGCACCGGACGATCGCGGAAAATGAGTGAAGCCGCCATAGCCGCTGGAAAAGCGTAGCTCATGGCAGACAATCCGTTCGACTCAAAAAAAGTCATCGGTTCATAAGTAGTCCATCCCTGCGACGTGACGAATTTCACCGAACCCACGTCGGTGGTCGCGATCGTCTCACGAGGTAGCACTTCACGCAGCCGATGCACAACCGCACTAGGCGACAAACCTTGCCCCGTAGTCTTAGCCGGCGCGACGACCGAAGCTAATCGTTGCCGAAACACCACCAACTCTGTGGGATCCCAAGCAAATGGACCCAACTCGGCTTGAGACAACGCTGTTAGTGATGTCACCACTTGGCCTTCGAGCTCCAACTCTGGCCGAAAGGAACCCGAAGCAATCGATANCGGCCCGATTGAGACNATTGGCATGGTCTGATGCCACAACTTTTCTGACTCAACCGGTTCGAATCCAACACCCACGAGTAAATCAGCACTGGCTAGAAAGTCTACGATGGCACCATCACCAGACACGCCGGCACACACACCAAAAAAATTCGGATGGTCTTCGGCCAACATGCCTTTTGCCTTGGGAGTGACAAACACCGGAACATTAAGGGCTTCGACGAACCTCCGCACAGCTGCTACGTCGGAGACCCCAAGGTCAAGCCCGAGAATGAGAATGGGTCGTTTCGATGTTCGCAGCCTGGAGCTCATCTTGGCAATAGCCTCGCTGCTCGGCGGTGGAATCGGCGGTGGCTCAAACGCTTCGCCTGAGGGATCGACTGTTTGTCGGTCCTCTGCGCAGGCCACATCACTTGGCAACGCAATGTGGACTGGACCCATCCGCGGTGTCATGGCCGTACGGAAAGCACGGCGCACCTTGGCCTCAGTATCCTGCCCGTCAAGAGTCAGCACCGCCTTCGTGAATGGACGATAGACCGCGCTGAGATCTAGGTTTTGATGCGTTGCATAAGGTGCGGCCGAAGTCGCCGTCGATGCCGTAATCGCGAGAAGTGGCGAACGATCAAGGTAAGCGTTTGCAACACCGAGCGTCATGTTGACAGCTCCCGGACCCAAAGTAGAAACACAAACCCCTGGGCGCCGAAGCATTTGACCAGTTGCATCGGCCATCAGTGATGCTGTGGCTTCGTGTCGAGTCAGCAGGAAATCAATCCCGACCCGCTTAGCCGCCTCAACGAAGTTGAGGATCTCGCCACCTGGAAGACCGAAGAGCGTGGTAACACCACCCGCCTTCAAGGTTTTTGCAAGTACGTGGGCACAAGTTGGCATCAGACTTCAAGCGTCAGTCGCCGTCTCCACTTGCTGGTGGAAAGTCTGAACATGGTGCTTGGTAGACAACACGTCCGATGAAAAAAGGACCCATCTCGTGCATGAACTCAGAGGTCTGACGAGTCGATCGCATGTCCTTGATGAGTTTCGATAGTGGATAGAGAGCGGGCCCGACGATCCCCAACACGAACTCGTTATCATCACGATCCAAGCCATGACACTCAAGCCGAATGTCGGCCGCATGGCCGGCTTCACCATAGCCGCGACCGATCATGGAATGTTCACCCATGATCTGCCCCTGCTCCCTTCGGTCGAGACGGTTGAAAGCCCCGAGGCGCCTCAGTGGATACCAGATCGCCCAAACATGGGCTGGATTCAAGGCGTTTCGCCGAGCTTTTCGCAGTAAGTAGTCTTCCAAATCCGGCTCGTGCCCACTCGCATAGGTCCGGCCAAGCATAGTGAAATCTGGCAGCGGNTCTAACCCGGTGAATTCAGGGCGCAAAAAGAGTGCCCGACCAGCCGAAGCAAGCACGTCGGGATTCTCTGTCAGCAGGAGCACCCCGACACCACGAGGGTCGTTCAGGTTCACATACACGACCGCTTCGAGCGCACTCTCGCGCACCGCTTCCACAAGAGGGGCGACATCCTGACAACCGGTGAATACTTGGAACTGGAGAAACAGACGTTGGTCCAGGGTTTGCTGTCCACCTCGAACTGGGTCACGTCCACCGTGCTCCAGGAGGTCTGGCACGAAGCGCTCAAACGGGTTACTGCGTGGAGAACCGGCGGACGATTTGCCGGTGGGTTTCTGAGAATCAGTCATGAGTTGTCCTATCTCGCAGGGAGACAATAGCCGGGCCAAAGCACAGATTCTAACCTAGGACGCGCTCACTGACAGGATGGCACCACCAAAACGGCCTTGGGAATCGAATCCGCAGTGATGGAAGGTAAACGAGCACCTAGCCACCCTTCGAGAGTAAATTATCTAAAGTCATAGACTTATTGAGAAACGCAGGACCAAATTATGGGGATTCCGTTATGCTACAAACTGCCGGCTGCGTTAACCTCCCGCGGCCCGAACCAGCCTTCCCGAACTACAGAGTAAATGGCTGATAAACCCCCCATCCAGATCGTTGCCAGCGGTGATTCGCGGCCGAGTGCCAACCGGCGGTGTTGGCCCGCGCAACAAGCACTCGAGAAGATGGTGCAAGGTGTGTTCAAGGATTTGGGTCATGAGACCCATCGGGCTCATGAGCCCGACCTGAACACCGGACATGGCTTTATCGACAGTCAAGCACGCGGACTGGAGGTCTTCAGACAGATCGACCCACAGTTACCAATCGTTGTTGCGACAGCAGTTTGGCAATACACAAGCCATGTCCTAGCCGGCTTAATCCGCCACAAGGGACCGATCTTGACCCTGGCCAACTGGAGCGGTGAATGGCCTGGCCTCGTGGGCCTACTCAATCTCAACGGCTCACTGACGAAAGCCAATGTCCCTTACAGTTCCGTCTGGAGTGAGAACTTCCAAGACGATTTCGCTAAGCGCGGATTATCCGAATGGCTGACTCATGGACACATCACGCACGACGTGTCACACGCACGACCACTCGACGATCACCAGTGGCCGGTTGAATTTCAAGAATTTGCAGCGCGTGGTCGCGCAGTTGGATCACATCTTCGAGCTGACCAAGCACTACTCGGCGTGTTTGATGAGGGTTGCATGGGAATGTTCAACGCGATCATCCCTGACCAACTACTGCATCGCTTGGGCCTTTTCAAAGAGCGACTTAGCCAGTCAGCGCTTTACGCGGCCATGCGTAACGTTAAGACTGAGACAGCCCGTGTTCACTACAAGTGGCTACTAGACCGCGGCATGCAATTCCGATTCGGCCCCGATGAAAGCGAACACCTTACCGAAGACCAAGTTTTAGAAGGCTTGAAAATGTACACCGCAGCCGCGACCCTCGCCGACAGGTTCGGTTGCAGCGCCATAGGTATCCAGTACCAACAGGGTTTGAAGGACCTGTGTGTTGCCTCCGATCTCGCTGAAGGATTATTAAACAATCCCGATAGACCGCCAGTCGTTGGCGCAAACGGCCGTCCGGTGTTCGAAGGTCAGGCTATTCCACACTTTAATGAGGTCGACGAGTGCGCGGGCGTCGATGCACTGCTCACCAACCGGGTTTGGATGGCTCTCGGGTTTGACCCATCCACGACGCTCCACGACGTTCGGTGGGGCGAGGTCGTCCGTGACCACGGAGTCAACGAGTTCGTGTGGGTCTTTGAAATCTCTGGTGCCGCACCTGCTAGTCACTTCATTAATGGCTATGCCGGTGCCGTCGGCGAACGCCAGCCATCCATGTACTTTCCTCGCGGCGGATCAACACTGAAGGGCATCAGTAGACCTGGTGAAATTGTGTGGAGCCGGATTTACATCGAGCAGAACGCTTTACACATGGATATTGGCCGTGGGGGCGTTGTTCGGTTACCCGACGAAGAGACTGAACGGCGGTGGCAACTGACTACTCCGCAGTGGCCGATCATGCACGCTGTTCTGTATGGAGTGAATCGTAACCAGCTCATGGCAAAGCACCAATCCAATCATATTCAGGTGGCGTACACCCCCAACGCGGTCGACGCCCATCGTGCGCTAGTCATGAAGTCCGCAATGGCACAGGAACTTGGCTTGCGGGTTAATCTCTGCGGTGATTTGGACGATGATCTTTCTCAGCACCAGGCCGTCGAGTTTCAGCGATGAGTCGAAGTGTTACCCCGTGCTCCATCGGGATAGATTTTGGAACGGCGTCGTGCCGAGCGGTTATCGTAGAGATGGCTACTGGGCGCCAACTTGCAACTGCGGTAGCAGACTATCCGCATGGAGTGATCGACCGTGAACTACCTGACGGCGGTGCGCTAGAAGCCGACTGGGCCCTCCAGCATCCTACAGATTACCTGACCGCACTGACCGCCGTCGTGATAGAGGCTAGACGAGAAGCCGGAGTGCCCGCCGATGCAATCAAGGGAATGGGCATTGACTTCACCGCCTCAACGGTGCTGCCGGTTGACAGAGGCCATCAACCACTCTGCCTGAACCCGGCATTCGTTAAACGTCCTCACGCTTGGGTCAAACTCTGGAAACACCACGCAGCACAGTCGCAAGCGGATCGAATTAACGAAACCGCCATCGCTCGGAGTGAGCGCTTTCTTAACGATTACGGAGGCCGCACCTCCCCGGAATGGCTCGTCGCCAAAACGCTACAGATCCTTGAAGAAGACCCGGAAATTTATGAAACCGCCGAGGGTATCGTGGAGGCTGCAGANTGGGTAGTCGCTCAATTGACTGGCAAGCTCGTAAGAAACGCCTGCGGAGCTGGCTACAAGGGCTTCTGGAGCCGAGCACACGGCTTTCCATCTCAGGCATTCTTCGAAGCCCTCGACCCACGGATGCGCCACTTCGTCCAGAACAAGCTCCCGGGTGACATCCTCGCACCCGGGCANTGCGCGGGAAGGTTGACCGACGAGAGCGCTTCGCGTCTCGCATTGAGTCCTGGCACGCCGGTCGCCGTCCCAATTATCGACGCCCACGCCGCGGTCCTAGGCGCAACAGTTGTAACCCCAGGTCGCATGGTCGTCGTTCTCGGGACTTCAACCTGTCACATGTTGCTAGCAGAACACCATGCGCCTGTTGAGGGAGTGGCCGGCATCGTGGAGGATGGTATCGTCGAGGGGTTATACGGTTACGAGGCCGGCCAGGCTGCGGTCGGGGATATCTTCGCTTGGTTCGTTAGGTTTGTGAACCCGGATCACGGGCAGGACCCAGACACATTCGCGCAGCTTGAAAGTGCGGCAGCAGCAGCGCAGCCAGGCGGGAACGGATTGGTCGCGCTGGATTGGTGGAACGGCAATCGATCCGTNCTAGCCAACACCGACCTTTCCGGACTTATTGTGGGCCTATCACTCCAGACCACTCAGGCCGAAGTTTACAGAAGCCTCATNGAGGCAACGGGTTTCGGGACTCGTCGTGTGCTCGACGCATTTGAACTNGAACANATCCCNGTGACCGAACTTGTCGCTACCGGNGGTCTGGCCNATCGTAGTCCGCTCTTACTNCANATCTACGCTGACATCACGCAACGACCTATTCGTCTGGCGANCTCAGGNAATGCCTCGGCCTTGGGTGCCTCCATTCTTGGTGCCNTGGTAGCTGGACAGCAAATTGGAGGCTACGCATCACTCGGGGCGGCAGTCAANAACATGGCCCACCTTGACACCGAGACCGTCGCACCGAACCCTGCAGTTGAACAGCAATACGATCGGCTCTATCACGAATATCTTGAATTGCACGATCATTTCGGCCGCGATGGCACAGCAGTTATGTCACGGCTGCGACAACTGCGGCGTGGAGGTGACGCATGGTCAGCTTGAGATTCATCAGAGCACNACTCCTTATCAGCATCCTCGTGAGTTCGGTAGTGGTGCTGGTCAGCGCTCGACCCAGTAGAGCCCAAACCAGCACAGAGTTCGAAGCGGCCTTGGCCGAAATTGATCAAATGGCCCAAACCGAGCTAGCACGGGATGACATCGGTAGTGTCACCATAGGCGTCGTCAAGAGAGGGGCGCTCATCTGGACCAAGAGNTACGGTTTTGCCGACATGGCCACTCACAAGGTTGCAACAGTTGATACGGTCTANAGGATCGGGTCAATCACCAAGCCATTCACAGCGCTGATGCTCTTGCAACTCGTCGAGCGTGGNGTTGTGAGCTTGTCGGATCCGGTGGAACGTTATCTACCTACGATCAACGAGGTGCAGAATCGGATAGACGGTGCTCCGCCGATCTCTCTCGTGCAGCTAGCTACGATGACCTCAGGGCTCGGCCGTGAGCCAGAGGACTTACCGACCTATCTAGTGGGACCTGTGAATGAATGGACGCAGGTGATGCGAAACGCCTTACCACGTGTCGAGTATAGCTTCGAGCCTGACACCCATTATCACTATTCCAACATCGGCTACGCTGTNCTGGGCGCCGCTCTCGCCAAAGCTTCCANCCGACCATACGTCGACTACATGACCGAGGAGATCTTCCGCCCGCTTGGAATGACTCAGACNGCCTTCGAGCCAAATCCTGAGATTCAGGCTCACCTAGCAACCGGTTACGGCGTNGCNGACGGTGTCATCGATGCCGACACACCAGCGCGCGAACACGGCGGACGCGGTTACAAAGTGCCAAACGGTGCGATGTACACAACCGTTGGAGACTTAGCTAAGTTCTTGGCCTTTCAACTGGGCCACGGCCCTGAAGAGGTACTGGCGCGTGAAACCATTGCCGACAATTTCACGAGGGTCAACTCAGCGAACGGTGATTTATCTNCCGGATACGGCGTCGGTTTTCAGGCAATTCGTCGTAGTGGCTTCGTAACCTATGGCCACGGCGGTTCTGTCGCGGGATATCGCGCCGCCGCGTTTATCGCTAGAGACTCGCAAGTTGGCATGATCGTACTGCGGAACGTTGGAGGTGGAGCATTCAGAGTGACTGATTTCTGCTTGCAGGCACTTGAGGTTCTAGTTATGTCAGAACAGGCAGCCGTACCACACTGAGGCAAAACCGTATCAGTCCTAGAACAAATGGCCTGGTAATTGCTGGTCTTTGAATCGTGTGCTATGCCTGGGCGGCCCATCGCTCACTTGGCAGCGACAGAAGGTGGTAGCGCTCACGCAAGCGCGCCACACGCTCGGCGTATTCACGCTTCGGAAACTCATCCCGCATCATTGCCGCTCGAAGCGCCCTAAGTTCGTAGAGATATAGCGCGGTGACGTGATCCTTCACAAGCGCCGGAGGCGTCGCTGTAGTCGGTCGCACACCGTGTGCCACCAGCGCTGCAAGGATTTTCGAACGGTACTCAAACACCATGNAAACGCCGTAGTCGTTCGACGGAATACCTCAACACAGAAAAAGAGAGTGCTCAGGCAAGCGCGTCAGCCGACGCCGCCCCGTAAGCGGTGAACCATGGGTGAGCAGTCCTCAGTCGTTCATTAACGTTACCGATATTGTCTACACCCTCACCCTCAAGCCAGTTTCGGAAAGCTTCGATGCCTTGAGTGGCATACACGGGGATCCCTTCCTTCCAGGTTGCGCGACCACAAAGTACCCCGGAGAACTTCACACCGGATTCGTTAGCAAGTTCGAGCGACTCAGTAAATTCAGCGTTACTGACGCCAGCAGAAAGGTAAATAAACGGCTTGGTCGCCACGGCAGCGGCCGCCCGAAAGTGATCCAGAGCTTCGTCACGTGAGTACACTCTTGCACCGCCGAATGCCTTAGCGCCTTCAACACATTTCATGTTAACCGGCACTTCAACTTTCATCACGTCTACACCATATCGGTCTTGCGTAAACTCGGCCATGCTCTGCTTGACCACTTCGGGTTTGATCTTGGCGTAATCAGCCCCTTTTTCGTCCCCTCCAGTCGGGTCNTAGCCGACCGGCTCAAGAAAGAAAGGAATGTCGTTCGCCCGACACTCGTCGCCGATCCGCTCAATGAACGCGTGCTTCTGCTCATTGACTTCTCGAGTCTCAAAGGGCGTGTAGTAGAGAAGAATCTTAATGCAGTTGGCCCCTTCTGCCTTTAAGCGCTGCACCGACCATCCTGGGAGGAGCCCTGGTAGCCGTCCCGGTTTATTGTTGTCGTAGCCGCTCTCCTCATACGCGAGGAGCAAGCCAGCATCCTTAGCCCGCTTCTTCGACGCAGGAAGCCCCCACTGGGGATCAAGGAGAATCGCACTAGCGTGTGACGTTAGAACCTCAGTCACCGCCCCCTTAAACTCCTCCATCATCGCATCACTGACATCGCCCCCCTTCGCCTTGCCGAGCGCTTTTTTCAGTGAGCCACGCTGGTCCATTGCCGCAGCAGCGATTGCTCCCCGTCCATCCGATACCGCATCCATACCAGCCAGTTTTCCCGGTGTTATCTTCACGCACCATCTCCCGTTACTGTGCCGCGGACCCACGTCGAACCGTCGACATCCCGGTGTTTTCCACGGCTTCTCATCCACTATTGTAGTCGGTCCGTGGTACTCTTCGCGAGATGCCATTGTCACAGTCATCACCCCTGAGAGTAAGAATCCACCAAGCCTTTATTCTTGTGTGGCTCTCAGCAGTTCCTGTTCTCGGACAGTCCGTCACGGAGCCCCAGTTACCCCCACCTCGTTTTTCTAATGCAGTGCAGCTATTGAATAACGGTGAGTTCAGTCACGCACTCGCCGCACTTCAGCGTGCACTCACCGACGAACCCGACGAACCGATCGAAGCCCGTCTCCTCCGAGCACAGATTTTGAACAACGCTGGACGAGTCGAAGAGAGCGAGGCACTCTGGTCGTCCCTAGCGGATGAGGAGCCGGTCTTGCGTTCGTTCGCACTATCCCGACTCGTCGACAGCACTGTAACTCGAAGCGCTGCAGGTCTTGCCGACGATTATCTAACCGCTCTCACGAATGGACGACCGGCACGAAGTAACTTAGACCTTTTAGTCGCTGTCGGTGACATTTTACGTGAAGCGAGGCGCCCAAGCCGTGCCGAGACAAGATACCAAGAAGCTTTGCGCCTTGCCCGGACTGGACCGGTCGCTGATCGAGCAAGGCTCGGCTTAGCCACAATTTATAAAGAAGCCGGTGATATAGATCGCGCACTTCTCCTCTATCGCAACACCCAACTCCAGTTCCGGTCCGCGGCGGTCTTTGTGGAAGCCCGTGGAGCAGCTCGTCGCCTCACTGGCGCACAAGGCATGCCTACGTTTGACAGAAACCAATATCGCGATCTTGTGCGGCGATTGCGCCGAACTGCTCGATACCGGATAGCGCTAGAGCTGCTCGATGAGTGGGCAGAATCCGGCACCGCCGAGCTTGACCAGATTGACTTGGAGCGGATTGAAACCTTGTATGCAATGCGATCGAACGACGAAGCCATCAAGGCCTGCGCCGCCTTCAGCAGGAACTATCCATCCCACGGTCAGCTTCCAAGGGTGCATCTCATCCGCTTTCGCCTAGCGGTAAGGCTTGGTCGAACGGACGAGGTGAGAGCCTTGGGCGGTAACCTGTGGACGGGAACGGTTCCCGGGACCCCTCTTAGTATTAAGCGTGACACGGGTACCTTGCTAGCCGCGTATCTCGTCGCCGTAGGACTCGTTGACGAGGGATTGGACGTCTACCGTGAACTTTTTCGGATTACCCAGAACGCTGGTGACCAGCGTACAGTCCTGTGGCGCGCCGGCATAGCTGCATTGCAATCAGGGCAATTGGAGCGTGCAGAGACCAACCTCCGCGGTTTAGTGCGAAGGCGTCCAACGGGTGAGTTAGCGCCCGCGGCCTTGTATTGGTTGGGGATCGCCGAGCAACGGCTTGGGCGGGTGGCCACCGCAGTTGACACATTCCGTTCGCTAACAACCCGTTATCCCTACCACTATTATGGAGTACGCGGGTTAGAGCGTCTCCGTGACGAAACATTAGCGGGCAGCAGTGCCGATGGTTCATCACCGCGCAGCAGGCTTTCATTCCCGGAACTGAAACTTACACGCGCCACCGTTGACGCACCTGAACTCCAGTCCGCCACATTATTAGCGCGAGCGGGACTGTCCCTCGACGCCGCTGACACAGCATGGACACTTCTCCAGCAACGATCGCATGATCGCGGTCTGGCCTTTCTAACAGCCATGGCACTGGCAACGGCTGGAGATTATGCTCGCGCGTCGCGGGTCGTGACTAACCACTTTGGCGAGTTCCTCCGGCGGCCAGCCGGCAATCTACCGCAGAATTTCTGGCAACTCGTCTACCCACGGCCGTTCAGGTCAGATGTCNAAGCTGCTGCTGAGGCAAACGGGATGGACCCACTAATGCTCTATGCCATCATGCGTCAAGAATCGAGGTTCGACCCCAGCGCTCGCTCAGCCGTTGGGGCTCTCGGTCTGTTTCAGATCATGCCTGCCACTGCAGCCGCAATAGGTCCGTCAGTGGGCGTGGGAAACGTGAGCAACGATGAATCCGCAATGATTGAACCAAGCGTGAACGCTGCAATCGGCGCTGCATTGGCGAGCCGCCTGCTCACGATGTTCGACGGCCACCTTGCTCCAGTGGCTGCCTCCTACAACGCCGGTGAAGACCTTGCTCGGGTGTGGTGGACCGCCGTAGAGGGACTTCGTGAGGATTATTTTGTCGATGCAATCCCCTACAGTGAAACGAGGCGATTCGTTCGTGAAGTTCTAACTAACTACGCCTCTTACCGACGCCTTTACGCCAATAGCACACCCTAGTGCGCATCATGCGGTCGAGTTAATCCGGCCGCGGGGAGGAACATCAATCGTGGAACTTGGACTAAAGGGAAAGCGTGCACTCGTCTGTGCGTCGAGTCGCGGGCTGGGGTTCGCATGCGCTTTGGGTCTAGCCAAGGAAGGTTGTCACGTTGTAGTCGCGAGTCGAAATCAGGCGAGGATTGAGGAGGCAGCTGAACGTATCCACAATGAAACAGGTGCCCAAGTCCACCCTGTGGCGGCTAATGTCAAGGATGCTGATGCAGGTGAGAAACTGGTTCAGACCGCCATTGACGAATTCGGTGGCCTCGAAATACTGATCCACAATGCGGGCGGACCCCCACCGGGCGGTTTCTCTGACGTCGATGANGGCCAGTGGGCCTCAGCGTTCGAACTCAGCCTCATGAGTTTCGTCCGCATGGCCCGCGCCGCCGCACCCCAGATGAAACGAGCTGGCTACGGACGAATCCTAGCAATCGCGTCGTCGTCAATTCGGGAGCCGATTCCAAACCTGGTGTTATCGAACGCGATGCGAATGGGCGTACTAGGCACGGCGAAAACCCTGTCAAAAGAACTGGCTAGGGACAATATTCTAGTCAACGTAATCGCACCTGGGCGGATCTACACAGAGCGGATTGATGAACTGGACCGTGTCGATGCCGAACGGGAGGGCACGACTGTCGAGGCCATTCGGAAGGCCTCAGTTGCAACCATTCCAATCGGCCGGCTCGGCCAGCCGAAAGAACTAGCTAATCTCGCCGTCTTCCTTTCATCCGAAGCTGCAAGCTATGTAACAGGTGCCGCCATCCAGGTCGACGGCGGCATGCTAGGCGCTTACTAAGAATGCGGAGCGATGATCAGAAACGGTCGCCGCTCCACATCTTCGTTACTGATCGGTGCCTATCGCACCACCGTCGGGTCTACGACCGTCCAATCCAGCCTCCAGTAGATTTTCTTCGACGTTAAAAAGGATCGCTTCCGCTGCCCCTTGGTCAATCACTTCCCGAAGCGTGTGGCCACGCGACTCGAGCAATCGCATAGTGTCAGGAGAAAACCCATACCGTTCATAGTTGATCCGGTCTGGTAGCCATTGATGATGAAAGCGCGGAGCATCGATCGCCTCCTGAATGTTCATNCCAAAATCTGTGACNTTGAGAATGGTCTGAAGCACAGTATTGATGATTGTCCGTCCACCAGGGNTACCNGTAACCATGAAAAGTTGNCCGTCCTTGGCGANAATGGTTGGCGTCATGCTCGATAACATCCGTTTGCCTGGNGCCGTNAGGTTAGGCTCGGTCCCGATTAGACCGTCGGCGTTCGTCGTATCAGGCCCTGCGTTGAAGTCACCCATCTCGTTGTTAAGAAGGAANCCACCGCCCGGCACGACGATGCCGGACCCATAGCCAAATTCCAGCGTGTAAGTCAGCGAGACGGCATTCCGCTCCCGATCCACGACTGAAAAGTGGGTCGTTTCTGAACTTTCAGCCGGCCAGGAGAAACTTGTGGGGCTCGACACTGACGCGCGCTCGGTATTTATCGAGAGCCGCTGCTCAGCAGCATACGCTTTAGAGGTTAAACGCAAAATCGGCATGTCAGCATTGAAATCCGGGTCGCCGAGATACAGCGCCCGGTCCGCATAGCCGCGGCGCATAGCTTCGGCAATTAGGTGCATAGACTGCGCCGACCCGAATCCGAGCGACGCGAGGTCATATTCCTCCAACACATTGAGCATCTGCACCAACACGGTGCCGCCAGAACTGGGTGGGGGCATCGAGATGATCTCGTAGTCACGATAGGTGCCACGAATTGGTTCCCGCTTTTTCGGCTCATATCTCGCCAAATCTGCTTCAGTGATCAAACCGCCGTTCTTGCGCATCTCGTCGGCGATCAAACGGGCCGTTTCGCCATGGTAGAACCCAGCTGGTCCTTCATTGGCGATCCGTTCTAATGTGCTGGCTAGGTCGGGNTGCGAAAAATTCTCACCAGCCTCGTATGGCACACCGTTTTTTGAAAAATGCGCAACTGATGGCGGGTATTGACTCATGCGCTGCAACACGCGCTTAAGCGATGCCGATAAGTCATGAGTGACGGTAAATCCATCACTGGCCAAAGCAATCGCCGGTTCGACCAAGCGCCGCCAGGGCAGACTGCCATGTTCTTGCCAAGCTAGATACAACCCCGCAACAGTCCCGGGTACGCCGACAGACAGGTGGCTGAGGTGATGCCGCTCGAAAGAGTACTCTCCGTCCTCAAACCACATCGTTGCCGATGAGCCCGCGGGCGCGACCTCGCGAAAATCGTAGGCAATCGCATCACCCGATGCTGCCCGATGTACCAGAAAGCCGCCACCTCCGATGTTTCCTGCTGTCGGATGCGTGACGGCTAGTGCAAAGGCTGTGGCCACAGCAGCATCCACTGCTGTTCCACCTTCCTCCAGCGCATCAATACCTACTTGAGACGCGATGGCGTTCTGGGACACAACCATGCCATTCCGAGCACGGATAGGTTTGTTGCCAGCCTGAACAAATCCCACCGTTACAGCAACCAGTAGCACGACTACGATACTCAACCGTTTCATCTGGATTCCCCTCACCTAACGCNACCGCCGGTCATTCCGCTACCGGGGCTCGGTCGGCATCAATCGCTCGGTCCGCTCAGTAACGGACTCGACCTTCGCTCTCGAATAGAATACCGGAAAATACTTCCCTGCAGCCCATAACTCGAACAAGTCCCGGTAGTGTGGGTCATCGGGGTCCCCTGACTGACCGGGAGCGTTCGTTCCGACAGCATGGTCCCAATCTTCGGTGTCGGCAATCATTCTGAATGAGGCGCCAGAGGTCTGATTGTCGCCATTACCGGTGTTATTCAAACTACGGCCATAGCCACCTCGCGCTACAGGCCCCACGTCCAAACGGGCTCGCGTAGCATCGTCAACGGCCGGGCTCAATGGATGACGAATGAGCGCGTGTTTGAAATCCGGCTGGCCATAGTGCCACTGAGTCTGGTCTGGACCAAGGCGGGTTCTAAGCTCCTCAAGCGCTTCTTCCATGCTGTGCACTAGGAGGCGGTCTCGTCCCTCGATCGGGTCTGGACCGAAACGTCCGTCTGGCGCGGCCAACCAGTTGATGACCTTCTTCATATTCAAGCCACCTAGGAAGTCACGAATGGACTCCGGAACCAAAAGTTCGCGAAGGTTCTGCATAAGGCGGCGTTCCCAAGTTACATAGATCGCTGCATCAACTGAGTCTCGATCCAGTACGGCATCCCAGCGTAATAAACTACGTCGTGCATCATTCGCCGCCGGGTCGTCGAGCGTAAGGCCGCGAAGGAACGGAATAAGATTTTTCGCCGGCACTGAAAACTCATCCTGCTGGAGTCGCATCATGTCGATAAGTGTATGGCGNCTGCCGGACCGGAGCACCTCGTTGAGACGAGTCGCGCGCATCTCGTCCCCCCATGTGTAATGCAGGGCGTTCAGGTAAGGATACCCATCTGGCACCATATAGTTGTTGGCCGTTCCGAAGTACTCTTCAGGAGGGTTAGCAACGTGTGGAAGCGCTTTAATCGGAAGGTAGCCATCCCATTCATACCGTCCGTCGCCCGGGACAGGAACAAGCCCGCTCCAATTCGGGCGAATCGGTGAAACGCCGACCGCCTGATAACCAATATTCTTTTCGCGGTCAGCCCACACCATGTTCTCGGCAGGAATCCGACTATAGCTACACGCCTCACGGAATTCTTCCCAGCTACGCGCCTGGTCCATACGGAGACTCGCCAGATACGGCGCCGAACCGATGTCGAGCCACGCGGCTCGAAGAGCATAGGCTTTTCGGTTTTCAGTATCTTCGTACTGTACTGGTCCGTGTCGCGTGTACTTCAGTTGCACGGTTACCGGTGGTTCGCCTTTCAAGAGAATTTGCTCTTCGATGACCCGCATTCGTTCCCACCGGTCGTGATATCGATACTCGGAAGGGTTGTCGGGATTCGTTTCGTAAACNTAGAGGTCCTCACTGTCCTGACCGAACACCGTTAGACCCCATGCGCCGTACTCGTTATGTCCGATCGACACCCCGGGCAACACCGGTTCACCACCACCGATGACGTTCCAACCCGGCCCGACNAGGTGGACCCAATATCTAAGTGACGGGGCTTGCTGCACACGATGCGGGTCGTTAGCCATAAAGGGAAACCCACTTAGAGTGCGACCNCCGCCAACGACCCAGTTATTACTCCCGATCGCTTCCTGCTCGGCTGCTAGGGCGATTTCCGTAGGCATCGCAGCAGCCAGGCGCTCAAACGACGCTCGGTCGGCACGAACTGCTTGTGTCACGTCGTCTGGCTCAAATCGTATTGGCCGTTTAAAAGCCCGATAGATGTCGAGAATTTCTTCGGATAGAAGAGAACCATCGATGATGGGGTCTAGTGCCAATTCTGGATTGCCCGGGCGGAACCAGGACAGCTCACGAACCTGCTCAGGACCAACACGGGCAACCGCCTGACCGTAGGCCAACTCCCCAGTCACATTGGCTAAAAGACCCTGATGCCGCGAAATCACTACTTCCGGCGTCCATCGGCCAGGAGTTATTCCAAGTAAGCGAAATTCAAGTGGCAANAATTCTGGTTGCCGTACGGTCAGGTCAACATAAGCGTTGATGCCGCGTACAAAAGCGTTGATGATTGTCTCCCCGCGAGGATGATAGTGGTTCAGTTCTTGCGCAAGATTGCCTCGGAACCGATGGAGCCGAGAACCAATATCGCTGGGAAGCGCCCGACGGCCCAAAATCTCTGCCGTGGTTCCTGTTGCTTTTCGGCGCCACAACTCGAATTGGAACAACCGGTCGCGTGCGGCGTTGAAACCCTGTGCAAAAAACAAATCGGTTTCGGTTTTGGCATAAATATGTGCGATGCCCCAACGATCCTTGATGATCTCGACAGGTTCGTTTAGACCAGTGAGTCGCAGTGTTTCTGTTTGCGCCTCAGCATCACCAGGGAAACCCACCGATCCGGCGCCTCCGAATACCGAGACGACCATTAACAAATAAATCGTCCTCATAAGTGACTCCTCTCAAACACGCTCGCCCACAACATCAAGTCTGCGACGCTCAATCTGAAACATCGCTTGGCTGCTTCGCATCCGGATTCGGTGGAAACTCTCCACTGGCGGCCACGACCGTAGTAGGCCGTTCATTGACCTCTAACCTGAAGACATCTGGACGTGCGTAGTGCCCGACCACGTCAAAGTCATACTTGGCACGAGCAAGGTCTCTAGAATCTAAATCAGCAATAAGCAAGGACGGCCCTTCGTAATGTGGGCCTGCTAGTAACTGCCCAAATGGGTCAACAATGCAACTACCGCCGCGCGAGACGACGGTCTCCGGATCATTTCCCTGCACAGTATCGTAATCGTCCGGAAAATCTTTCCGCTTCGTGTACTGGTTCGCCGACAGAACAAAGCACCGCCCCTCCATCGCGATGTGTCGCATACTTGATACCCAAGTCTCACGATCATCGGCAGTGGGCGCACAGTAGATCTGGATCCCCTTGGAGTACATGTAGAGCCGCATGGCGGGCATGTAGTTTTCCCAGCAGATCACCGCGCCGAGTCGGCCCAGTGCTGTCTCGAACACCGGCATCGTCGACCCATCACCAAAACCCCATACTAAACGCTCAGCCCCAGTGGGCATCAACTTCCGATGCTTCCCAAGNAACTGACCCTCTGGGTCGAAGAACAGCACCGTGCAGTACATCGTACCGGCCGAACGCTCTATGACACCAATAACGAGGTGGACGCTGTGCTTCTTTGCAATCGCACCGAGCCGATCAACCGATGGTCCCGGAACGTCCACCGCACTGTCCCAATAACGNAGGTAATCGTCGCGGCCTGCTGCCGTTCGCATGCCGACTCTAGCCCCAAAATCGAGACCTTTCGGATATGCAGAAACAAACGCTTCGGGAAACAGGACGAGTTTTGCACCATCGGCGGCAGCCTCTCTCGTCCAGTCAGCGACGATTTCGAGGGTCCGATCACGATTGAATACAACAGGTGCGGCTTGCACAACAGCAACGCGGGACATGGTGACACCTCATATCGTCTGTTTAATATCTCACTGAAAGACTGGTGTATTGTACGTTGGTATCCGCCAGACTAGATCAGTCATACTAGACCCGTTTGGGTAGCCGAGCGCTGTCCATCGGAGGAGCCCTATGCGCTGCACAGCAATCACGTTCTTCTTTGGCCTCTGGACCCTAGCAGTGTGGTCACCTGATGCTCACGCCCAGCGTAGTGGACTGCTGCCAACTGACTACTACAAGGAAATCAATGTTAGTCAGACCGTCATCTCACCAGCTGGCGATCTCGTGGCCTTCACCGTCATGACCATCGTTGAGGGCGAGAATGAGCGTCATCGTGAGATTTGGATGCAACAGTTACGCGGCGGTGCACCAGATGGTGAGCCGTTTCGCTTCACCGATCCGACTGAGGAGTCATCTGACCCNCGGTGGTCACCAGACGGCCGTACCTTATCAATGCAGTCCCGACGTGGTGAAGATACCAACACAACATGGTTTGNACGCGTGACCTCGCCGGGCGGTGAGGTTTACCACATTGACGGCGTCGACAGCGCACCCGTTTGGTCTCCTGACGGAGAATGGATTGCCTACATAAAGGAACCGGCTCCGGTCGACTCAGCGAGTGCCGCAGACCCAAACGAACGACGCGGNTGGATTGCCCCAAATGCGATCACGCATACCCTCGATGCCACGCGGTTCGATGGACGTGTCGTTACCTCGATGCGATACAAGCGCGACGGACGGCTTGCGCTGCAACCCCATCCGTCTGTCGACGAAAAGTCTCAATTGTTCCTTGTCGCAGCCACTGGTGGCCAGCCCATGCAGTTGACGACACTCGATTTCAACGTTGGTAGTATCGTCTGGTCTCCTGACAGTTCACGCTTGTACTTTACCGGTGACGAGTCAGAAGATGACGAATACGCTCGTGACCTGACGACTGATATCTACCTGATTAGTCGCGAAGGCGGCGAACCGCACCGTCTGACATCGAATCCTGGAACAGAAAGGTCCGTTGCCATTTCGAGTGATGGAACCCTTCTCGCCTATCTCTCAACACCTGGTCGCGGAGAGGAAACTGACCTAAAGCTCGTCCGCCTCAATTCGAGGGGGCGCTTTACTGGCACACCACGAACGCTTACCAATGAATGGAACCTGACACCGAGTGCACCCACGTGGACACCGGAAGGANTGGTGCGATTCTCTGCCTCGACTGGAGGGTCAACGCACATTTTTGAAGTGACGACCCAAGGTGGGTTAATACGCCAGGTCACAACTGGTGCCCGCCGAGTGCAGAGTGTGTCAACTGCNAATGATGGCCAGGTGATGGTTTATACCGCGACCGATGCTGATTCACCCACCGAGGTTTTTTCTGCGCGGGGTGATGGTACCGCTGAACAGCGGCTCACATCATTCAACGACNCCTGGCTCGCCGACGTCGATTTGATGCCAGCTGAACAGTTGTCGTGGTTCGTCGATGACGGTAGTGAGATCGAAGGATGGGTGATTAAACCAGTTGGTTACCAAGTCGGTCGACAGTACCCAATGGTCCTCAAGATTCACGGCGGACCGCATGGCGCATATGGTCATACGTTCTTCCGCACCTTCCACGTCTTGTCAAACGCGGGTTTCTTTGTGCTCTACACGAATCCACGTGGGTCGACTGGTTATGGCCATACCTTCACCTACGCAACTCGCGGTGCTTGGGGTGAAGTCGACTCTGAGGATTATCTGAGAGGCGTGGATGCCACGTTGATGAAATATCCCGATATTGACCCAAATCGTATCGGCGTCTCCGGTGGAAGCTATGGAGGCTTCATGACGAACTGGCTTACCGCAACAACTGACCGCTTCGCTGCAGCAGTGACAAGCCGTTCGATCACAAACTGGGAAAGCTG
>PAUA01000050.1 GCA_002712565.1 Gemmatimonadota bacterium | reverse complement strand
TGTTCGAGTACGCGCTCGCGTACCCGGCTCACCAGATCGCTCGGAGCGACGTCCTCCACGATGCAGTAGCCAACAACATCGAGATCGTGTCGCGCCTTGTCGAGATCCGTCGTAGGAGTTACCCGTGTGTTCACGGTCTTGGTCTCCAATGGCATCTAGTCGGAGGGATAATAGTACCTTCCGCTGCGCTAAACTCGCTTGGTATCGATCTGGAGGGCTCGCCATGAAGACGCTCGAACAACGACTGCAACGGCTCGAAGATGTGGAAGCGATCAAGGTGCTGAAGGCTGAGTACTGTGCGTATTGCGACGACCATTATGATCCCGATGGGATTGCGTCTTTGTTTGTCGAGCACGGCGTTTGGGACGGGGGCTTTATGGGTCGGTTCGAGGGTACCAAGGCCATTCGTGACCATTTTGCAGGCGTGAGTTCGATCATGGGTTTTGCCATCCATCACGTGACCAATCCGTTGATCAACATCGCCGAGGATAACCCGGACGCCGCCAACGGCCGGTGGTACCTCTGGCAACCTTGCACCCAGACAACGCGTAAAAATACTGGCATATGGCTGGCTGCTCGCTATCAGGAAACCTATGCCCGAACCGGCAATGGATGGCGTTTCGTCGAGATGATCATTCACCCGAGAATGTTTGCTCCGTACGACAAGGGCTGGGCTGAGGTGCCGTTCCTGGCAGGTGGGCCTCGCGACGAGGACGTCTGAATTGATGATGGGGGAGACGATGACCAGCCCCCCTCGGCTATGCATCGGGGTAACGAAAGAATCGCCAACTGCGTGACACGATTTAACCGGCGTGTTTATGCGTCGAGAGGCTGATGGAAGTAATAACAAAGTCCATCAGGCGCGACGACAAAAAAGACTTGCAACTTCTCGCCGTCCCGCTCGTCAATACGCCAATTTCCGATCTCAACGCCGCCGGCTTCGATCTCATCTCGGGCGCGTTGGATGTCGGTGACTAGAATGGCCGCGCCGTCGTTTTCTGCATCTCCTCCGTTGATGGCGAATCCTATTTGAACGCCGTCGCGTTCGAGGATGACTGTCGGGACGGGTACATCGCGTCGTTCAACTTCGGTTAAATTGAAAGCGTTTGTATACCAACTCACGGTTCGATCAATGTCCTCAACCGGAAGACTCAAAACGTCCTCAGCGTACGGGTAGGCTGCCTTAAATAGGGGTTGGTTGGTCATCGCTCGTGTTTTCGTTCACGGGAAAAACGTACGCTGGTACGCGGAGTTTTTCCAGGCTAAATGAACCCCGAGGACTTGCCGGTGGTTGGCAAATTCATGGACAAATAGGGTCGCCTCGTTTTTGACTACCGCGATCGAAAGCACGTTAGCGTCAGGCGAGTTCCGTTAACGCGCGAATGGGAAACAACTCGCCAGAGATACGTGCTGAACTATCCGAAGCAAGAAATACAGCCAGATCCGCGACGTGTTCCGGATCAGGTGGAAACTGGAGATTCGGTACAGGCGATCCGTCTTTGCGAGTCCTCGGCGGGAGCCAATCGGCGACGCCTTCTGTTGCAGTGAGACCCGGAGCGATGCAATTCACGTTAATGTCGTGCGGTCCCCAACAACTTGCCAGCGATTTCGTCAGGTTGATGACGCCCGCCTTCGCTGCGCCATAATGGACGAAGCCGGGCGACATGCGGATCCCGGCGACCGACGAGATGTTGATGATCCTCCCCCCACCCCGTTCGATCATGACTTTGGCCGCGGCCTGACTGCAAAGGAACACACTGGTGAGGTTCAGCGCGATAGCTGCAGCCCACTCTTCTGGAAGGAGATCGAGTGGTTGCTTAACGAACATCGCGCCGCCCGCATTGTTCACAAGGATGTCGAGTTTGCCGAAAGCATCGACCGTTCTATCGAAAAGATTCGACACGTCTTCCGGCACCGTCACGTCGGTCGCAACGGCGAGCGAGCCCGGGCCACTTGCGCTCAATTCGGCAGCTAGCCGATCAAGTTTGTCCTGACTTCTGCTCGCAATGACAACGCGAGCGCCGGCAGCCGTATACGCGCGCGCGATACGAGAACCGATGCCTCCAGCGCCGCCGGTGACGATGGCGACCCGACCGGCTAATACGTTGTCCATTATCTATTCCCTCTCACTCACATGTAATCGGAGTTTCGGTCGTACAGTACCGCAGACGTCTCTGGCGGAAACCCCCTGCGGCACCGGGATCTGGTTCATGAGTTTAGATTCATCAGGAATTGGCTCACTTCCTTGGTCGAGCGTAATCGAACGAACTGTACATGTCGGTACTGATCGTTATCAGATAACGCGGCGTATCGCTTGCGATTGTGTGCATACGTTGTCAGCGACCACAAGATAATCGAATCGCGGCTCAAAAACGTTTTCTTGAAGGTCTCCTTGTTCCCTGCCCAGAGTTCTTTGCGGTTATAAATTCTCGCGATGGCGCGGGCAACGATTCTCGCGAAGACGAGATAAAGCGGTAAATCGAGCCACACGACCGTCTCGACGTGTTCCCATTTAATTTGACGCGTCCGATCATAATTTCCGTCAAGAATCCAACGACTGGTCGAGAGAGCGTCGCGTAGTTTTGGAAAGAACTCGTCGTCGGTTGTTTCGGTCCAGTTGGCCTTCCAGAACAACCTGTCTAATTCGATGTAGGGTATATCCAAGCGGCTTGCAATCTCGCGTGCCAGTGTCGACTTGCCGCTACCGCTCGTACCGACGACGTTGATGCGTTCGTACTTCATGGCGACCAAACGTGGAGTTCAATTCATTCGAGAAGGCGTCGCAAACATACCCTCAGGTTCCTGAGGCGTCAAAGTCACCAAAGGCATTCACTTTCGTCAGCCTGGGAATACGGTTCCTTGTCACACTCGTTGGGAGTGACCAGGCTGTATGCGGTACGGAACATAGCGAGAGGCGGCCTTCGACTGGGGTTTTTTGACGCGTGTGTTGAACGGAGATGATTCTCACGAGCGCTCAAGTGGCGTACGGTAGTAACAGTTTGGTGAGGAGTGACGGTAGCGATGGAAGAGATCTTTGAGCCCCGTGGAATGAATCGATCGCAAGACCGTACCGACGGCTGGGTAGGGGGTCGCGCGGACACCTGGCGGGGACACTGGCAGGAAAATCCTGCGAGCCGCGCCGGCGCCGACGCGCACCGTATGGTCAAGGACGAAACCTATGCTGCCGACGTAGCACAGACTATCCGTGACCGGGATGCCGCGATCGTCCATGCCGGAGACGCCCCGTTGGCCAGTGCGGGCTTGACAGTTGAGCCGCTGTCTCCGGGTATCGGTGTCATTATTCACGGCGTTGATCTGGCGAGTCCGACGAATGCCCAGGTATCCGAAGTGTGGAATCTGCTCATGGAGCGAAAGGTCGTTTTTTTTCGGAATCAGGGCCATATCACGCGCGACCAACACATTGAATTTGGCAAATGTTTTGCGAAGGTTGGACTAGCCTTCGGCAGACAGCGGGCGCTGTCGTCGGGCAACAACTCGCCCGACAATCATCCGGAGATTCTTAAACTGTATGCGGATGAGCCTCGACCGTTTGCGGCTTCCAACTGGCACTCCGATGTCACCTGGTCTAACAGGCCGCCGCTCGGTTCCATACTGCTTTCACGGAAATCGCCACCGGTAGGTGGCGATACAGTCTTTGTCGATGCCTTCGCCCTTTGGGACAGTCTCAGTCCAGTGTTGAAAGAGTTTTTTGAGGGTCGACAAGCCAACCACGGACGCGCTGGCAGAAACGAAGTAACCCACCCTATCTGCCGTACTCACCCGGTGACAGGGAGGAAGGCGCTTTACATCAACCCCACGTTCACGAATTCGATCTGCGACATGGAGCCGGCTGAATCAAGCAAGCTGTTGGCCCAGCTCTACGCAAAGATGTACTCGACACCCGAGCACGCGTGCCGCTTTCGCTGGTCCGACGGCTCTGTCGCGATGTGGGACAACAGGAGTTGCCAGCATTACGCTGTTGGCGACTTTTGGCCGCATGAACGAAAGATGGAACGCGTCACGTTGCTGGAGCCCGTTNCNGANGACGAAGTTCCATTCTGGTTGGATGCCGAAGGAAATCGTCACTACGGCGAGTTGCTTACCTCGGAGGAAGAGATCTCGACACCAATTGGGATGTCCTAGCGGATTTTGCGAGTACAACGTTTCAACGTGTACCGTTACTAAGTAGGCGTGGATTGTGTTCAAACGCTTTATATTCTTGTTGTTAAGCACATCTAGCTTTCAAGTTCTTGCTGTGGATACGAACAAGTTGGAATCTATTCTCAACTTCCATCTCATTACGAACACGATTGGAATTGCTGGGCAGCCCACAAAAACTCAATTTGTGGATATCAAGAACGCCAATTTCTCGGTCGTGGTTAATTTGGCGATGCCGGACTCGACAAATGCGCTGCTGGACGAGGGTAGCGTTGTTAGTTCCCTAGACATGACCTACGTCCATATTCCCGTGCCCTGGGGGACGCCTTCTGCCTCCCATGTAAAGAAGTTTTTCGGCGTCATG
Source organism: Gemmatimonadota bacterium (assembly GCA_002712565.1). Next base: position 7,527 of record PAUA01000050.1, on the reverse strand, counting down.
GATGCCCTAGAAGGAAAGGGAGAAAAGGTATTTGTTCATTGTGCTGCAAACTATAGAGCGTCCGCTTTTGCCTATAAGTACCTCACATTGAGAAAAGGAGTTTCTCCCGCGCAGGCGACGTCGCCATTGCTACACCGATGGCTTCCGGAAATGGACGGTAACTGGAAATCAATAATGCGATTGCGGATGGATGAAATTGATTAACAACTCGGGGTCACGATGATCACTTCAGTCACCGACGATCTAGAAAAATCAGAGACTATCTACGCATACCGATAGATTAGGGTGTTCGTCGGGAAGCGCGTTGGAGTGCGGTTCGGTTGATCTTTTTATCCTAACGAGGCCAACTAGCGCCGCACGCAGGGAACAGGGGCGGAGATTGGAATTCGAAGAAGTAATCCGGGGACGTCGGAGTATTCGTGGGTATAAGACCGATCCGGTACCGAAAGAGGTGATCAAAGACGTCATCGAGTTGGCAAACCGAGCGCCATCTTCGATGAATACCCAGCCATGGCACTTTCACGTGGTGACGGGCAAACCCCTGGACAGGATTCGAAAAGGTAACACTGAGCGAAATCTAGGTGGCGTCGCGCCGTCCCGCGAGATCCGGATGCACGGAGGCTATCTGGGCGTACACCGGGAGCGTCAGAAGGCCATAGCGGCTCAGCTCTTTGAAGCGATGGGCATCGATTGGGGAGACAAGGAGCGTCGTCACGATTGGGTTTTGCGCGGATTTCGACAATTTGACGCACCCGTTTCCATTGTCGTGACCTACGATAAAGATCTAGCCGATAACGACGTGGCAATTTTTGATTGTGGCGCAGCGGTCAACGGGTTGGTCAATGCAGCCTGGTCCAAAGGACTCGGTGCGGTGATCAACGGGCAGGGCATCATGCAATCACCCGTCGTTCGTGAATTTGCGAGGATTCCGGAAGACGAAATCATCATGACGTGCGTTGCCATGGGTTATCCCGGCGGGGAGTTTGCAGCGAACGATGTTGTTTCACATAGACGAGTCGTCGACGATGTCACGCAGTTCGTCGGTTTTGACGACTGAGACCGATCGCTTAGCTGGGTGGAAGACAACTACAAGTCCTTGACGCGCGATAGGTTGAAATCCAAAAACGATGTAGTAGGGGGCGACAAATGAAAAGACGGGAATTTATTCAATCAGGTATGACGCTACCGGTAGCTGGCCTCGGGTTGGCGGGTTGTTTTTCCGGTGCGTCCAATCGCTATCTCGAAGGTAATTTTGCCCCGGTTCTTGCCGAGTCGACCGTGACCTCGCTTGATGTTACAGGGATCATTCCTAACGAACTCGCCGGCCGTTTCGTCCGTAACGGCCCGAACCCGAACGGCAACGATAGCCGTAGTAGGTATCACTGGTTTGTCGGAAGGGGCATGGTGCATGGTGTTCGTCTCGATGCGGGCCGGGCAATGTGGTACCGGAATCGATACGTCGCTAGCGACTCCGGTCAGACACCTAATACCAGCGTCATAGAGCACGCGGGAAGAACTCTAGCCATCGTTGAATCCGGCAGCTTGCCGGTCGAGCTCGATTATGAGCTGACAAGCGTGAATGACGATATGAAAATGGGCGGCGGATTCACTGCCCATCCGCAATTGGATCCGGATACCGGTGATCTGCATGCTGTTTGCTATGACTGGGCGACCCTCAGAGACCATGTCAGGTACGTGGTTATTGATCGTGCTGGCGCATTGAAATCGGAAACGAAGATCCCACTGCCTGGCATGAGCATGATTCATAACATGAGCATTACGCAGCGCTATGCAGTGATTTACGATCTTCCGGTCACGATGAGTTTCCTCGCGCTCGGCACGGGCGCGAGCTTTCCATTTCGTTGGAACGATGACCACGAAGCCCGGATCGGCCTCGTCCCCCGCCAAGGTGANGACCGCAACATTATTTGGAGTTCCGTTAAGCCGAATTATGCCTACCATCCGATGAATGCATATGAAGATCCCGAGGGGCGGGTAGTCATCGATATTATTCGGTACGACAAGATGTTCCAAAGCGATACAAACGGACCGTTCGGCGACGGCTTACCTCGACTCGATCGGTGGACGATCAACCCGGTATCGCGAGCCTTGAGAGAAGAGATTGTTGATGAACGGCCTCAGGAATTCCCGCGGTGTCATCCCGATCTCAACGGCAAACCATACCGCTACGGCTATGCCCTATCGGTCGATGCCGATTACGGATTTCCGGCGATTTACAAACACGACGTAACAAAAGGTGTCGCGACTCAGTTTTCATTTAACTCGGGCCAGCACGGGGCGGAGCCCGTATTCATCCCTCGTGCATCGGCCCGATCCGAGGATGATGGGTATCTGATGACCTATGTCTACGACNCNAANAGGNANGCCAGNGATNTAGCNATATTCGACGCTCAAGATCTGGAGCGCGGTCCGGTGGCCAGCGTCCACCTCCCGGTTCGGGTGCCATATGGATTCCACGGCAACTGGATACNCGACCAGTCCAAATCCGGTGCAACNACCTAGAAAGAATTTCTTGTGTGCTTCATCGGTCGGGGCGTNCGCATNNCGAACCNGGACAGATCAATCNTGAGTCCGCGCTCACGTNGGGGTGATTTTTCGCAGTACCGAGCTGTGTCTCGTTAACGACTCGATCTCTTCGTCAGCGTTGCGATTGAAGTGGTAGACCTCCCCAAGCCCTTCATCGTTGTCTCGAACTCGCCGAAAGCTATCGGTTCCATCGGGGGAGAGCTTAAAGAATTCCTGCATTGGGTTTGCGGTTGGAAAACCCGTCGCGGCTAGTCGATCGAGCCACGGGAAAACAAATAACTCCCCACTCCACGGCTTGGCATCGTAGAGCCCGGCATAACAAGAGAAGTCGGGCGCCTCCGGGGCAGGCCCACTCGCTTCGTCCAATGCCTCTTTCAGCATACTTAATGCCCGACGTGAATAGGCATCGGGCGCGCGACCACACGCGTTGATCATGACGATCGCGGCCAATTTATGCTTTGGATCGATTACCAAGTCGGTAAGGTATCCGGGACATGCACCGCCGTGACCAACAAGTGTCGATGTTCCATGGCGTTCGGCGAAGAAACCGAGGCCCCACGATGTGCGCCAGTCGGGGTCGATCCAGTGCACGCGATGCATTTCCCTTAAGGTGCTAGCGGAGAGAACTTCCGTCGGACCCCCTGCCAACAAGCGAAACTGCCAGGACGCAAAGGAAGCAAGATCTCTTACGCTTGATGTGAAACCCGCGGCCGGCGATATCGCTTTGGTATCGAAACACGGTACGACTTGACGGTCTCCGTTTCGATCCCGAGCCGAATGCCCGATCGCGAGGTCTGTGCCATGTAGGTCGTCGGGGAAAAATGGGCGTGTACTCTCGAGACCCAGCGGTTCGATAATGTTTTTGGTGACGTATTCACTGTAGGAAAGACCGCTAACTGCGGCGACGATTTCGCCGGCGATAGTGAGACCTAAGTTTGAGTATTGCCAGTAGGTGTCTGCTGGATAGAGCATGGACTGACCACTAAGCCGCTCTTTGACTTCGTTCTGATCGGGGAAGCGATAATCGGGTGGTGACCAGTAGGGGAAGTCGGATTCTCGCGGTAGACCGGACGAATGCGTTAATAACGACTCGATGGTGATCGGCGCGCTTTCATCGTTTGGCTGCGTGATTTCAAACCAAGGAAGGAATTGCTGCACTGGGTCCGCCAACTGCAAAACTTTGGCATCGCGTAGTTGCATGACGGCAATACTGGTAAACAGTTTTGAGATCGAACAGATACTGTAGAGCGTGTCTGCGGTGGTCGGTATTTTTTCCGCAGGATTGGCGTGTCCGTAACCTCCGCTCCAGATCAGCTCTTGGTCAACGACAAGACCGGCGGAAAGCCCGGGCAACTCTGCGTAACACTGTTCGGACTCTAGCCAGGCATCAATTAGATGCAAGGTCGATTGGACTCGGGGGTGTCGTATCTTGTCGTTCATGGCAGACGCTCTACAGTCCGACGGCAAATACTATGCCCAGGGATCGTAAGAGCCAAAACTCCAGAGGTGGCCTTCTAAATCTATACAACCATACCCTCTACCTCCATAAGCCTGATCAGCGATATCCGAAAAGATTTCGGCTCCTGCCGCTCGTGCCTTCGCGTAATGGGCGTCCACATCTTCCACAACCATATAGATGCCGGCTGTGTTTTGACCGTCCAATTCCAGGGGCGAACTATTGAGTTTTCCGTACGGGTCGTCAGCTTCTCTATGGCCATCTCCCAACATAATCATGGCCATCCCGCAAACGAGTTGAGCGTGGGTAATACCACCGCTCTCACTCGGAACGATCAGGTGCTTTTCAAATCCAAAGGTGAGACACAACCAATCAATGGCTTTTTTGCAATCCTGGTATCGCAAAGTAGGCACTATGCTTATCTTCATGTCGCTACGTTAGTCTCCTTGAATTACNCTTGGTGGTTCGCGACCCCAAACGTACGCCCCTCACCTCAGATTGTCATGGCTGCTAAGAAGGCATGGGGTGTCCAAATTCGCGAGGTCCTTCTCTGCTACACCACACCTACTTTGCTAGTGTTTAGCATCTGACGATTTCTGAAAAAAGGTAAGCCATGGACTTCGACATTCCGGAAGATGTNACGACGCTGCTGAAACGCCTCGACAGTTTCATAGACGAGGTGATCAGACCGCTCGAGCAGACTGACGACAACGTACGTTTTTTCGACCACCGTCGTGAGGATGCNCGAACCGATTGGGAACGCGATGGACTGCCGAACGTAGCGTGGGAGGCGCTGTTGGCGAAGGCTAAACGCCTGGCGGATGATGCCGGCTTTTATCGCTATCCATTCCCCAAGCAGTACGGTGGTATGGATGGCACCAATCTAGGCATGGCAATTATCCGCGAGCATCTCGCGGCCAAAGGTTTAGGGCTGCACAACGACCTGCAGAACGAGCATTCCATCGTGGGTAATAACATTGGGCTGTTATTGATGCTGGAATATGGAACGAAAGAGCAGAAGGCAGAGTGGATCAACGATNTAGCAGAAGGTCGGCGCGGTTTTGCGTTCGGTATCACAGAGCCTGACCACGGATCCGATGCCACGCACATGGAAACCCGCGCGGTNCGTGAGGGTGACGAGTGGATCATCAACGGTGAGAAAACGTGGAACACCGGTATCCATACGGCGAAATACGATATGGTCATGGCCCGAGTCAGCGGTGAAGCGGGCGACGGCAGCGGTATCACCGCGTTCTTGACGCCCATGGACTCCCCAGGTGTCAAGATCGAGGAAATGCTCTGGACCTTCAACATGCCGACAGACCACGGCCGTGTCTCGTTCACGAACGTACGTGTCCCTCACGCCTCAATCTTCGGNGGGGAAGGTCGTGGCCTCCAGGTCGTGCAACATTTCTTTAACGAGAACCGTATCCGCCAGGCGGCATCCAGCCTGGGAGCTTCACAGTTCTGTATTGACGAATCCGTGACCTATGCGCAGACGCGTAAACCGTTCGGGAAACCCCTAGCCGGTAATCAAGGAATCCAGTTCCCACTGGTCGAACTGCAGACTCAGTGTGAGATGCTTCGGGCGCTTATCCACAAGACNGCATGGTTGATGGACAAAAACGGCGCCTTTTCTGTCTCGGACAAGGTGTCGATGTGCAACTATTGGGCAAATCGCCTTTGTTGCGAAGCCGCTGATCGAGCGATGCAGGTGCATGGCGGCCTGGGCTATTCCCGGCACAAGCCCTTCGAGCACATATACCGCCACCACCGCCGCTACCGCATTACCGAAGGTTCGGAGGAAATTCAGATGCGTCGNGTCGCAGGCTACATGTTCGGCTACATGCAGCAACGTGCGCCCAAGGGCGTTGAGGAAAGTTGAATGAGCGCGGTATTTGAGAAAAGCCTGGCTCGCGTTCTCACCCGCGAGATACCAGGCTGCACAGGTCTGGTATCGACCGAGCGATTGTCGGGCGGCGCTAGCCAAGAAACCTACAAACTTATGATCACCGATGCGAGCGGCAATAGGCCGCTGTGTCTACGTCGAGCCCTCGACGGGACAGGGGCTGAGGTCGATAGCGATCTACAGGAATCCGTCGGTCTAGCAACCGAGGCGCTACTTATCAGTAAAGCGCGTGAAGCGTTGGTGCCAGAACCTAAAGTCGATTACGTTTTGAAGGATCGAGACGGTCTCGGTGAGGGGTTCATCATGGAGTGGCTTGAAGGTGAAACCCTTGGCGCGCGCATCGTTCGTTCCCCCGAATTCGAANNCGTNCGNCCCNNCCTNGCCCGACAATGNGGCGAGATTCTCGCGCGTATCCATGCNATCGACNTTNANGCGACTGGGCTNGACGAAAAATTGCAGACACAAACTCCNGAGANTCTCGTCAATCAAACCTGGGAGCGTTATAAACGTTTCAATACCCCGCAACCGATGATCGATTACTCGGCNCGCTGGTTGCTGGATCACTTGCCNGTTCACCACGAAGTCACACTCGTCCACAATGACTTTCGCAANGGNAACCTGATGGTCGACTCNACAGGTATCGTAGGCGTGCTTGATTGGGAGATATCNCACATTGGCGACCCNATGCGCGATCTCGGGTGGATTTGCACNAACTCTTGGCGTTTCGGTCGNGCCGATTTACCCGTCGGNGGTTTTGGNATGTACGAGGACCTGGCCGAGGGTTACGAATCGATCTCCGATCGAAAACTCGATCGAGACCACNTTAGATTCTGGGAGGTCTATGGCTCATTCTGGTGGGCNGTGACNACCCTTGTCATGGCGGAACATTTTCGCGTTGGTCCCGACAAGACGGTGGAGCGTCCCGCCATTGGTCGACGTTGCTCTGAAGCTCAGATCGACTGCGTTAACCTGATCATACGGGGACCGGTCACACTCATCGATCCACCGGACCAGGCGGACGATGAGATGCCGGGTATCGGTGAGCTACTCGTCAGCGTGCGCGACTTCCTTCGGGCTGACGTGATGGACTCGTCTAGTGGACGCACTCAGTTCCTGTCGCGGGTCGCCGGTAACTCGCTCGATATCATCTTGCGCGATGGTTCGCTCGGCGCCGAGCATAGGCGACTTGAGCTCGAACGACTGCGCGCGATCTTTGCAAGTAAAGACGACCTTTCGGATCTCCGATGGCGGCTCGTTAATGCCTTGCGTGATGCCTCAATGCCGCTAGATCAGGATAGCGTGATCGCCCACTTGCGTGACACTGTGGCCAACCAGTTGGCTATTGATCAACCACGGTATTCTGGTCTCGCCACCGCGCTCGCGGTACGCACATAGGCTCCCGTGCTGTTCTAGGCTACGCCACTGGCTCTAAAGGGTTGATAACGATTTAATTCCAAAGTCACTAAAACTGCGTTGGAGTTACGAGGCAAGTGAGGTTATTTCCTCGTGCGCCGCGGCCAAATAGTCGAGATCGAAACCATAAAGATCGGCTGCATTACCGTGTAGTACCTTACCGGCAGCATCCCCCAAGCACTCTCGGATCGCGTTAATACTC
>PAUA01000049.1 GCA_002712565.1 Gemmatimonadota bacterium | reverse complement strand
TAAGGCAGCGCACTGGTCGGTCACTTCGACCGTACCGGTGGCGGCGCCAACCCGAACTCCTGGGACTCCGGCCACGCCAGCCGTGGCTGCAGCCAGGAGAATCTGCAGGGTACGGGCGGCGACGGGCTGTTCTACTGCTTCGCGATCTAAGCGCTTCCGAACGTAAACGTCTGAAACCAATCCCGGTCGGCACGGCTCACGTGGTGCCGACCGGAAGCTTTGAAGGAGTTTAGGGGATGGGTACTTTCACGAGATCAACGGTCCTCAGCCTGTTTGTCGCGGTTGTCGTTTCGACACCCGTCGCCACCCAGCAGGGCGCGACGGACGGCCAATGGCGTCACTACGGTGGCGGCCCGGGCGGGACGGCCTACTCGCCGTTGGACCAGATCGACGCGACTAACGTCGGCGATCTGGAGGTCGCCTGGACCTGGGCCGCTCTTAACCAGGGACCCCGCCCGGAAGGCAAGAACTCTTCGACTCCGCTCATGGTGGACGGTGTCCTCTATGTTACTGCGGGCTCACGCCGAAACGTCGTCTCGTTGGACGCCGGTACCGGTGAGATGCTCTGGATGTGGCGAATGGACGAGGGTGAGCGGGCTCGCAGCGCCCCCCGAGCGAACTCGGGCCGCGGTGTCGCTTATTGGTCGGATGGGCAGGGAGACGACCGCATTTACGTCATCACACCAGCCTATCACATGGTAGCACTGGACGCTCACACGGGCCGCGAGATCGAGTCCTTTGGTACGAATGGGGTCGTGGACCTCAGGCTGGAACTCGACCGGCCGGTGGACCTCATTGAGGACGTCATCGGATCGTCTTCGCCTCCGGTCATCGCGAGGGATGTGATCGTGGTGGGCGCTGCGCTGGCAGTGGGTTCGCGCCCGCCCTCGATGGAAAACGTGCCGGGACACGTCCGCGGTTACGATGTCAGGACGGGCGAGCGGAAGTGGATCTTCCACACCATCCCGCAGGAGGGTGAGTACGGGAACGAGACCTGGGAAGACGGTTCGTGGGAATACACGGGGAATGCCGCGGTGTGGCCTCCCTTCACTGTGGATGTGGAGTTGGGGTACGTATACCTGCCCGTGGAAGACGCCACCGGTGACTACTACGGCGGCCATAGGCCCGGCGACAACCTGTTCTCATCGAGCCTGGTGGCGCTGAACGTTGAGACGGGCGAGCGGATCTGGCACTTCCAGATGGTGCACCATGACATCTGGGACTACGACGCTCCCACCGCGCCGATCCTGACGGACATCACGGTCGACGGCCGGGACATCAGAGCCGTGGCCCAGATTACCAAACAGGCCTTCCTCTACGTATTCGACCGGGTCACGGGAGAGCCCGTTTGGCCGATCGAGGAAAGACCGGTTCCGCAGGGTAACGTGCCGGGCGAGTGGTACTCCCCCACCCAGCCCTTCCCCACCAAACCCGCACCGTTCGACCGGCAGGGTATCACAGTGGACGACCTCATCGACTTTACACCCGAACTCAGGGCCGAAGCCGAGGCGAGGGTGGCCAACGTGACACTCGGACCACTCTTCACGCCCCCGTCGACCGTAGACGACGATGGCGTAGGGGGCACCATGATGATGCCCAGTCAAACCGGCGGAGCCAACTGGGAGGGTGGAGCGTTCGATCCCGAGACCGGCGTGATCTACATCGCCTCGAAAACCGACGGCGGCACGCTGACACTCGGGCCTTCAAACGCCTCGGATATGAACTACGTCCAGAGCTTTGGAGGCGGCGGCCGAGGGCGTGGGGGCGGCCGAGGTGGCCGGGGCGGCGCCGCAGCCCGACCCCAGCGGTCGGGGCTCCCGTTGATCAAGCCACCGTGGGGACGCATCACCGCCATCGACCTGAACACCGGTGAGCACCTCTGGATGCAGGCCAACGGGGATGCGACCGAACGGGTCAAGAACAACCCGTTCCTGGAGGGCGTCGAGGTCGGCCGGTGGGGTAAAGCCACCAGGGCCGGCATCTTGGTCACCAGGACGCTGGTGCTGGCGGGTGAGGGGTACGGCGGAGACCCCCATTTCTACGCCTATGACAAGGCCACGGGCGAGATCATCGCCGACCTGGAGATTCCGGGGACCCAGACGAGTCTTCCTATGACCTACATGCATGAAGACGAGCAGTACGTCGTCTTTACTGTGGGCGGCGGCGGGCAGCCGGCGCAGTTGATCGCCATGACACTCCCCTAGGGGGCTTGGAGGCTGATCACTGTCGCGGTCCAAAGACCGCTGAAGGCCTAACCAGAAGCGGCCACTTCCAGATCCGGGGGTGGCCGCTTTTGCCACGCCCGGACCGCGAGCGGTAAGGTTACCAGCGCCATGGTGGCCGCCGTCATCGTGCCCAGGATCACCGCCAGCCCAAATCGACCGGTAGGTGGAAACGCCGACAACCCAAAGATCCCGAACCCGACGCAGATGAGAAGCGTGGCCGCGAGAACAGGGCCCATGATCTGGGTCCGAGCCTGGGACCAACTCTCCAAGTCAGCCAGTCCTCCATCGCGAAGGCGCCGGACCCGCACCACCAGATGGATCATCGAGTCGACTCCCATGGCCAAGGCGACGTTCGCGGCGGGCGAAGTGATGATGTCCACCGACACGCCCGCCCAGCCGAACGTACCCAGTACCACGAGCGGGACCCCAGCCAGACACGCCACCATCATCGTGGTCACTTTCGCGGAACGGGAAACGATCACGGCGACACCCAGGAACAGAAGGAGTAACCCCCCGAGGCCGAGCTGTAGACTCGACGTGATCAGCCGACCGAGTTGTGCCTGGAGGTCGTATAACCCTCCCATTTGCACCGGCTCGAGGCCCGCTTCGACCGCGTATCCCTCGACTCGATCCATGACCGCCTGCCGCGAGGGCTCCTCCACTGATTCCTTCATCCGGAGGAAGAAGCGGACCTCGTCCCGGTCCGGTGTCACGTACTGCACCATGATCTCATCGAACGGCGGGGTTCGCGCACCAAGGTCGAGAAGCCCGCTCAAGCTCAGAAACCCCGCAAACGGCAGCGTCCGAGCGTGCGCCAGCAGCACCGCCGGCGACACGACCGCACCCACCACCGAGTCCGCCTCGAGCGCGTTCTGGAAAACCCACATGCGGTCGTAGACCTCATCGTCATTGAGCGTGCCTCCGGAGGCATCCCGGATCGCGATGTTGAGCGTGCTACTCCCGCCGTCTCGATCGATCGTCTCGAGCCCAGTCCGCAGGTCGGCACCCTCAGCGAAGTACGTGAGGAGCCCGGGGTCGGTGTCGAGCCTCGGAACACCAAACCCTAAGACGAGGACGACGAGCGCGATGACAGCCAGAGGCCCCGACGGCCGGGCCGAGATCAGGGACGCCGCGGCAGGGGGTGACGCCGCAGCTACCGTAGCCTCAGACCCACGGCCCAAGAAGGCGGGGTAGATCGTATACGCGACGGCCAGGGCGGTCGCCGCGCCGACGGCCCCGGCAATCCCCAACTCTCTCAAGGGCTTGGCCTCAGCCAACAACAGGCTCAGAAAACCCAGGAGCGTCGTGGCCATGGACCAGAAAGAGGCCGTGAGCGTCAGCGACACGGTCCGGGCCGCTCGCTCATCCGGCGCCAGTTCAAGACCCCCGGCCCGCCGCCAGTTCGCCGTCAGAAAGACGATGTGCGAGAGCGTCAGCACGAAGACGATCGTGATGAGGTTGGCCGTGAGCAGGCCGATCTGGATGCCGATCGCCTGGGTGAGGAGTAGGGTGGCCGCGCACGCGGTTATGCAGCTCGTCATTGCACCCGCGACGATCCCCAGGTTTCTATAGATCACCGCCGCAAGCAGACCGAACAGGAGAAGCGAAGCCAGGCTGAAGACCTGGAGATCCTGAAAGAGATTTCGCCGAATCTGCTCGACGATAACCGGCACTCCGGACATGACCACGTCCAAACCGGGCGCTTGGTGTTCCTCGACCACGGCCTCCAATAGAGGGAGAAGAAGTTCAGGGTCGGTCTCGTCCACACTGACTATGAGGTTGGTGGCCGCCTCGTCCGGCGTGAGAAGGATTCGGCTGAACATGGGACTCGGCTCGGCGTCATCGGTGGTGATCGAAAAGATGGTCGTCACCGCCTCCATCTCCAGGAAGGCCTCCGTGAGTTCACCGATGCGTTCACGGTAAACTTCGGGATCCCCCGCCGTGTCCTCGGCCCGCACCACAACCAGCTCCTCCCCCCCTCCCCCATACCGCTGGTTCAACTCAGTGGACACCTGGAGTTGCGGGTCGTCCGCCGAGAAGAAGAAGTCGCTTTCCACCTTCGGGGAGAGATCGACCCAGACGCCTACCGCCCCGAGTCCTATAGCTGCCACGACCAGAGAGACCCAGTGGGCCTTCGGATGAGTCCACGCCCGACGGAACATCAGAGCCTCCTTGTGGTCGAAGATGCTGGAAAGACTCCAAGGAAAATTCGAAGGAAGGTCTCAAGATAGGAAAGGAAGCGGTCACATGAAATCCCTGCCCATCATTTTCGTCCTCTGTTTGATGTCCTCACTCGCTCCCGGATCCGCAGGCGCCCAGGAAGCCGACGTGCGGGCCGCCGTCGAGGCAACGCTGGCCGCGTTGAACGCGCGCGACGTCCCCACCTACGCCAGCTTCTATCATGAGGACACTCGCGGGTTCTTCGTCGACCGCTCCAATATGATCGAAGGGTTCAGTTCGTTGGCCGTTCGAGCCGCGTTCTTGACGGGTCTCCGATTGGACGTCGTCATGAGTGATCTGAACGTGAAGGTCTACGGTGACGCCGCCGTGACGGGTGCAGTTTTCCAAGGATCCGTCACGTTGCCTGGAGGGGCAGTAGCGACGGGCACCTGGCGATACTCGGAGACGCGTGTGCTGGAGGACGGAACGTGGAAGGTCGTCCAATATCACGTGTCCCAGGCGCCTTGAGCGGCTAGCCGAACGCCGGAATGTCGAGCGTCGGGATGGTGCGCATCCCGATGTAACGGTGTATACTGCCCGAACACAGTTCCAGTCTTACCAAGAAAGGAGGATTCGAATGCAGCCATCCACGATGGCGTTCGTATTCGCCCTGTCCCTCGGCTTGGCTGTTTTCGTTCAGCCAGCCGCTGCTCAGGCCGGCGCATCCGACATAATCGCAGTCGGAGCCATGGCGCCGGACATCACAGTCACAGGCGCTACACGCTACGGAGTCCTCCAGGACCCGGTCCGCTTGTCGGATTTACGGGGAGAGGTGGTGGTAATTGCGTTCTTCTTCAGAGCGCGAACGCCTGGCTGAACAATTCAAATGGAAGCGTACCGTGATCAGTACGCAAGCGTATTTAGAAATGGGCGTGGCGTAACCATTCTCGCCATAAGCAACGACTCTCCGGAGGCGTTGGCGTCATGGGCGGCGGACGATGATTTTCCGGTGCTGTTCGGAAGCGACCCCGAGGGTAGCGCCGCGCAGGCCTTCGGCGTCGGAGCAAGAGGCAACGGCATGGCTTCCAGTCGGGCTGTGGTGATTGTCGATCCGGAAGGGCGTGTCTCGTTTGCCACGCCGCAGTTCCGCGAAGTCGATCCGACCTCCTACGAAGAGTTGGCCGCCGAGGTGGCCAAGGTCGCGATGCCGATAGAGGCGGACAACGACGACTAGTAGTTAGAGTCTCGTACGAAAAACGAATCGCATAAGAAAAAAGGAGGGCCCGGCCAGATTCGGCCGGGCCCTCCTTTTTTATCTGTGACCTATGGCGTGGCTAGAGCCCCGTCAGCACTGCGACCTCGATGTCTTGACCGGATCCCGACCCGGTGTACGTGACCCTCCCTTCCGCGTCCAAGACCACGATGTAGGACGTCCCGGGGGCCGCGAAGGCCCGCACCGCTTGGCCCCTACCGTCCCAAAGTGTAGGGAACTCCGCCGGCGTATCTTCCAAGTGCCGCCGAACCGATCGCTGGGATTGGGCGACGCCGACGGCGATGGCAACAAACCCGACTCTGTCTCCGTACCGGGCGTGCACTTCCACCATCTGCGGATGCAGAGCTTCACAGAGCTCGCACCAGATCGCCCAGAATTCGACGAGTGCCGGCCGACCTCCAACATAGTCGGCGAGGTTCACCTCGTTGCCGTCCAGGTCCTCGATTTCCAACGGGCTGCCATCAGCGTTCACCAATGCGGGCCGCTCGCCCAACGGCATCCCAATGCCGTTCTGCGCGACCGCGGCAGTGGGAGAGAGCACGCCGAGAGAGAGGGCCACAACCAAGGGAACGTAGGCACCCAAGAATCGGGGGGCTGCGCTCATGAGATGCCGGGCGCCCTTTTGTCGGCGCGAGCTTCGGATTCGATCGTCGGTTTTCACCATACCATCCCCACCTGAACGAAGTAGTATTGAGCCATCACCATCATAATCACTCCGGCGCCCTTTTTGATCCACACCATCCATGGGCCTGAGGCGGGCAGCGCCGTCCCAAAGCCGGAAAAGAGGCCAACAGCAACCAATAGTGCGGTCATGCCGAAGGAGAAAACGAATAAGTAAAGGAAGCCCATCGCGCCAGACTGGGTTGACGCGACCCACGTGAGTACCACAAAGAACGCGGGAGCACCGCAGGGAGCCGCAACGATGCCGGACGCCGCTCCGGCGAGGAACACCGACGGGTACGACCCACCTTTCCTGCTCGCGGCCCACTGCAGAAGCCGTTGGGGCACGGGCACCGGAATGACGTCGAACATGGCCAGACCGAAAATCAAAAGCAGATTTCCGATCGCCAGTCGGACCCAGGGATTGGCGCTCACCGTACCGAACAGAGTCCCGGTCATGCCCGCGAGGAGCCCGAGCATGGCATAGAGCAACGCCAGCCCGAGGGCGTACGTAAACGTCAGGCTGATCACCCTCGAGCGGGAAGCACTCGGACCCGCCGTTGCCGCAAGCACCGATGCCGTGATCGGTATCATGGGATAGACGCACGGTGTCAGACTCGTCACCAGTCCCGCCCCGAAGAGGGTGACGAGAGCGACTAGTGGGCTTGCGGCGAGGGCCTCGGAGAGGCCCACGCCGTCGAACATCTCCATCAACTGACCGAGCATGGCAGCATTCTAATGGACAGATACGGAACTTCATAGTTCGCGGGAACGTATCCGACCGCCCAGGGCTTTGCCGACGTCACCTCGCACCGGGCACGTTCCTGCCAGGAATACGTAGCGTCAGTATCTCGTGCCCGGCAGACGCCCGGGAGGTTATCCGGGGATTTCATTGATCCCGTGTGGGGAAGAGCATTATCGTGGATTCATGGCGGATGCCGAAAGTGCGACCTCCCCATTTTGCACCGCCGCAGAATTTGATCAAAAGGATTTGAAGCATCAGAAATCCGTACAATACCTTCTCGAAGTGCCTGGTAGGCATCACTTTGTCTTTCCCGTTGCTGAACTGTGGCGACGGGGGCACAGATCCGTCCGAGCTGATCGACGACACCGATTTCTCGATCGAGCTCGCGTTCATCAACCACGGCACGCCGAGCCAGGACTCCGCGCTCATCGCCGCCGCCGATCGCTGGATGAGTATCGTTCAGGGCGACCTGGGCGACGTCGATTTCTCATCCACCCCGGTCGCGGCCAATACTTGTGGTGAGGGTGTGCAGAATCCAGAGGTTTCCGGAACGGTTGACGATCTCAGGATCTTCATCGATATCAGGCCACTAGACGGTCCTGCTGGAACCCTCGGACAAGCCGGATTCTGCCAGATGCGATCCAGTTCTCATTTGCCCGTGCTCGGCTTCATGTCGTTCGATTCCGACGATTTGGGTCCAATAGAGCAGAGCGGCGATTTCGGGGCCCTCGCACTCCACGAGATGGGGCACGTGCTCGGAGTCGGAACTCTGTGGCCCGACTCGGACACCCTTCTGGTGAACCCCTCGCTGCCGTCCAGCCTCAGTGCCGACACCCACTTCAGGGGGGCGGCCGCGATCGCCGCATTCAACGCGGCTGGGGGCACGGCGTACACAGGAGGTGAAAAAGTTCCTGTGGAAAATCAGCTCGAGGAAGGCTCCGCCGACTCCCACTGGCGGGAATCGGTTCTCGAGAACGAGCTCATGACGCCCTTGCTCCAGAGCGGTATCGCCAATCCCCTGAGCGCGATCACGACAGAGTCCTTGGCCGACCTCGGGTACAGTGTGGACAGCTCAGGAGCAGACGCCTTCACCGGAACCTTTTCGGCACCGGCGCGGCTGACGGCTCCCGACAGAAGCAAGAACAGGAGCAGGAGAACGATCAGTCTCCAGAACGACACCTACCGGGGCCCCGTCGACGTGGTAGACCGCTCCGGGAGGGTGACCCGAACGATTGTCCGGCGGTGAGACGCGGAAACCCTTTTCGCACTGCCGTCGTATAGGATAGTACGTAAACACGGGCATTCGCCCGGGAGGCGACCACCCGTGTGATGACAATTATCAAAAGAATCGTTCGAGTGGTCCTGGGCTGGATCCTCAAGAAGATTTAGAAGGCTGTGCCAATCAGCCGGCTCATTCCCCCACGAGATTGACGACCACCCGTCGACTTCTGGACCGCGTGTCTAGATCGACGAGGACCACTTGCTGCCAGGTTCCGAGTGGAAGAACTCCATCCACGATCGGGAGAGCGAGCGAGGGGCCGATCAGAGCAGCACGGACATGGCTGTGCCCGTTGTCGTCGTGCCACATCTTCTCATGCGCGTAGGCTCCCGCCCGAGGAGCGATGCGCTCCAGGGCAGCCGCGACATCGTGACCCACCAGGCCCGGTTCGAACTCCAGTGTGGTGAGCGCCGCTGTCGATCCGACGACCATGGCCGTGAGTTGTCCTACGCCAATCCCGCTCTCATGCACCAACGACTGCAACTCGGCCGTTAGATCCAAGATGTGATCGTCGCCTTCGGTACGGCGTTCCAGCGTATGCGTGAGGACGGTCACCCGCCGTACTCCTTCAACAGCCTTCTAACCGGCCTCCGCCTGATACCCTGCGGCCTCGACGGCCCCGAACAGATCCGCATCGTTGACTTGATCCGACAGTGTGACCTCAGCCTCGTGGTTCTCCAGCGAGACGTCCGCTTGGGATACGCCCTCTATACCTTCCAAGGCGGACTTCACGTGGCTAACACAGTGCCCGCAGGACATTCCTGATATTTTCAGCTTCATGTTCATGGCTCCTCGCTGCGCGTCGTTTTCCCGTCCGACGGTGACGGCTAAAGTAGTACTCTCGGAGACGGATACCCAACCCTCGCCATGAATTCCCTCCTCCTCTCGTCCTTGCGGCTGGTGGTGGCCTCTGTCTCCTGGTGGGCGGATGGTAGTTGACGGTGACCACCGGAGGAGCGAAANGGTCGCACAGTGCGGCCCTTCGCCTTTTCGGACTCGTATGCCTCGTCGTAGCGGGCCAACAGTACTCAGCATTAGGCGTTCATTAGGATGGAAATCGTCGGCCAGCCGGCTCAGCCGTATCAGGTCCTGGCGTTCGACCGAGAGGGACNGACGACGGTCTACGCCAACCGAGAGCCACACGAAGAAGGCCGGCGGCCACCCAAGGCCGTTGGCCTTCTAGTCGGTCGGATCGTTCGCCGGTGATAGGCGTACGGCCAGCCATTCCGTGCCCACGATGGTGATCGCCGCGGCCACCAGGCCATAGGCGACTCCGAGGAGGACGTCGATCAGGTAGTGGTGGTTCAGGTAGACTGCCGCGAAACCGACTAGGCCGGCGAACACAACCGTGAACTTACGGAACCTTTTTAGCCTCACCGCGAAAACGACGGACAACACCGGGTAGGAAACGTGCAGGGAGGGGATGGCGCCGAACGGGTTGGACCCCGCACCGTACCACCCGGTGAAAAAACTGGTCCCGAACAGTGCGTCGAAACGGACCGTCCGAGCCGGGTTCATCGGGATGTCGAGAACGGTCGCATCGAGCCCGTACATGTCCACGTACCAAGGAGGAGCCACCGGGTAGAAGAACCACGTGACAAAACCCAGAACGTTGACGACAAAGAAGGACCATACGACCGCACGCGCCGACCACAGCCTGTGGGAAGGCGTCATTTCGGAGTTGGTGTCGAAGTGGATTCGGCGAGTGAAGTATACCGCCAGCAGTATGAAGACCCCGATAAACGTCAGATAGACCCCTCCCGCGATGAAGTCGAGGACAGCGTGGAGGTGCAGACCGAACCACTCGTTCAACGTCAGGGTGCCGTTTGGCGAGGGGANTCCGAACAAGCGCTTCTCGAACTCATACGGCCCTGCAACGTGCGGAACGCGCTCATCCCAATAGCGCTGGCTGTCGTAAAGGGCCGCCGTGAGGACCATGGGCAAGAAGAAGTCCAGCGGCCGAACTCCCAGAGGCAGGAAAGGCTGCTTGATCTGACTGAGGAGGAGAACNGCGANGCCATATANCANGTGGTTAACAGTGATCTCACCGGCGACGGCGNAGAGAAGGCCCCAATAGAGGCCCACTGCCAGCACAGGGAGGGCCCAGGAGGTTCGTCTTCCGAGCTTCAAGCGATACAAGTCCNAGAAAAAATGATCGGCAGGGGGAGGCCGCGTCGCGGATGCCAGGAATACTCACCTCTGTCATGCTGGCTAACAAGAGACCGGTTCCCAATGGAGCATCCGGTCTGATGGAGCATCTGACGGTGCACTTAGGTTGACGATGCCTGCCCTATTGGGCAGCGTTGCGGCAGTCGCGAATAAGAATCCGTAACTACCGGCGGTTTGACCAATGGAAACGCAAGTCACCACATGTTACCTGGAGCTCCGCAGCCTCGAGGAGTTCACGCCGTCTGCGGCCGAAGTGCCGGATCTCGAGATCCGTGAAGCCAGAATCGCCTGTCCCGAATTAGGGAGATTCCTCTACACGGCGGTGGGACGTGCTTGGCGATGGAGCGACCGGCTGAACTGGGCATACTCGACGTGGTTGGCTCACCTCGAACGACCGCAGGTCGAGGTTTGGATCGCCTATCTGGACGGAGTGATCGCGGGCTACGTNGAGTTNGAGCACCAGCCTGAAGAATCCGTTGAGATCGCCTACTTTGGATTGCTCCGCCAATTCATGGGAAAGGGGATCGGCGGGCTTCTCTTGTCAGATACGGTGGAGCGGGCATTTCACAACGGAGCCAAGCGGGTCTGGCTTCACACCTGCTCGCTCGACAGTCCCCAGGCGATGAAGAACTACCGGGCTCGGGGCTTCGTNCCCTTCGACGANGNGACCACTCTCGTGGAGGTACCGCCCNCACCAGCTGACGCGGAAGGCTGGTAGNAGCGAGGCCTGTCAGNCTACTTGTAGGNNGCCCGCNGGTCGCTAGANGTNGCACTNGAGCCCAAATTACAGGTCGCACCNGATTCCCTGCNTCNTGGTACGANAATAGGCCGCCCGAGGATTCACGGANGGGCGAAAACANGACCTCGGTCCACCGGAATCGACGCGGTCTACGCTCGAGTTTCGAGGACGANCCCGATNGACTCCAACNGGCCTCCCGAGAATCATTCTCGATTGGGCTCGCCTTCTGGCACATCGCCGCTTATTATATGTCGCTGGGCGGACAAGGCCGCCCGTCAGGTTTTCCTGGGATTGACACGAAGGAGGTAAGGCTCCATGAGCGAAGTCGAGATCATCGGCACTCCGGAGCGTACGGTTACGCGAAGAAAGTTCATCATGGGGGTCATCGCGACAGGTGCAGCGACCTCTTCGGCGAGCTACCTCTTCAAGGGACCGCAGCCCCTACTCGGGGCACTCATGGCACAGGGGTCGGTCGAACGACTGATCACACTGAACGTCAACGGCCAACAGCGGCGCGTGGACGTAATGAGCCAAGAGACGCTCGCCTTCACGTTACGCTATAAGCTGGGGCTTACCGGAACCAAGCTCGGCTGCGACCGTGCGGAGTGTGGTGCTTGCACCGTACTCATCAACGGGGTCAACAGCTACGCCTGCTCCGTGCTNACGCACAGNGTGCGCACGAGTGACATCGTGACCATNGAGGGCCTNGAGGCTGAGGACGGCACGTTGCATCCNGTGCAGCAAGCAGTCTGGGACGAGGGTGGCTTCCANTGCGCGTTCTGTGCTCCGGGCTTCATCATGAGCATGGTGTCGATGATCGAGGAAAACCCCAACCCGACTCGTGCAGAGTGCGCTCAGGCGCTTTCCGGCAACCTGTGCCGGTGCGCCGACTACGACAAAATTCTGACTTCCGCCATGCGTGCCGCCGAGTACTCGCGGCAGCAAGCATAAGGGGGCNATGATGGCTGAAAAACTGATTGGANNGGATATCACTCCTCCCGATCTTCATGCGAAGATCACGGGACGAGCGAAATACTCAGAGGACTTCAAGGCGGACGGAATGGTGTTCGCCAAGTTGCTGTCGAGCCCCATGCCGCATTGCCGCGTCACGCGCATCGACGCGAGCGCGGCCCTCGCTCTTGAGGGCGTGCACGGCATGCTCACGGCAGATGAGGTNCCTCAGTCCGCGACGGGCGAGCAGTGTCTCACGAACCACCCGCACTACGAGGGTGAAGCCATCCTCGCGATAGCGGCGGACACNGAGACCATCGCAGCCGACGCGATCGAGTTGNTNNNGNTNGAGTTTGAGCCCCTTCCCTTCGCGNTNGATCCCTTGGACAGCCTGCGGCCCGGTAGCCCGGACGCGCGAGTGGAAGGAAACACGAGGATCGGACGAAANTTTGCCTCGTTCAAGTGGACCCAAGAAGACTTCGACAATGCGCCGGAAGGCAGCATGCCGATGCCCGACGATGTGGTTGATGCAGAAGGTGAGTTGGTCGAGGGAGGACAAANGTGGACGCAGGGATGGGAGGTCGGGGACATCGAGNCGGGCTTGGCTGAAGCCGACTTGATTCTCGACGANACCATCGTCCACCAGTCGGTCTCTCACCACCCGTTGGAGCCACGCTCTTCGATGTCGTACTGGGAGAACGGCAGGCTCTTCATGCACACGTCCACGCAGAGCTTGGTACAGACCCGAAACGGGGTCGCCCGCGGGCTCGGCCTGGACATAGAAGATGTGGTCTTGATCGGCGAGTACTGCGGAGGGGGATTCGGGAGTAAGATCAACGGTAGCCCGATCCAGCTGGTTCCGGCGCTGTTCTCCCGCAAGATCAACCGTCCGGTCATGCTCCGGATCACACGGGCCGAGGAGAACTACCTCGGCCGTGCCCGCCCCGGGATGCAAGCCCGGGTTCGGATCGGCTTCAGGAGTGACGGCCGTATCACGGGACTCGACTTTGCCGCCTTGGGTGACGGTGGCCCGTTCGGCGGCGGCGACCAGGGCTCGTCGGCTAGTACCGCTTCCCTGACGTATACNCCGCTCAACATGAGATTCCGCGGAGTGGGGGTGTTTACGAACACACCACCCAAAGCGGCCCAGAGAGGCCCGGGCGGTGCCCAGATCATCGGGATGCTCGAACCTCTTATGGACAAGGCAGCCAGGNAGCTCGGGGTCGATCGNCTAGCGCTTCGGCGGCTGAACGCCCCGGATCCTGANGTTCAGTACGGACCTCGTGGCAGCCGACTCAGCAGTGTTTTCGTCAAGGAAGCAATCGACTTGGGACGCGAGCGCTTCAATTGGGAAGAGAGAATCGCCCGTAGTGGACAGATGAACGGCTCGAAAAGAACCGGCATAGGTGTCGGAGTGAGCCCGTACACGGCGGGAAGCAGCGGGTTCGACGGTCTCCTGGTGATCCGGCCAGAAGACGGTATCGTCGAAATCCATCAAGGCTGCGGAAACTTGGGGACCAACTCGATCCCCGACACCGCTCGTGCGGCGGCAGACGTCCTGGGTGTCGAATGGGACCAGGTCGAAGTCGTCTTCGGCGATACGAGTCGCCACCTGCCCTGGAGTTCCATCCAGGCCGGTAGCCAAACGACGCATGCCCACACGAGGGCGAATCATGCGGTCGGGTTGGACGCCAAGCAGAAGCTACAGGAGATCGCCGCAAGGGATCTNGGTGGCCGGCCCGAGGACTATGAAACGTCCGACGGNCGTGTCTATCGTAGTTCCAATCCGTCGCAGGGAATGACTCTCGCTCGTGCCGCGACNCGGGCGNTCGAACTCGGCGGCCGCTATAGCGGCGAAGAGTTCGCCGATAACCTCAACAACATGACCAAGGCGTCGGTTACGGCGTTGGCCGGTCGAGGCCTCGTGGCGGCGGCAAGGGACACGTTTGGCAGCCAAGGAGGGCTCCAATCGTGGGTGGTCGGCTTCGCAGAGGTGGCATTGGATGTCGAAACCGGTAAGGTCGATCTCGTCCACTTTACGGCGACGACCGACTGCGGAGTGGTGGTCCATCCGAGAGGTCTCGGGGGCCAGGTCCTAGGTGGCGCCATCCAGGGGATGGGAATCGCCATGAGCCAAAAATGGGTCTTCGACCCGGTGTGGGGCGTAACGTTCGCCAAACGCCTCTACACGGCTCGACCACCGGGAATGCTCGACGTCCCGCTCGACATGCAGTGGGAAGCCGTGGGCCTGGCAGATCCAGGGACTCCGGTCGGCGCGAAAGGGATCGGAGAACCCTGCGTAGGAGCTGGCTCAGCCGCTCTTACGTCGGCGATCTCTGATGCCATGGAAGGAGTATGTCTTTGCCGGACACCGCTAACGCCGGATGTCCTACTTGCAGAAATCGAGGGCCGCGAACCTGCGTATGGCCCCCTCGACCTTCACGTCTAAAGGGAGATAGCAAAAATGGCGATCATTAGAGACATGATCCCGGCGTTCGAGCTCTTCCAGCCGACGAGCGCCGAGGATGCGATAGACAGGTTGATAGAGTACGGTGACGAAGGGTGGGTGCTGGCCGGCGGTATGGACAGCTTCGACTGGTGGAAGGAAAGGGTCAAGACGCCGACGGCCGTTGTCGATCTCGCCAACGTTGATGAGCTCAAGGGTGTGCGTGTCACGGCCGACGGAGTGGAAATCGGNGCGATGACGACGCTCACGGAAGTGGCCAANCACCCTGANTTGTTGGCNAACTATAGTGTGCTCACGGACGCCGCCGCCCAGATCGCNACACCCCAAATTCGAAACCGGGGTACGATCGCGGGCAACNTGGCTCAGGACACACGCTGCTGGTACTACCGCGGGGGATGGCCCTGCTACCGGGCCGGCGGTAACACCTGCTACGCCTCGGCGCCCACGGCGATGAACCGAGAGCATGCCATTATGGGTACGAGTCGGTGTGTGGCGGTCAGCCCCTCCGATTCGGCGCCGGCGCTCATCGCGCTCGATGCGCAGTTCGTGATCCAGGGATCGGGAGGTGAGCGTGTCGTCGATGCCGAGGACTTCTTCATGCGACCCAGCGTAGATATCGAGCGCATGACCATTTTGGAGCCCGGTGAGCTACTGACGGCCATTCGCATCCCGTCCACATGGGCGGGCTCGACCTTCTACTATGAGAAGGTCGAGGACCGGAGGGCGTGGGACTTCGCCCTCATGACGGTGGCGTCAGCGATGCGCATCAGCGGTGGCGTCATCCAAGAAGTGCGACTCGCAGCCAACGGCGCGGCTCCATATCCGATGCGCCTCTCGGATTCCGAGAGGATCGTCCAGGGCCAGGCTCCTTCGGACGCCTTGGGGCGTCAGGCCGGTGAAGTTGCGGTTCAGGACGCGCAGCCACTGCGACACAACGATTACAANGTGCCGCTCCTGAGCAATTTGGTCCGTCGGGCCGTCCGCGNCACGGTGGCTTAACGTGGAACTCTGGAGAAGCGCCGCCGACCCGTGGGGCCAGGACGTTCTGATTGGAATCTCCTGGGACCTCATGTGGGCTGCGGTGATCGTGGGTGTGGGTTTCACCCTCGCCCATGCCGTGTGGGCAAAGTGGCTTGCGCCCGCTGAGTCAGCGAGTACGGGTGGGGGGTCCGGCGCCGCTGGGCTCCCAGCCCAGATTCTTCGCCACGCCATGTCGGAACGTGTGTTCCACTGGGCGATGTCGGTGGCGATGCTCGTGCTACTGGTCACGGCATTCCTTCCGATCATGGGGATCCAGTTCGCGTGGGTAACGATCCACTGGNNNGCCGGCGTGGCCCTGACGCTGATGATCGNCTACCACATNGTTCATGCCACGTTCNNGCAGGATTTCTGGGCCATATGGGTGAGCANGGCCGACATCAAGACCGGAATGGCCGAGTTGANTCATATGATCGGTAGGAACGGGACGGAGGTGCCCAAGGCCCCGAAGTATCCCATCGATCACAAGATGTTTCACCACGCAGCGGCTGTGTCGAGCCTGGCCGCGATAGTCACGGGCATCTTCATGATGCTCCGCATCGATACACCGTCCTGGATCCCCTTTATCGGCGGGCCTGCGGAACCATACGCTGTGTTCGCGTCGGAAGGTGCCTGGGGCATAATGTACATCGTNCATGGCGTCTCGGGTGTGGCGCTNATCGCCTTGGTCATCACGCACATTTACTTCGCAATACGGCCGGACAAGTGGTGGATCACGAAGTCCATGATCTATGGGTTCATCNGCCGGGACAAATACGTGGAGAATTTCGATCCGGCCCTTTGGCCCGTCCCCGGTGCTGGTACTGCCCCTCAAGAAGAAGAGCTCGTGCCAGCCGGCGTAGGTGCCTCNGTGNNTGCNGGNGAGTNTGGAGCGCCTGAGGCTGCACCTGAGCCTGAAGACTCTGGATNTGGAGATTCCTCCAGCGATTATGNGCGGGCTTCCGAGGTTGGAGGTCTGGACTTAGGTGCCTCGGCGGGTGCCGGAGAGTCTGGAGCGCCTGAGGCTGCACCTGAGCCTGAAGACTCTGGATATGGAGATTCCTCCGGCGACGATGGGCGGGCTTCCGAGTCTGGAGATCTGGACTGAAGTGACGTCCGACGAGTTGAAGGAACATATCGATACGATCGAGGAGGCGTACGAGTTTTTCCTCGCGTACGCGGCCCAAGGAGTGTCTGGATCCGGTGCCGCCATCAGTGGTGAGTTGTCTCGCTATCTGAGCCGGGCCGACCAGGCCCTCACCGCCTTCGAATCTGGGATCGGCGACGCGGCCGAGGGGCAGGACACCGAAGCCGTGGCGCGCATGGATCAGGTTCTCCAGCGAGATGCCGGTAACACCTTGGCTGCGCTCAGACTCGTCATGGCCCAGCCCTCGATCAGTTCACAGTTGATCGACAACCTGAACGCTTCGATCCACTTCCGGGCGGTTTTGACCGATCTTTTCCTGGTCGACGAGGCGTTGAAGGCTTCGGCCACGACTTCTTAGTCCCGGTAGACCTTACCGCTTTTTCTTTTTCCCGAGCTTCTTCATCACCTTCTTGAAGTCGGGACCCGGTACGGATCCAACCGGCCCGGACGGTCGCGGCGGTGCTGGCATCTTGGGTGGCTTGGGAGCACCCGGCGTGCTCGGCCACTGAGGAAGCTTGAGCGACGGTTTCTTGACACGCGGTGCTCGTCCCCTGTTGCTCTTGGCCATCAAGACTCTCCTGTTTGGATGNCGTCACATGCCCGTCTTTGTTATACGCGATTTCGGCCGCCCGAGTGTCNTCCGGGCGCCGGNGCCAACGCTCACAATACGATGCTCGTGTTCACCNNGTGTCGGTGAGNCGCCATAAATACCACGCTGCGACGCTNCGNAGCGGCCGCCANACCTCGGCGCGAAGCAGCAGGGTATCCGGGGAAGGCCGGCCATCCANTCCGTCCAAGATGCGCAGCCCATTCTGCACACCGAGGTCGCCCGNGGGCATGATGTCCAACCGCCCCAGCTTGAAGATNAGGAACATCTGCGCCGTCCACTCACCGATTCCCCAAACCGTAGAGAGGAGCCGGATAACCTCCGCGTCCTCGTGGCGTGCGATGCCCTTGAGACGGAGTTCGCCGCTCACGATCTTGCTTGCGAGATCCCGGAGGGCCTTCGCCTTGTTCCCCGATAATCCTGCACCCCGAAGCTCCTCGTCGGAGAGCGCCAACANCTGAGCNGGAGTCGGAAAACGGGGACCNNGACCCAGCTTCCGTACCCGGCCNTATATGGTCGCCGCCGCCCGNGTCGCCAGCTGCTGGTAGACGATNGATCGGGCCAACACGTGGAAGTACGGACCCCGAAGGACCCCGACCGGAAAGTTCGGGAAGGATGGCAGGTGCTTGATCCTGGCCCCAAGAACGGGGTCCCTGCGCCTCAGCGCTGCCATCTGGGCTTTGGTCGGTCTCATCGCTGGAACATCGTCCCTTTCGCCTCAGAGCGAGCTGCGTTCCGCTGCGCCTCTCCTATGGCGTGAAGGATCTGTTCGTGGATTGGCTCGACCGGCACGTTCCTGAGCGCAAGGAGAAGATCGTGAACCGGATCTTGGCGATGCGAGGTGGTCGGCTCAACGATCCGAGACTCGGGTCGCGCATGAGGGGCCAAGGACCCATGGCCAAACAGGTCATACAGTTCTTTGCTGTGGCACGGAAGAAGGCGAGGCTGGACGGCCCACCGGCCGAGNTGTCCACTGCGGCATTCCGGCGGCCTGGACACGTGACCCAGNTGGCCTNGGNGTTCTAGTTTCTTTCAGCNTCTAACCCTGCATCGAGTGTCTTGTTGATACGNGCCCTCGCCTCGAAGAGGTGCGCCTGCGTATATACGTCAGAAACACCCAACAAAGCGGAGTCGATCCCGTCCCGAAGCTGGGTAAGTTCCCAGCGTGCCACCGCACGAGCATCGGCCGGCGTTCCGCTCACCGGATTCACAACGAGACGCTCCATTCTGTCGAGGTAGGTGCGCTGAAGGTCCCGGCGATCGGCACTGATGTTCCCCACTCCCAATTCGCTCCAAATCGCCGTGGTCAAAGACGCCATTATTTCCGGAATCGTCGCGACCTGATCGGTGCCGAACTTGGTCTCACCGTCTCGAACTCGTGCGAGTCGTGAAGCGTTGAGAATCTGGTTCAACACGGTCGTCTGAAGCTCGAGGGTGCGAGCGTGGAAGGGATAGTCGTACCGCCCGCTGGTCGTGCGCGTGCTTCCCCAGTGCTCGTACCCGTTGGCCCCAAAGCTCTGGAGCACAGCAGGAGACAGCCCCAGCGCCCCTTCGGCGAAAATACGATCCGCCAGTAACTCGAGCGCTTCCAGTTGCTTGGCCTTGGGTATTTGCATAAACGGATCACGCCCATCTCCTACGTGGTCGCGATTCATATACTGGCCACCGATGTACTTCACAGCGGGAGCCAGCGCCCGAGCATATTCGTTCATAAGTTGATTGTACGCGTTGGTGGCCTCGATGAATGGAGAGTTGTCCTGGAGAACGTATTCGGGAATCTTGGGCAGCAGGTCGCGGATCAACGCGGAGCGCTCGGCACCCCATGCGAGAGGGTCCTCGCCCAGATCGTACGTCGTGATGGTGGGATCCAACCCCCCGCTGGCGTCCGAATCCGTGCCGTACATATGCCCGAGGTCTGAGACAAGGCGCGCGANGTCATTCGCATCGTCCTGGTTCTGGGTGTACGCATAAGAGATGGCCCACCGATCGTACGACCCCGCATCGTGCGTATAGTAGTCGCCGCTCGGCTCTCCGGGCCCGGCCAAGTTGACCGTCGGATATTCCATCACCGAACTGTAGACACCGTTTCTTCTGGTGAACTCGGTGTTGTGCAGTCGATCCATCGGAGTGCTCGCCGAGGACCGGAAGTTGTGNCGCAGGCCGAGCGTGTGGCCGACTTCGTGCATTACGAGCCAAACCGTNTACTGCCGAAGAAGCTCATCCGGCAGCGGNTCACCGGGATCCAATTCATCCCGCGCCGCGAGAACCAACCCGGCCAGTGCGCCCTGGGCCTCGAGCGCCGACCCGAATCCAGGAAGCTCCATTCCGGGGAGGTTCGGATCAGGGGCCTGGAACTCGCCCACCCCGAGCACCATCTCGAAGGCCTCCGCGGCGGTCACGGGATTCACAATGTTCCGCCAGGTGTTACGGAAACCCCGGAAGCCGTTCGCTTCGAACAAAATGTCCGCGTCGAGAATCTCGCCCGTGCGTGGATCGACCTTGGACGGACCAATCGCGCTATAGCCGGGGTCGTCGGAGGTGTTCCAGCGGAGCACGGAGTACCGGATATCATTCGGGTCCGCATCGTCCGGTAGGTCGAGCGCACGGATCGCATCAACCCACCCGGCCGCCTCGAATGCCGTATTCCAGTTCTCCACGGCTTCCTTGAACCAGCCCCTGTATTCGTCCGGAACGGTACGATCGATGTAGTAAGTTATTGGCTCGACAGGGCGCCTGAGGTCTCCCACGCGTTCACCCGGCTCCAGCCGCCACCGGTTCACATACCGCCGGAAGAAAGTGGAATCCAGCGAGCTGAAGTCCTTGTGAACCGTCATGAAATTACCGACNCGGTCATCNGCAACCCGCCGCTCCATCGGCCGCTCGGGCAACTGGGCGAGCGTATAGTGAATCGTAACCGGGATGTANCGCCCGTCGGCGACCGACGGGGGCCCCCCTTGCCGCCCTGAACGAAACGTCAACATGGCCCTGATGTTCGTGTTTTCGGGAAAGCTGGATACGCCGTCGATGTAGCTCCGACTCCGGTCGAAGCTCGCGCTGCCGGATTGCCCATTGGACCCCCGGGCAGCTCGCCGAGTCAACTCACCCACACCGGACAGATCGGAGAGGAACCAACCCGTCACATCGAGTACGAGAGCGGAGTCCGGGCGTATCGCTTCGACGTCGGCGCTCTGGACGACGGAGGAGCCGACGCTGACGCTGACCGCTAATGCGGCCCGATCGTCCGACTCGGCACCGAAGCGGTGCGGCCGTTGGACGAGCAGAACGTTCTCTCCACGCTTCTCGAACGCCATCAGATCCATTTCGAACGTGCTGATCGTCGTGCCCGCAAACAGTCCCGCCGCACCGATACCCTGAGCCACCCGCGTGTCCATCAGGAACTCCTGCCCCAACCGATCCGCGGGGACAGCGAGATAGAGACGGCCAGCCTTCGTATAGAGATCGAAGAAGCCGGGCGAGACCTCCGCACCCCTGACGAGACGCTCGAAGTCCCGNAAGGGGTTCTCCTCCTCGGCCTCCTCCCTGTCTTCCTCGACCTCGACCGCAAGGGTATCCTGCGCCGCTGTTCCCGTCGGAAGCGCGATCACGGCTGCCGTTGCCGCCAAGGCCAAGACATGGCTCGCCACTCTAATCATGGTTATCTCCTGATGGNTCATCCTGAACAAGAGGACAAACTAACCCTACTGGGAGGAAGTGGCATCCGTGACGGAGCTNCCGGAGGTCANCGCGTACATTCGTGCGCTCGAGCCACGTATNCTCGGNTNGGAGGTGTCGTGCNCAGGTTAGTAAAAGACAAGTGTTGGTGGCGTGATCAGGAATCCCCTCCTACGAATACCACACACTACAGAAGCCTAACAGTGACTCTACAGGATACCCACAGAGATACCAAAGGACAGGCAAACGTAGCTTAGTTACTGGGGTTTTACAGGGAAAAAGCTAGGAACTAAAGGGATTTAGACGGTGGGGTATTCCGCTACATGCCCTAATTACCACCGCTCGGTCTGGGCATGGCTCGCCGGCCGGTAGATTGCGGCGAAGAGCCGGAAGNCCTTGGAGCGCGTGCCGCCTGGGACGCCCGACCCGACGATGCCGTACCTGCGGATTCTGACCCTGAAGAGCGCGGCCGGGCAACTCTGCCGTTAGGCCCGCCGCCGCCCGATCTCGTGTACCCGCCTCCGCTCACCACCCGTCCCTGTCTGGTNCTGGAGCCGCCATCGCCGCGTTCGACGACAACGATCGGACCGTATCCAAAAGTTCGGTATCCGCCGAATCCACTATAGCCATATCCATAACCACCGTATCCGCCCAACCGGCCATAAGGGTATCCATAACGTCCGGAATAAAAACCGACCGAGTAGCGAGGTCCGTATCCGTAAGCGGAGTAGTAGCCATACCGGGCATATGGATCGTAAAACGGGTTTTGAAATGGGTCGAAACCCACTCGGGAGCCGTAGCCTGCGCCCCTGAGCGCCACTCCGGATTCGGCCGTAGAACGCCCGGAGGGATATCCTTGGTTGACCGCAAATTTATCGGGGTAGGAAACCGCGACAACGATGTCGATCACGCTGGCNGGAACGCCCGCGTCCGCCATTTCAATCAACTTACTCGCGTCCAACGCGAGCGGATCGGCCCGCTCTNCGACCCAGATTTCGACAGTCTCTGTGGAAACCTTNTCGACCGCTTCGATCACGTCGTCGACGGCGATCGGAATGGAGGCGGCCATGCGCGCCATCCGCGCATCCAAGCCCTGCGTTCCAATCAGATCCCCCTGTCCCGCTGCCTGGAAGTCTGCGCGAGACGCCTGCCGGTATCGAACTACCCAGGAAAAATCCTGTCCGTCCACCTTCGTGGTCCGGACGTCCAACCATTCGGACGGCGAGACCATGGACATCACGCCTGTCGAGGTCCTAGGGGGACTGTCACCACAATTGAACTCCGATCGCACATAGATCCGGCGCGCATCGCCGGAGAATTCAGCTCGTTCCCAGCCCCCACACTCCTCTCGGGTCAGCAGGTGCTGTTCCCCGTCAGTAACGATGGACTCCCGTGACACGACCTGACCATCGAGAACGGTGAGCATCTCAACGCCTGCCTCACGGTCAAGAGGTACCACGCACAGGAGAGGCGCCTGAGCCATCTCGTCCAGGTCCTGCCAGCAGCCGATCCAGGGTGCCCATCGGCTGTCTACTTCTTCCTGTGCAGCCGCCATGGGAACCACCATGACCAACCATGCACCCACGAGAACGCCGAGGGTGGCCCTCCGCTGCTGGTCGTTCGATGTGCGTACCATTCAGTCCCCCTCGGTCAGAACCGAGCCGAAACGCCTATGGTGGCCTGGAAGCCACTCAAGTCGAGGTTGTCGTAGTTAAACGAATAGTCCGTCGTGGCGTAACCGAAAGTGTACCTTCCCTCCAGCGTCCATAAGAACCGCGGGCTCATCGATATTTCCACCCCCGCCAAGGCATGAGCGGTGGTTCCCAAGCCTTTCGATTCGATGGTGAAGTTGAGGATGTCGAGTGTTTCTATATCGACGAAGTCCCCGGTCTGTTTGAATCGGTACCAGGTAATGCCGGCACCGGCGCCGAGGAAGGGCGCCCATTTCACTGGGATCCAGGCGAATCGGCTGACGGCTCGACCCCGATCGCGGAGGTAGAACCTCCCGCTGACCGTCAGTGGCATCCTCGTGAACGCTGTTGTCTGTTGAATCGGGAGATTATCGAGGTCCACCCAGTCTCGCATTTCAGATAGGACGTCGCTCTTCGAGAACTTGANGTCCAACGCAACATCNAAACGGTCACCGNCCCGGACGGCGAACTCGACNCCAACGGTAGGAGCGTCGAAGTCCTTCCTACCCAGGGTCAACTGATCACGCGCATGGTTCAACACGGGCCCGCCGGCATGGGCNACNGAGTATCCGACGTTTAGGCCCACTTGAAAANCCGGTTTCTCGAAGAGNAATCCCTGTCCATTGCCCTGNGCAAAGATTCCGGAAGGGAGAGGAAGCGAGGTGGCTGCGAGCAAGCAAAACGCTCCTCGAACTCGACTCCAGTGACCGATCAAGATTTCCCCCCTCCGTTTCGTCCCGCTTCCGACACTAGCCGTCGCTGCGATTAACGCAAGAGGCATGCCAGGTTCAGGAGAGAGGTCTTCTGCCGAATTCTTCGCCCCTCGACCTGCTTCCGGCACCATACGGGGACACGGTGTGTCACCAACTTGGGACATCACAATCCCGGACACCGCTTCGGGGAAGAGCGGTCCATTTGCACTGCGGANTTCTNTCTCGCGCGAGGTCAGGATATCTGTCTTGCCTGGGTCTTGGGCNCNGGCCCCCGTGCTCTTACCTTCTGACTTGGGTGATTGGCTTTGACTTATGTGATCGGCGNTGGGTGGGCGAGATNTTCTCGNTCTGACCTCAANCGNNGCATACTGGTANAGGTACCGATATGAANCGCATAACCTTCAAACTTGNCNGGCGCCTACTGGCTTTCTCCACGATTTCCNTAGTGGTAGGGTGCTCCGGCCGCGGGGCTACGGAGGACGCCGATGTCGGGACCCCCGCAGTTCGGCCGGCTGCACCAGAATCTGGTGTCACGGCNGTGACGGCAGNGAGGCCGGCCNGCATCACTGATGCGATGGTCCAGGAGGGTGCTCAGATCTACGCGGGCGCCGGCATCTGTGCGGCGTGCCATGGGGCGGACGCCACGGGGGCCGTCGGGCCCGACCTGACCGACGCTGAGTGGCTGATCGGAGACGGTGAGTTCGAGCAGCTAGTTGACCAGATCTTGGAAGGTGTTTCGNCCGCCGAGGCCACCAACCCGTTGGGGGCCATCATGCCTCCGAAGGGCGGAGCGGCCATCACGGATGCTCAAGTCAGGGCGGTGGCGGCCTACGTGTGGACGTTGAGCCACTGAGACACGTGCTTTCTTAGAGCCCGAAAGGGTAAAGGAGCCCGCCGGATGTGTCCGGCGGGCTCCTTATTCNTACCGCCCCAGGCTCACCGCAAGAGAATCGTGACGGTTGGCGCGGTCCGCCGCTAGATCGCTAGCCTCCAGAGCGCGNCTTCAACCGCANCCTCNGTGGCTTCTTCGACGAAGTAATGATGGACCGCTGGTTCCGCCGCATGATCGGTCGGGTCACGGGCGACATGGTCGACAAGTTCGACCCAGCGGTCGTCACCAGGGGCAGGGAACGGTTCTCTGCCGCGCTGGGTCAGAGGAGACTGCCTGACGCCGAGCTCGACGGCGACGTCCGGCAGGCTGTTGAAGGAGCACCCTTCACCCCCAGAACGCCGATTTGAGCCGACCCCAGAAGCCGAGTGGTTCAGACGAGCCCGAGCAGGTAGCGGGATCTTCTCGTGTGTTGTACTCGGCTGCCGTCGTCGTGACTTGGTCGAACCCTCCCGTCCCCAATTCATCGAGTGACTCGGAACCGTAGCTGATGAGGAGGCGGTCCTCGGACGCGACCAGCTCATTGTGTGCCGCTGTAAGCGCTCGGCCATTCAGGATGTAGCTGAAGCGACCTTCCTCGCCATCGAAGATCCGTGTTCCGTCGGTCAGGATCAGGTACCCCTCACCGAGTCCGATCCCGAGATTGTTCGCGAGATGGCCCCAAGTCGTTCCGAGGTGGTGGATGTGGACGACATCGTGGTTGCCCTCATGCATGTGAATGCGTGCTTGGGGCGTCACCTCGCCGTCGACCGTATAACAACTCGAGACCTCTTCCATATATCGCTGGCCCGAGAGATCTAAGCGCTCGCCATCGATGTAGATCGCCCAGTTGGCATGAAAGTGTGTCGCCTCCGGCGGAGGAACCAACAGAAAGCGCGCAGCTCCAAGGCCGAAAGCGCCGAGCGCCATGCCCGCCCACAGTCCTTTTGGCATTACCTTCTCCCTTGTCGCCCCCCAGACCGCGTGCTGTACTCCCTCAACGGCCTTCGACGTAATATATACGACACGGGACCGTGCCCGGAGGCCACCATTGCCAGCATTCCATCGGCATGAGCTGGAACGCCACGAGTGGCGGGGAGGCCCGCAGCGAGCTTTCACGTGCAATCTCCGCCCAACTCACCCGCGCGCGAGGCCTTGAACGTTGGGAAGGACCTGGCTTCGACCGTACACGAGGCGCGCCGGGCCATCAAATGTGCGCGAGGGATCATCACTCTAGGGGGTTTCCCCATTTGAGCTAGAAGCGACATCTTAGCGGGACGACGTACCCGTGGGCTCAATCGGGAGGGGAACGTTCCACCGTGGTGGCCAGAATCATTACAAAGCTCGTTGGGTGGGCTGTATCGATCTTTTTTGATGTAGAGAGACGAGGCCCCGGATTGCCTGAAGGTCCAGTGCTGATCACAGCGAATCACCCTAATGCGCTCATTGATCCACTCGTTGTTTTCCAGACAGCTGGTCGGCCATCGAGACCACTCGCAAAGGCCCCGCTTTTCGATCAACTCATTGTCGGCACTGCCCTGCGGGCACTCGGGGGTCTACCAGTCTATCGGAAGCAAGATGATCCGAAGCTAATGCATCTGAATGATCGAACTTTCGACGCGGCCATAGATGCACTCCATGCGGGCTCTGCGGTCCAAATCTATCCGGAAGGGCAAAGTCATTCAGAGCCATCCTTAACGCCAATCCGAACCGGAGCCGCAAGAATTGCCCTGCTAGCTGAGG
>PAUA01000048.1 GCA_002712565.1 Gemmatimonadota bacterium | reverse complement strand
CCGATTACAAGTGAGCCGTATCTCTCAGCGAACACCGGCGGTAGCTGACGATCTCCAGGCAACGAGAGCCACAACCTCAGTAAGTGACGTCTCAGGTGAGGGTCAGACTGGTCCACAAACCTTGTCCGATCATGGAGAACTGAATGATTATAGACAAACTGAATGTCACCAGGTTCGAGGTCCATGGCTAAGTGAACGTCTGGTTCATTTAGGGCTTTGTCAAATGCATCCAGCGCTTGTATGTGGCTCATATCAGGAGAGGGAGCGTCATAAAAGCGACGAGCTGATTTGATATACGTTCTTTGATACAGGACTGTCAAACGGTCATCAAACCAAGACAGTACTGGGATCTCGAACCACGGCTTTTCACACTCTGGTTGCTCATTCCGGCGATCTGTCGCTATGGGGTCGAAAAGTCTGATCGCTAGATCGGGATGACGCTGCTGAACGATGCGATACGCGGTTTCGGCACTTGCCAGAAGAGATTGGCCTCCAGACTGTGCCGCGCGAATGCATAGGAGCCCCACCACATCGGTCGAATCCGTGTGGAAGCTCTGCCGCTCATTGGTCTGGTAGATGCGTGTACCAGGGTCAGCAAGATCAGAGCCCACGTCCTTGACGTGTCCCAGCAGGTGGCCCGCGGAATTCTGTGAGCGCAGTGACCCGATTAAGCGACCCAACATCAAGAAAATGGCTGCGGTGGTCCTACGGTCGAGCCCCTGAAAGGGAAACCCCTTCAGTAGAACGAATCCATGCTGATGGATCAGATCGTCTCGGATGGCGTCAGCCAACGATCGGAGCGAGGGTGTAGATAGAGGTGCAGGGTTGAGGTTTGTCAACTCATCGTCACTAACACCCTCGACTAAGCGGGTCAGATCATCGATCTGCTCCTCAGTCCAAAACCGAGTCCACCGTTCGGGTGCTGCGACCATTTCCGAGCCCATCCACGTTTTCGGCGACTCGGAAACTTCTGGCGCTGAGATCATGCGCCGCTACCCGGCCTGAAACGCCTTGAGGATCTGAGAGCCAGAGGCACTCCAGACATCGTTGTAACCCATTACCTTCGTAAGCGCCCGTCTAAGCGCCCAAATCCGATGAGGCTGACCCGACATCCAGGGATGTATCACCAGCGAAACCATTCTTCCGTTGCTCTCACTGCTTTCGTCATAGACAACGGTCATGGCGTCCTCTACTTGTTCCGCGAAGGAAGTCTCTGACTGTTGGTATTGCAACTGAATGGTCTGATCATCCAACTCGTGGCTCATCGGCATCGAATGAAGTCGGCCAGCAGGAGTGCTTATGGCATAAGGCATTTCGTCGTTCTGCCAGTCACCCACGTATTCCACACCGCGCGCGGCTAGAAGATCGAGAGTGTTCATTGACTCGGAGCGAGCTGGAGAAAGCCAACCAGTCACAGGCTGGCCAGAGAGTTCTCGCAGGCTGGTCAAAGACTCATCGATCAGGGCTGCTTCTGTATCTTCCGCAAGACCACCGTGGTGAATCGTTCCCATATCAATTCCGTTAGCTATGACTTCCCAATCGCGTTGTACAACTTCGGTCATAAGTCTTGGGTAACGCTCAGCGACCTTCGAGTTGAAACTAACTGTTGGTGTAATTCCTAATTCGTCGAGCAATCTGAATACACGGAACACTCCAACTCTGTTTCCATAATCTCGCAATGTGTAATGACGGAGATCGGGGTAGGTAGTGACCATTCCGCCTGGTGCCTTAAACGGCTCAGGTGACTGGTTGAGGGGGAAGAATTCGAGAGCAACATTTACCCATATCGCTACCCGTGCATTGTGCGGCCAGGAGATCTCTGGCCGGTCTTGCAGTATTGACCACTCGTACCACTGATGGTCCATGCCATAGCGCCGGTTCGGGTACTCCATATACGAGTTAGGCAGAGCCACGGCCTTACCTCCCGTTCGCTGTCGCGATTGAGGTCACTGCTTTGTCATAGTGATGGTCGTAGAAATATTCAGCGATTTCTCGGCCGGTTGTAACCCAGACCTCGTCATGGCTTGTGATGTATTCCAACGCCTCCTCGAAAGCGCTGATTCGGTGGGGACGGCTTACTGCGTAGGGATGCAGCGGGATACACATGACCGTTCCGTTCTCGGCGCCATCCTCGTAAAGCTGGTCGAAGTTGGCCTTTAACATCTCGGCGTAACGTCTCGGAGGCTCCTGGTAGGAGTTGTAAACGATGATGTCGTTCATTTCGAGCGAGTACGGGATCGAAATCAACCGTCCATCGCGCACGTTCACTGGTTGAGGTTGATCGTCGCAAAACAGGTCGCAGGTATAGAGAACGCCGTATTCAGCAAGTAGGTCCATCGTTCGTTCTGTGTGTGTGAGCGCTGGAGCGAGGTAGCCGGCTAGGCGCTGACCTGTATGGCGTTCAATAGTTTCGAGCGAGTCCTCAAGAATTGCGCGCTCCTGGGCTTCATCCATTCCGTAGCTGTAACGGGTGTTGTAGATGCCGTGGGAAAAGATCTCCCAGTCACGGCCGACGCAAGCCTCGATTAGTTCTGGATGGTGTTCGCAGACCGCCACGTTTAGCGACACGCTGCCACGAACGCCATAGCGGTCCATGACCTCCATCATTCGCATCGTGCCTACCCGGTTGCCGTAATCCCGGATTGAGTAGTGGAGAACGTCTGGTTCGGGACGGTTCCAGGCACTTCGCTTGGGGTTGGGTTGAGGCTGAAGTTCGTAGAACTCAATGTTGGGAGCAACCCAGAAGGCCACCCTGGCGCCGTTGGGCCAAGTGAGTTTTGGACGCCCCTCCCATGGCCAGTAGTCGTACAACCCTGGGTCGGCGGAGTCCGAAAACGGTGTTCGAGGCTCAGGCATCGCCTCTACCGGTTTCCAAGTATTCAAGTACCTCAGCGACTGGCACCACGTCGGCGTATTTCAAAACAAGGTCGCACAGGTTCGAGAAGTGGGGAATCTCGTGTTTGTCGGCCACGCACTCTTCGGGAACGATCGTTCGATATCCCCGAGACAAGCTGTCGATTGCAGCAGCTCTAACGCATCCGGAGGTCGAACCTCCGGTCAGGATGACCGTGTCTACTTGGTGCCATACGAGGAGGCTCTGTAACGGTGTCTCGAAGAATGGAGACGGCATCTTCTTCTCGTAGATGATGTCAACGATTCGATCAACATCGAGTCGCTCGTCGAGTTCGGCACGGCGTGAACCGCGCTTGATGTTCTGAAGCG
Source organism: Gemmatimonadota bacterium (assembly GCA_002712565.1). The sequence goes on along the minus strand of PAUA01000048.1, from coordinate 13,637 downwards.
AATTTTCGGTGTCGGTTCGGGTACCCCAAATCCCGCAGTCCTCCCCCGACTCCATGTAGGCGACGTAAGTCCACACCACTGGCCAGCCGCGCTCTCTCGTTGCGCCAACGATTTCGTTGACGAAGCCCAGTTGGTTGGGGTGGGTCTCATACGCCGTAGCGAACTCCCCTACCTGGGTATATGCGTTCTGGATGTCGATGTTGACGACCGCGGCTTTGCAGCCGAATCCGAACCGAGCTCGGTTTGGGTTGGCCTTAATCTGCTCGTAGTACTGACGAGGGGTTAGATCAGAAGACTCCATGGGTCTCTCCTGCTAGACGGCCGGCTGGTAAGGATGGTCGTGATCTGCGATGGCACTGTCTGTAAGAACATAGAAACGAAAGGCTGTCCGACCGGCGGGCCCGCGCTCAGGATCAAGTGGGTGTTCCACAAACCACTGGAGGTAGTGGTCGTAGGCCTCGTGGTCGGCGAAGTGAAGTTCGACAATCCGATAAAACGTCGCTGGCTTCTCCATCGTCGGTGAGCCTGCGCTACTGACGGTGACAGGTCGGATGATGTCGTTGGTGACGATTCGATCCAGGAATGGGTTCGACAAGAGGTCTGGGAAGTGCACTTCAGCGAGCCAATATTCGTAATCGGAGGTGTCGATTCCTTCAGAGATGTCGTAACCAAGAATTGCCTTGACTTTCGGGTGGTTACTCACTGTCACCGACCTCTGCGGCGCGCCTAGATATCTCGACTTCCCATTCGTTCGCCTCCGGAAGGCCAAGCAGGGCGTTGACGTCTGCGAATGTTGCCATGCGGTCGAGCCAACCCTTTGTTGATCCAGTAGTGCGGAGATCTCCTAGGACTGCTCGTGTGAGTTCCACGACTGCCCTGGTGATCGCACCAGGGTGGATGATCAAGCAATAGCCGAGCTCGGCCAAACGGTCTGCCGACAGCAGCGGGGTCTTGCCGAACTCGACCATGTTGGCCATCAGCCGATGACCGGATAGTTCGGAACCGATCTGGGCCAATTCTTCTTCACTGTGCGGCGCTTCGACAAATAGAAGATCAGCTCCTGCCTCTGCATAGATTTTCGCTCGATCGATGGCCGCATTGAGCCCCAGGGATGCCCGGGCATCTGTGCGAGCAATTATGAGAATGCCTTCGTCGTCGCTGCGAGCGTCCCGAGCAGCCTGGATTCTCTGCACCATCTCTTCTACAGACACCACTACTTTGTCCTCGAAGTGACCGCACTTCTTCGGAAACGCCTGGTCTTCAAGTTGAATGGCAGCCACACCGGCTCGTTCGTACAGACGAATCGTGCGAGCGACGTTGTGGACTCCGCCATATCCCGTGTCGCCGTCGGCTATGACCGGTATGTCGACCGCCTGACAGACGAGATCAGCAATGTTTGCAATCTCAGTCTGGGTGACCATTCCAAGGTCGGGTGCGCCCAGCAGCGAGTTCGCTACCCCTGCCCCACTCAAGTACACGGCCTTGAAATCGGCCTCCTCGATCAGCTTGGCGAATAGTGCGTTAAAAGCACCGGGAGCGACGACGGGAGAATTGTTGTCAAGAAGAAGTCGGAGTTGAGACGCCGGGGACATCATGAGTGGGCTCCGGTGAACTTTGCTGCCAGATAGTTCTCCATTCCTCCTGCCGTAAGGATTTCGCCAACTTCCTGAGGAAGCGGCACTGCTTCTAGCTGCTGGCCCGTATCCACAATGGTGACAATGCCAGTCACGAGATCAATCGCGACTTGCTGTCCTTCTTCGATGAGACCTGAATCAGCACATTCAACTGGGGCAAGCCCGACGTTGATGCAGTTACGAAAAAAGATGCGTGCAAAGGACTCAGCGATTACCGCACTAACTCCTGCAGCCTGAAGTCCGCGCGGCGCCATCTCGCGACTCGAACCCGTGCCAAAGTTCTTGCCACCAACAATGATGTCGCCTCTTTGTATCTGTGGTGCAAGACCCGGCCGGATTCCTTCCATCACATGCTTTGCTATCTCAGGAAGGTCATGGACAAGGTACTTACCAGGAACGATGGCATCAGTGTCTACGTTGTCACCGAAGGCCCAGACGCGACCTGCAATCTGAGCATTTTCGATCACGGCGAATCCCCAATCAGTTCTCGAGCGTCAATGATCTTCCCGACAACTGCCGCTGCAGCAACGGAGTAGGGCGAACCTAGATACAGACTCGATTCGGGACTTCCCATTCGACCTCGAAAGTTCCTATTGGTCGTCGAAATCGACACTTCACCAGCGGCCAAAATGCCTGCTCCGATGCCTGGACAGGCACCACAACCGGTCGACAGGAAGTGGGCGCCTGCTTCCATGAGCGCTTGGGCTGTTCCATCGTCCATGGCCTGCTGAAGCGCCTCTCTTGAAGCTGGAGCTATCTGCAACAAGACCGTCTCGGCGACATGTCGGCCCCGCAACACCTCAGCAGCCATTGCAAGGTCTTCATACTTCGCGCCTGTACACGACCCGATGTAGGCACGGGTTACCGCAGGCGCATCGAGCGAAGAAATCGGAATGACGTCGTCATGACGATTTGGTCGGGCGACAACCGGCTCAACATCGGTCGCGTTGTAGTTCCATACCTGTTCATAGACCGCATCAGACTCGCTAGTGGGGCTCTCATCTGCATCGATACCAAGAGAAGCAAGATGCTTCACAGTTATACGGTCAGAAGGAACGATCCCCGTCTTTGCACCAATTTCGGCACACATGTTGGTCAGGACGCTCCGTTCCTGCACGCTCATGGCATCAATTCCGGAACCTCCAAACTCAAGTACCCGGTATAAACCGCCATCCATACCTTTGTCACCAATGATGGTGAGAATGAGGTCCTTAGCCGTCACTCCGGTTGAGAGTTCACCGTCGACCTGTACCCGGATCGAATGTGGCACCCGAAGCCATGTTTGGCCGGTAGTGATGATTCCCAGCATGTCGGTCGAGCCCACTCCAAGAGCGAGGCAGCCCATGACTCCCGCTGTGCACGTATGGGAGTCAGATCCCAGGTACATCATCCCTGGCTGGGCATAACCCTTCTCAACCATCAGGGTGTGGGCAATGCCATCCGCTTCGTGGAATCGCGTAATCCCGAATGCGTTGGCAAACCTTCTCGTGGTCTGGAGGATCTCGGCAGCAGCAACGGTGTTGGCGGGCACATAGTGATCGCAGACCAGAACAACTCGGTCTGGATCCCATACGCCCATCTCAAGTCTTTCCAGCGCTGGCCAGATCCGCCTTGGACCACTGGAGTCGTGCATCATCGCCAGATCAACGTCTACCCAGAGGATCTCGTCTGGCTGGACCCTGTCTCTGTGGGCAGCGCGAGCAATGATCTTCTCCGCCACTGTCATACCCATTGTCGACAACCTTCCACGGATGAACCCTGACTGCTCGGCACTACACCTCGCCTAACCACGTTCTCCAATATCTCTGCCCTGATAATGCCGAGGATTAACGTTGGACCACCTTCCGTTACTGGGGTGCTACTCCTGTTCGACCCGGCTGTGATTCGTCTCTAGAGCCCCATCGGCTGAAGCGGCACTCATTTGCCAGGTATCCCTACTGCTGTTCTTCATCCATAGGCGCACGGTCTCTCACTGCTCGGAGAAATCCCCGAGTCCGAGCGTTCTGTGGAGCGCCTAGGACCTGCGCCGCTGGCCCTTCCTCCACTACAACACCGTTGTCCATAAAGAGGACCCGATCTGAAACGTCTGCCGCAAAGTTCATCTCGTGAGTAACAACCAACATGGTCATACCCTGCTCAGCCAGGTGACGCATCACAAGCAGGATCTCTCCCACCAGCTCTGGATCAACAGCGGAAGTCACCTCGTCGAAGAGCATGACTGCTGGTTCCATCGCCAGGGCCCGTGCAATAGCAACACGCTGCTGCTGGCCTCCGGACATCTGAAGTGGATAGTGATCCGCCCATTGAGCTAGACCCACTGATTCCAACAAGTCCCGAGCAGCCCCTATCGCCGTGGACCGATCCACACCATTAACCGCCATCGGGGCTTCAATGATATTTTCTAACGCCGTCATATGAGGGAAAAGGTTAAATTGTTGAAAAACCAGACCAATTCCTTTCCGAATCTCACGCAGTTTATTCCTACTCGCGTACTCCATCTTCCCATCTGGGAGTTCTTTACATAGGTTCTGGCCATCAACATCGATTTGACCACCGGTGGGACGTTCCAAAAGGTTGAGACAACGTAGGATTGTAGTTTTTCCTGATCCCGAGGGGCCGATAATTGACAAGACCTCTCCACGTCGCACCTCTAGGTCCATTCCCTTAAGAATTTCAAGACCACCAAATGATTTCTTAAGGCCCTTCACACTCACTAGTGATGTCATGTCATACCTTTAGTCGGAAGATCCGTTCGAGGCCCTGTTGGGCCATTAGGAGCAGCGTGGTGAGAGCCAGGTAAATAAACGCCAAGGTGAGGAGTGGTTCCGCAACCTTAAAGTCTTCACTGATGATCTGACGAGCCAACAGAGTCATTTCGGGAACAGTAATTACCGCGGCAAGAGAGGTTTGCTTCATAGTATTAATAGCATTTCCAATAAATGGTGGAATCATGATACGAATACTTTGCGGAATAACTATCCTGCGCATGTAATACCGTTTTGTCATTCCCAACGCTTCAGAAGCTTCAATTTGACCTTTTTCAACTGCGATGATCCCCGAACGTATAGCTTCACTTTGGTAAGCCGCCGTCCAGATTGACAGACCCACTACAGCAGCCCAGAAGGGGTCAAACATTAATGATTGGTGGATTTCCGGCAAAGCAAAGAATGCATAGAACAGAATTAGCAGCAGCGGTATTCCCCGGAACAGCCAACCGATCCCTCCTGATATCCAGCGCAAGACCGCCACAGGCGATATGCGCATCAGAGCAAGGGCCAGGCCGATTACCGTTGAGAATACAAGAGACCATAGGAACAACCGTACTGTTATCCAGAATCCTCTAAGGATTACTGGCACATATTCTTGGATGAGCTCAATGCTCATGGATACTGCCGCCTCACGTCTTTAACCTGAAGCGTCGTTCCAATATCTCTTGCGACACAGTCAACACAGTGGTTAGAGCCAGATAGATAACACCAGCTGCTGTAAGAATCTCAATTGGCTTGTAGGTCGAGTTTGCCAACTGGCGTGCTCGTCCCGTAAGTTCAGTAATCCCAATTACGGATGCTAGAGAAGTTGATTTTAATAACAACGTCGCATTGCTCATATAGTTGGGAATCATGACTCGAATGCCCTGAGGAATAATAATTCTTCGCAATGAATGCGACTTAGACAGCCCCAAGGCTTCTGACGCCTCGTACTGGCCTCGCCCCACTGCAAGCAATCCCGCACGAATAATTTCTGCCTTGTATGCGCCAGCAGCCACTGAGAGCCCAATAACACCAGACTGAAATGGTGAAAGATTCAGATTTCGACCAACCCAGAAATAGGCGAAAAAGAGAATGACTAACGCAGGCAATCCACGAAAGACGAGAACATATAGTGCGGATAGCCATCTGAGGGCCCGGAAACTCGACATTCTCATGAGGGCAAGAACGAGTCCCAATCCTGTGGCCAGAACGAGAGACCATGCAAACAGGTTGATTGACACCCAGGCTGCATCTCTCATCAGCGGCCAACATCGTTGGATAATTGACCAATCCCAACTACTCATTAACTCAACCTGTCGCCATGTGCAGTCGGAACCGGGTGAACCGAACTCAAGAGCAGCTGTTCCATCACTCCCTGGCAATCTGTAGCTATTGGTCTCATCATGTCTGATTTACTGACCGTGAAGTGCTTCTTGTAGATCGTGTTGCTCGCTGTGGATTTGACTAAAGACTGCCATAGAGGCCCATTCACACTTGCGTCGGATGCAGCCTTCAGCAGTTTCGGCACAAGCGAGGGAACATAGGCTTCGACTCTGATGTCGGTCAGAACGCTGAACCCCGAATCGTTCTCTGCCTTCGATCCCGTTCACATCGGGAATACCCAGCTCCGCAACCGGATCTTTGTGCCAGCGCACACGACCAACTTCGGACTAGGTCACATGCCAACCGATACCCACGTTGCCTACCACGAGGCCAGAGCACGGGGTGGTGCCGGTCTCATCATTATGGAATCGCTCCGGGTTCATGAGACCAGTCTCGGAAAGCCTCAGGGGCTTGCGGCTTATGACCCGCGCTGTATCGAACCACTCCGATTAGTTGCCAACGCCGTTCAGTCTCATGGAACACGAATCTTCGGCCAAATTATTCACCTTGGACGACAGATTGACGGTGACGCGTTGCGATTGCCGTCTTGGGGACCTTCAGCTATTGCTTGGGATGCTGCAGCAACTGCTCCGCACGTTATGAATCTCGACGATATTGAGGCGGTCATCGGTGGGCACACAACAAGTGCCCGCAACGTTCTTGAGGCTGGATTCGACGGTCTAGAGGTCCACCTGGGCCACGGCCACCTGCTGAACCAATTCTTGTCGCCAGCGACTAACCACCGCTCCGACGAGTTCGGTGGTGAAGAACCAAATCGAATGCGATTTCCACTTCAGGTCCTGGCCGCAGTTCGTGAAGAGATCGGGGCAGACACATGCATGGGTATACGGATCAGCGCTGACGAATTCGCCCAAGGTGGCCTCACGCTTGAAGACATGTGTCGCATAGTCCCCGCCATTACGGCAAGTGTTCCGGTCGACTTCGTCAATGTCTCACATTCTGCGTATCACGGCACCTATTCCCTCTCGACCCAGATGGCGGACATGTCCTTTGACCCAAACAGCTTTCGCCACCTCGCGCCACGAATCCGGAAGAGTCTGCGAGCTGCCGGACAGGGCCTTCCGGTAATGGCCGTATGCAAATTCCGCTCAATCGACGAGGCCGAAGAGTTGCTCAGTGTCGGTGCGGTCGATCTCGTCGGTATGGCAAGAGCCCATATCGCCGACCCCGCAGTAGTCCACAAGACATACGAGGGACGAACGGATGAGGTGCGCACCTGTATCGGCTGCAATCAAGGGTGTGCAGGCTTCCTAGAGAAGGGGCTGCCAATTACGTGCGTCGTCAACCCCACAGTTGGTAAGGAACGATTCCGACCTACCGAACCAATAGAGGACCCCGCTAAAGCAGCTAAGCGAGTCGTGGTCGTAGGTGGCGGACCAGCAGGGATGGAAGCAGCTTGGGTCGCTGCGGCTCGCGGGCACGACGTCGAACTCTTTGAGATGGAACCCCAGTTGGGCGGTCAGCTGAGTTGGCTACGTCATATGCCAAAGAGAAACGACTTCCTGACCATGATCGATCAGCAGATTGCAGCCTGCGAACGACACGGGGTAACGATCCGAACCAGTGCCAAATTTGATGCCACTGTGGCGATTGAACACGAGAAACAACCTGATCACATCGTGATCGCCACAGGTTCTGAATTGCAGCCTGTGGAATTCCCGCAAGGTGGTGTTGGACTAACGCTGGGTGAAGCACTGAGCGCAGATTGGACCGGTGGAATCAAGGTTGCCTTTTATGACCTCTTGGGCGACTGGTCATCAATCAGTGTGGTCGAACACATCGCCGATCTTGGCGCGGACGTCACTTATTTGACACCAGTCGCCGGCTACGCCTGGAAGATCACCCGCTACAGCAAAACCGCCATCACCTCACGTCTACGCGAAGCAGGAGTGGGTATACGCGTACTTCGTGCCGGTCTCAGTTTCATTGGCAACGAGTTCACAGTGGAAGACCTCTCCACCGGGAAAACCGAGTGCATCACGGTTGACGCCGTGATTGCGGCAGGTAACCCGGCGGCAAGGACCGACCAATATGAACGTATCGCTGTCAGTGGAATCGGGGTAACCCTTGTCGGCGACTGTCTCGCACCGCGATCAGCACTTGAGGCCGTTTACGACGGCCACGAGGTGGGCCGTGCCCTCTGAGACAGAACCCGCGGTACTCGTTACAGGTGCAACGGGATTCGTCGGGATCAACCTCCTTCATGCGCTGTCTCATGCCGGGCTTAGATCAATAGGAATGGCGACCAATCCGCTACCCCANACTGCCCTGAATTCGATTGCCGAGATTGGCCAAGTTCCGATAGTCGAACTGGTCGATGTTCGCGACTCGACTGCAGTGTCAGAACTGTTTTTGGAATACCGGCCGATGGTCGTCATACATGCCGCAGCTATCACTTCGGGCGTTGAACGTGAGCGCACAAGTGCTCAAGCGATTGTCAATGTCAACGTAGGGGGCACACAGTCAGTGCTCGATGCGTGCACTGGTAGCGGAGTGCAACGAATGCTCTACCTCTCATCGGGCGCCGTCTACGGCGAGGCAGCATTTGGTGCAGAGCAGCTCAGTGAAACGACAGCGGTAGTTCCCGCTGGACTCTACGGGGCGACGAAACTCGCCGGTGAGTTCCTGGTGAAGCGACATGGCCAACTCCATGGACTAGCAACGGTTACTGCACGGCTGTCCGCCGTCTTTGGCCCATGGGAATACCCGACGGGTGTCCGAGATCTGATGAGTCCCATTTTGCAACTCAGTTTGGCTGCCCGCCGGCGCGAGTCCAGTCGATACGTGGTCGATGCTGGACGGAACTGGGTCTATGCCCCAGAAGCCGCCGCCGCAATCGTTGGGCTCGCCCTTAAGCGAGAACCAAGGTACGACTGTTACAACGTCTGCCCTCCAAGCCTCGGAACATGTGAACCGTGGGTTGAAAGGTTGCGCAAGACCTATCCCGACACAACTTTTGTTGCTGTCCTATCGCCAAAGGACGCAACAGTCGCATATGACGCTGACCCACGTCGCGAACGGGCGCTTGTGGAAGCCGACAGGATTCAACAGGAACTAGGGAACGACCTCTGGTCCACACATGAAGATTCTCTTGACCACTACCTTGCCTGGCTCGAGACGCATTACCCAACCGACTCCTAGGCCGGCAAAGCACCTACCTCAGCGAGGTCATTCCAAACCATCTGGCTAACAATCTGTCCGTCATTGAGAGCAAACCGGTCGATGAAGCGAACACCGTCAAATGAGCTTCCATCCAGAGCTTGGCCAGCCAACGTTCCATAGACATACACGGTCGTTTCGGCCCCATCTGAAACCACATCAAGTTGNTCTAGCGTCTTCTTCACCGAACGAAATCGGCCTGCCGATGACGCAACTTGATCCGTAAGGCTTCCAAATGTGCGNCCTCCNGGGAACACGATCNACACNTCATCAGCNAGGAACTCAGATGCTGCGTCAAGATCTCGCTCTTCNACCAGTCGAAGATAGGTGCGCACGATCTTGGCAGCGGCTCTAGGCANCACTCACCNTTGCTGCCGCGTCGAGCATTGCGTGGACCATGTCCGGCTTGGGAACCAAAGGCCTTGGGTAGGCATTACGACTGTGGCTGAGGTTTAGCGCAAGCATGGCCTCAACAAGCTTGTAGGAGAGAGGACCAGGGTTCACCACTGGAACCTCCAGTACGGAAGACAGGTATCCGTGCGCTTGATGCATGGTTGTGGAGCCAAGACAAATGACATCAGCCCCTCTNTCNATCAAACGACGGCAGGCGCTTTCCATTTTNGGNAATACCNCGTCCTCCTTGCCANCAATCANGTTCGCGAAATCAGGTGGTGTATCAAAATGCTCNACACCCGCGCACCTGGAACGCAGCCCCCATTCATCAAGCACCTTCTCGTACCGAGCCATCGCTGGCTGCCACTGAGCCATAACTCCGAATCNTCGACCAAGAGTGAGCGAGAAGATCAACGATGCACGACCTGGTGCCAAAACCGGGATATCGAGCATCGACCTGAGCCCNTCGGCCCCAGAGTCGCTAACGGTGTCAATCACAACCGCATCGAATCCNTCGNCCTCGGCATTCAGCCCTGCCTCGAATAGTGATATGTCGAGNAGCATCCAGTCATGTGGGCTGGCAACACTGGTCGGTCCAGCCTTCACCGGCTTGAAGTGGAAAGTCACGTCGGGACGCAAAGAAACTGTGCGCGTCTGGGCTTCTCGATAGGCAATCTGTGACTCATCAAGAGCAAATGGCACAAGTACTAGAACCTTGCTCATGTCGATTCCTCAGAGATCACAGCGCCATCCAACATCCCATGCACCATTTCCAGTTTTGGAACCAACGGCTTCGGGTACGCACTCCGGCTCTGACTCAGCTGCAGCGCCACGAGAGCTTCGGCGACAAAATATGAAAGAGGGCCAGGGTTCACCACTGGCACCTCGAGGTTCTCTTGAAGAAACTCGTGGGCTTCATGCATCGTTGTCGAGCCAAGACAGATCACATCAGCGCCATCTTCAGACACGAGAGTTTGAGCCGCTTCAAGCAACAGCGGTAGCGCATGGTCCTTGCCTGCCATCAAGGTCCGGTTGTTTGGCGTGACGTCTATGGAGCGCATCCCTACACAGCGATTGGCCAGCCCGATTTCTGACAGCACCTTCTCATAGAGCGGAAGCCACTGTCTCCACATTGTGACGATCCCAAAAGTGCGGCCGAGCATTGCCGCTACCGCATACTGCGTTCGGCCTGGCCCAACCACAGGGATATCCAGCACTGATCGAAGAGCATTCACACCCGAGTCGCTAACCGTATCGATGCACACGGCGTCGTAGCCGTCCGCCTGCGCTTGCAGCCCAGCTTCAAACAACGAGATATCTGCAATCAGATAGTCGTGGTGTGACACATAGTTCTCGGGGGCCGCCTTTACCGGTTTGAAATCGACCTCAACCCCGTCAGGCAGAGGAGCGGCGTCTACCTGCTTCGCACGGAGCAGGAGTTGATCAGGGTCTAAGGGGAAGGGCGCAAGCACCAGAATTCTTGCCATGCCGAGAACACTATGTGACTGGAATTCGGCTTTCACCCGTGACCTAACGTGCAGACGTGGCCAGGTTTGAACTTGAGACCGATGTTGTCGTAGCCGGAGCCGGAGCTGCAGGCCTCGCTGCAGCAATCAAAGCTGCNGACGGNGGGGCCACGGTCGCATTGCTAGAAGCAAGNTCGACCTTCCGCCAAGGTTCCAACACATCGATGAGTACTTCGATGATTCCGGTTGGGGGAAGCCGTTGGCAAGAGGAGATCGGAATTGATGGCGACTCCCCAGACATCCTGTACCAGGACATCATGGCCAAAACAAAAGGTACCGCTGACCCCGTACTAGCCCGAGCACTAGTCGATGTCGGTCGTGACTTGTCAGAGTTCCTTGCAGACGACTGCAAGGTGCCATTGGAGCTCCTAACCGACGCCGTGTTCCCCGGCCATACCTATAAACGCCATCTTTGTGTTCATGACCGGGCCGGGCGGACACTTCACCGNCACTTGCTGGAAGCTGCCGAACAACGGNNCAATATCACGATGGTTGTCCCGCTTCGACTAGTCGANCTGATTGAGATTGACGACGGCTGGAAGATAAAGGCCGAGTCACCNGATGGGANAGAACAGGAGATCATCACGNGTTCNGTCGTGCTCGCGACAAACGGATTTGGCGCCAACGCTGAGCGGGTTGCCAGACACATTCCTGAGGTGGTTGACGGTCTCTACTTCGGAGGTGACCACAGTCTTGGTGATGCTCTTGAAATCGGCGAGANGCTAGGGGCCGACGTCGGCTTTCTCGACNCCTACCANGGGCATGGCTCAGTAGCTACTCCACACGGCGTACTCATCACTTGGACCNCCATGATGAACGGCGCGTTCCTAGTAAACGCCAATGGGGAAAGGTTCGGAGATGAGACGACCGGCTACTCGGAGTTCGCCGTAAAGGTGATCGCCCAGCCGGAAGCACAGGCATGGATGATCTACGACAAGGCAGTGCACGAAAAGGCATTGCCCTTCGCCGATTATCAGCAGATGGTGGAGTCCGGAGGCATCAGATGGACCGANGACATCGCCGGCCTGGCGTCGCTTATCGGTTGTGACGAAGCAGCTATCTCAGCAACATTGGAAGGCATCGCCAATTTCGGCTCCGGCGCTGCGGTCGACCCGCTGGGTCGGACACTCTGGCCCCATGATCTCGAGTCCCCTTTCACCGCCATAAAGGTGACCGGCGCTTTGTTTCATACTCAGGGAGGTCTCAGCGTAAACGAGCATGCAAACGTCCTGCGCGGGGGCAAAACAATTCCCGGTCTATATGCGGCTGGTGGCGCCGCAATTGGAATCTCTGGTAACGGAGCGTCTGGCTACCTCTCTGGCAACGGGCTGCTCGGCGCACTCGGCCTCGGGTACCTCGCTGGTAGAGCCATCGGTCATGGATGACAACGGGAGGAAGACCAAGCCCATAGACCCCAGTCCGTTGAGCCAACCAGCCTTGGGACTGGTCGGAGCGTGGAGCGGCCGCCTGCAACGCCGACCGACATCACAAGCCATCGAGGTTGTCAACGAACTCGAAGAACTCGGCTATCACGCGTTATGGATTCCTGAATCGCCGTTTGGCAAAGACGTTTTGACCTTCTCGGCCGTATTGCTTGGTGCTTCGGCCAGCATGACGCTGGCCACTGGAATCGCCATCACCTGGGCACGAGATCCGGCTGCGATGATGAANGCTGCGCGGACTCTTGGNGATGCACACCCCGGACGATTTCTCCTTGGTGTTGGGATCAGTCATGAAAGTACCGCCTTGGCAAGAGGCCATAACTATCAGCGNCCGGTTGACACCATGCGCAACTATCTCCGTGNAATGCNCGATGCGAACTTCGATGGTCATGGTCCTGAGTGGACGCCCCCAGTGGTTNTCGCCGCTCTCGGACCCAAGATGCTTCAGGTAGCAGCTGAGCTAGCAGACGGAGCTCACCCGTTCCTTGCAACTCCTGAACATACAAATCGTGCTCGCAACATCCTTGGAGATGGAGGGCTACTCGCCGTCGAACAAGGGGTAATCCTTGGTCCCCCCGAGGAGGCTCATGAAGCAGCGCGTGAAAACATGAGCCGGTTTTTGGAGTGGCCGAACTACCGTCGCCACTTCGAACGACTTGGATTTGGTGACACAGACTTCGCTAGCGGAGGCAGCGATCGTCTGTTGAACGCGGTGTTCGTATTCGGCAACCAGACTGCTGTTCAGGAACGAATCCAAGAACATCTGGATGCAGGCGCCGATCATGTCTGCCTACAAATAGTGACTAACGACATGGACGAGGAAGTGAACGCTTATCGGCATCTGGCACCCGCCGTGGGAATCGGTTGATAAGCCAGATCGTCAGACGGACTGTTGTCGGCCTGAGCGAACTTCGACGCTCGGCCTAGACGCCAGAATCACCGCCTGACCTGCACACTGTTTGTCGGGCTGCCGAGATTTGAACTCGGGACCTTCGGTCCCCCAGATCACAGAACGAGAGGTCGCCGCAGGGGGAAATCTCAGCCACCCACTAGTCGGGACGCCTCACTCCCCAGCGTCTTCTTGTCGATCTTGCCCACGGCCAGCATTGGGAGTTGCTCGCGAAGGTGTACGGCCTTGGGGACCTTGTAGTTGGCCAGTCGTTCCCGACAGTGGGCCAGCAGATCGTCGGAGGTGGCACCTNGGTCGGNGACCACGAAAGCGTGTCCGACCTGGTCAAACACCTGATCGGGCACGGCAACCACCGCGGCCATCCGCACCGCCGGATGCTCCTCGAGGCATTGTTCGATCTCGCGCGGGTAGGTGTTGTA
>PAUA01000047.1 GCA_002712565.1 Gemmatimonadota bacterium | reverse complement strand
TATTCCACGATCTCCGTCACGACACCGGACCCAACCGTGCGTCCACCCTCACGGATGGCGAACCTCAGCTGGCTGTCCATCGCGATCGGTGTGATCAACTCCACTTCCATCTGCACGTTGTCGCCCGGCATCACCATCTCCACACCCTCCGGTAGGTTCGCCGCTCCCGTCACGTCCGTCGTACGGAAGTAGAACTGCGGCCGGTACCCATCGAAGAACGGCGTGTGGCGGCCTCCCTCTTCCTTCGTCAACACGTAGACTTCGCCCTTGAATTTCGTGTGAGGCTTGATCGAGCCCGGCTTCGCCAGTACCTGGCCTCGCTCGATCTCCTCTTTCCCCACACCGCGCAGCAGGAGTCCCGCGTTGTCTCCGGCTCGACCCTCGTCCAGCAGTTTGCGGAACATCTCAACACCCGTCACCACCGTCTTGCGGTCGGCGCCCATCCCCACCAGCTCCACTTCCTCGCCCTGCTTGACGATCCCGCGCTCGATACGGCCCGTCGCTACCGTCCCGCGGCCCGTGATCGAGAACACGTCCTCCACCGGCATCAGGAACGGCTTGTCCACGTCCCGCTCGGGCTCCGGGATGAAGCTGTCAATCGCGTCCATCAACTCCCCGATGCACTCCACTGCCTCGCCCTCGCCCTCCGCTCCCATCGCTTTCAGTGCGCTGCCGCGGATCACCGGCGTGTCGTCGCCTGGGAAGTCGTATTCGCTCAACAGCTCCCGTACCTCCAACTCCACAAGCTCCAACAACTCCTCGTCGTCGACCATGTCCACCTTGTTCAGGAACACGACCACGTAAGGCACGTTTACCTGCCGCGCCAGAAGGATGTGCTCCCGCGTCTGCGGCATCGGTCCGTCCGCTGCGCTCACCACCAGAATCGCTCCGTCCATCTGCGCAGCACCCGTAATCATGTTCTTCACGTAGTCTGCGTGACCCGGGCAATCCACGTGTGCGTAGTGACGGTTCTCCGTCTCGTACTCCACGTGCGCTGTTGCGATCGTGATCCCACGCTCCCGTTCCTCCGGAGCCTTGTCGATGTTGTCGAACGAAATCGCGTCCCCACCGAATTTCTTCGCTTGCGTCTGCGTGATCGCCGACGTCAGCGTCGTCTTCCCGTGGTCCACGTGTCCGATTGTTCCCACGTTTACGTGTGGCTTCGTTCGCTCAAATTTTGCTTTTCCCATCGCTCTCGCCTCGTGGCTCCTTATTTTCCGAAAACGGGACCGCTAGCGACCACCACCGCCATTCGCGTTGATGATCTCTTCGGCCTTACTCTTGGGTACCTCTTCGTAGTGCGCGAACTGCATGGTATAAACAGCGCGACCCTGGCTCAGTGAGCGCAGGGTCGTTGCGTAACCAAACATTTCGCCCAAGGGGACGCTCGCCCCGATAATCTGAGCGTCGCCGCGGTCGGTCATTCCACCCACCTTGCCGCGGCGGGAGGAAAGGTCGCCGATGATGTCCCCCATGTAGTCCGAGGGGGTTACGACCTCTACATCCATGACGGGCTCCAAAAGGACCGGGGCCGACTTTTTCACTCCATTCTTGACCGCCATGGATCCGGCGATCTTGAACGCCATCTCACTCGAATCCACGTCGTGGTAGGACCCGTCGATCAATTCCACTTTCAGGTCGATGACCGGGTATCCCGCCAAGACCCCCGAGTCGAGGGCCTCCTTGATGCCCTGTTCCACCGAACTGATGAATTCCCGAGGAATCACGCCACCCTTGACCCGATCCTCGAACACGAACCCACCGCCTGGCTCCATCGGCTCGATGTTGATGACGACGTGGCCGTATTGCCCGCGTCCCCCGGACTGCCTCACGAACTTGCCCTCTACCTTTTCCGACCGGCTTCGGATCGTCTCGCGGTAGGAGACCTGTGGGCGCCCGATATTCGCCTCTACGCTGAACTCACGCCTGAGTCGATCGACGATGATCTCGAGATGAAGCTCACCCATACCACTGATGATGGTCTGGCTCGTCTCTTCGTCCGTGTGGACACGGAACGTCGGATCCTCNTCCGCCAGTTTGACGAGCCCACCTGTGAGTTTGTCCGCGTCGNCCCTGGTCTTCGGTTCGATCGCGACCGAGATCACGGGCTCCGGGAAATTCATCGCCTCGAGAATGATCGGGTGGTCCGGATGGCAGATCGTGTCGCCCGTCTTGACGTTCTTGAGACCGATGACCGCCGCGATATCACCCGCAAAGACCTCGTCTCGCTCCTCACGCTTGTTCGCGTGCATCTGGAGCAGCCGTCCGACCCGCTGCTTGCGGTCCTTCGTCGCGTTGAGAACGTAGCTGCCCGATGGAAGCGATCCGGAATAGACCCGCACGTACGTCAGCNTCCCGACGAACGGATCCGTCATGATCTTGAAGGCCAGCGCGCTGAAGTGGGCATCATCGGATGCTTCCCTGACAACGGGTGTTTCGTCGTGCTGTGGCAGGTGGCCCAGGATGGCCGGAACGTCCAGGGGTGAAGGGAGATAGTCGATCACTCCGTCCAAGAGCGCCCGTANCCCTTTGTTCTTGAAAGCGGAGCCGCAGAAGACCGGGAAGATCTTGCCNGCGATCGTGGCGGTGCGAATCGCATGTGAGAGNTCTTCATCGNTGAGCTCCTNCCCACCCAGGTACTTCTCGAGCAACGCGTCCTCGTGCTCGACGGCGGCCTCCATGATCTCGTGCCTCAATTCCNTGACCTTCTCGATCAGAGAGTCGGGCACCTCACCCTCCTCCACTTCCGAACCAAGCTCGTCCTGATAGTGAAAAGCCTTGTTGCGAACGATGTCGACGATCCCCGTAAAAAGTTCGCCTTCGCCGAGCGGATATTGCACGGGNAAGGCATTGGCTCCGAGTCTTTCTCTCATCATGCCGACGACGTTTTCGAAGTCGGCCCCGACTCNGTCCATCTTGTTGACCAGCGCGATACGCGGGACACCATAGCGGTCGGCCTGCCTCCATACCGTCTCCGACTGGGGTTCGACCCCTCCCACGGCACAGAACACAGCGACTGCACCATCGAGTACGCGCAGAGACCGCTCCACCTCGGCGGTGAAATCAACGTGCCCAGGCGTATCGATGATGTTGATCCGGTACTCGGTCCCGAGGCGCTCCCAATGACAGGTCGTGGCCGCGGAGGTAATGGTGATCCCCCGTTCCTGTTCCTGCTCCATCCAGTCCATCGTAGCGGCGCCNTCGTGGACCTCGCCGACCCGGTGGAGCCGTCCGGTATAGTAGAGCACCCTTTCGGTCGTCGTCGTCTTACCGGCGTCGATGTGCGCCATGATGCCGATATTGCGCAGGTGATCGAGTGGAGTGAGTCTGGGCATCTATAGTCTCTATTGGGTCCGTTTCTGCTCTGTTTACAGTTGGTCTTGCCGCAATATTTCCATAAAAAAACGCATGAACAGTTCGAAGCAGGAAGCGCGATCTCCCCCAGCTGCCGTATCCGATGCCGCCGGCAGCCTCCGCGCTTCGTGCCTCNGCGCTCATGCGNGAGACAGCAANTTGAGTCCTTAGTCGACCGCGATTACANGCGGTCAGGACCCGAGCGGATCTTAACTACCAGCGATAATGGGCGAACGCCTTGTTCGCCTCCGCCATCCGGTGCGTGTCGTCNTTTTTCTTGATGGTCGCTCCCTCTCCGCTAGCCGCAGCCAGGAATTCGAACGCGAGCCGTTCGGCCATCGTCTTCTCGCTTCGATCGCGAGCAAAACCAATCAACCAACGGCTTGCCAAGGCGCCCCNACGTTCAGGCCGCACCTCAATAGGAACCTGATACGTGGCGCCGCCAACCCTGCGGCTCTTGACCTCGAGCGCAGGCTTGGCATTGGTCAGCGCCTGCGTGAATACGTTCAAGCCGGGCTGGCCGGAGCGCTCCTCACACAGGGTCAGGGCCCCGTAAAAAATTTTCTCCGCAAGAGACTTCTTCCCGTCGACCATGAGGTTGTTGATGAACTTCGTAACCTCGGCCGAGTCGTATCTCGGATCGGGAATGAGCNCCCTCTTTACTGCTCTTGAACGACGGCTCATCCCCGGATCCCCTACTTAGGCCGCTTTGCGCCGTACTTGGACCGTCCCTGACGACGATCACCTACGCCCGAAGCNTCCAGCGTNCCTCTCACAACATGATATCGTACACCGGGCAAGTCCTTTACCCGTCCNCCCCGGATGAGCACGATCGAGTGCTCCTGGAGATTGTGCCCCTCTCCCGGGATGTACGACGTCACCTCATAACCGTTCGTCAGACGTACCCGAGCCACCTTCCTCAGCGCCGAGTTCGGCTTCTTCGGAGTGGTCGTGTACACCCGTGTGCANACGCCTCTTTTTTGAGGATTCTTCTGCAACGCAGGGGACTTGTTCTTCTTCTGAATCTCNCGNCGTCCCTTGCGAACGAGTTGGTTGATGGTCGGCATTCTCACCCAAGTTCATAAAGCCAAAAAAAGCGCCACTGAGCGCCNATCTACCCGGAGGCACCGACACTTCGGCACGTCCGNTGGACAGACTGGGAAACCTAAATGAGGNGTATGGGGGTGTCAACGGGCTCCGACCGCCGAAAACCCGCACAGGAAGAAGGGTTCCGGGGGGTCGACCCCGGCNGTCCCACTCCCTAATCCGCTCCTCCCTCTTTTCCGCCTCCGGTAGCTGCAGGAAGTGCGCCCCACCCCCCCACCGGGCGCAAGGATCTCCCTCGGATCAGGGATGGCACTTGTGTGATGAAGTACGNCGTCCGCAGGACGCACTCCCACAGTTGAACCNGNAACCNGGGCAATTCGTCACTCATGGGGCTGTGTNCAGGGGAGNGGTGCGTTCAGCATCCNTGCCCAAAGATACGNCTACAAGCCAAAAACAGGGAGATTGAGTGACCGCAACGCCCGACGGGCCNAGCGTCGCCGCAGCCCGAGTGAGGTGCGCACCGCCACAGCCCCAACCCGACCCGCGGCGAAGCGGCGGAGCCTCCACTCAGTCCGCGGTCGCTTCCTCGGCCACAAGCTCCTCGGGATCGCCCAGTGGAAGGATCTCCTCCTCATAGAACGACGACTCCACCATGAACTCCACACCCTGGAATCTGTGCACTCCGGTCCCGGCGGGAATCAGGTGTCCGATGATGATGTTCTCCTTGAGCCCCTTCAGATCGTCCCGCGCCCCACGAACGGCCGCGTCCGTCAGCACCCTCGTCGTCTCCTGGAAGGACGCCGCCGAGATGAAGGACTCGGTCGTCAAGCTGGCCTTTGTGATTCCAAGGAGGAGCGGCTCAGAGCGCGCAGGCTTCAGCGTAGCCTGGATCGCCNTTTGGTTGACATCCCGGAACTCCACCCGGTCGACGTTCTCCCCTTCGAGAAGGATCGTTTCTCCGGGATCCGTGATCTTCACCTTCTGAAGCATCTGGCGCACGATCACACCGATGTGTTTGTCGTTGATCTTCACGCCTTGGAGTCGGTAGACCTCCTGGATCTCGTTGAGCAGGTATTCCTGGACGGCTCTCGGGCCCCGAATCTTCAGAATATCATGCGGATTGATCGGTCCCTCGGAGAGTCGATCNCCCGCACGCACGCGGTCACCTTCGTGCACTCGCATGTGTTTGACGACCGGCACCATATAGGCGCGCTCGTCTTCCTCGCCCGTGTCGGGCGTAACCAGAACCTCNCGTTTGCCGCGCTTGATGTCGCCAAAGCNGACTTCACCGTCGATCTCCGTGATAACCGCGGGATCCTTCGGCCGGCGAGCCTCGAACAANTCNGCCACGCGGGGCAACCCACCCGTGATGTCCCGGGTCTTGTAAACCTCCCGGCTNATCTTGGCGATCGTGTCACCGGGGNCGACCTCGTCACCATCATGAATCGTGAGCTGGGCTCCCACCGGCATGATGAACTCGCGAANCTTCTCTGACTTCTTGGTCTTCTTTCGAATCTGGATCGTCGGATGAAGCTTCTTGTCACGATCCTCGATGATCGTCATCTGGCGGCGACCCGTGGACTCGTCCAACTCCTCACGCATCGTCTGATCATCGATGATATCGACGAATTTCAGAACGCCGCCCGNGTCCGCAACNATCGGCTCAGAGTACGGATCCCAATTGAACAACTGATCACCGGGCTCAATGGTTTGCCCTTCCGTGACCACCAGNGTGGCGCCGTACGGCACACTGAGGCGACTCCGCACCAAGCCTTCNGCTGTCTTNAGAACGATTTGGCCCTCGCGGGACGTAACGATCTGGTCACCGTCGGGCGTCTTGACCGTAGTCACCCGGTCCAAGGTCACCACACCTTGGATCTTCGATCGGCGCTGCGTCTGAGCTGCGATTCGTGCCGCGGTGCCACCGATGTGGAACGTCCGAAGCGTCAGCTGCGTACCCGGCTCACCGATGGATTGGGCCGCCAAGATACCCACAGCCTCCCCGATGTCGACCACCTGCATCGTCGCCAGGTTGCGTCCATAACACATCCGGCAAAGTCCCCGCTTCGACTCACATGTGAGGACCGACCGAATCTTGACGACCTGGATGCCCGCAGCCTCGATCGCCTCGGCCGCGTCCTCCTCGATGAGGTCCCCTGCTTCGACCAGAAGCTCACCATCGATCGGATCGTAGACGTCCTCGAGCGCAACGTTACCCACGATCCTGTCCGGAAGCGGCTCGATGATGTCCTCACCCTCTTTGAGGGCCACCATCTCGAGACCGAGTATCGTACCGCAGTCGTCCGAGGTGATGGTGACGTCCTGCGCCACGTCAACCAACCGCCGCGTCAGGTAGCCCGCGTCGGCGGTCTTGAGAGCCGTGTCGGCGAGACCCTTTCTCGCCCCGTGGGTCGAGATGAAATACTCGACCACACTGAGGCCCTCTCGGAAGTTCGCCTTGATCGGGCTCTCGATGATTTCACCGATACCCCCGGTCAGCTTCTTTTGGGGCTTGGCCATCAAGCCGCGCATTCCCGCCAGCTGCCGCATCTGGTCACGATTCCCTCGTGCACCCGACGTCATCATCATATAGACGGGATTGAACCCTTCTTGAGAACGGGCCAGACGTTTGACCATCGCGTCCGCCACATCGTTGTTCGCGTGGGTCCACGTGTCGATGACTTTGTTGTACCGCTCCCCGTTCGAGATGTATCCGCTGCCGTAGGCCTTTTGGAAGCGTGAGACCTGCTCGCCGGCTTCCTGCAGAATCTCCAGTTTTTCTTTCGGCACCTCCAAGTCCGCGATGCCTACACTGACCCCGCCCATCGTCGCGTAGCGGAAACCGAAGTCCTTGAGGTGGTCGAGGAATTCAGTCGTTTTGGTCAGCCCGACCGTGGTGAAGCAGTCGAAGATGAGGTCGCCCAATTCCTTCTTTCCGAAGGTCTGATTGAGGAACCCCAATTCCTCGGGAATGATGGAGTTGAAGAGTACGCGGCCCGCAGTACTGCGCTGCCACTTGCCGGGAACCTCTCCTTCCTCGCTGGAGTGCTCGGCAACCCAGTACCAACATGGGCTTCCGAACTGCAGACGCCCGGCCTCCATGCCCATCTCCACCTCTCCGTACGTCGAGAAACGGGGCGCTCCGTCGTAGATCTTGCCCAGAGCTTCATCGGCACTGGCCCGGTCGTTCTTGTCCCCCTTGAGGTTGTACGCCAGGACCTCGAGATCGGAGATCTCCAGGGAGGGTTTGGTCAGGTAGTAGCATCCGATGACCATGTCCTGCGACGGAGCCGTGACGGGTCGCCCGTTGGAGGGGAGCAGAATGTTGTTGCTCGAGAGCATCAGCACCCGGGCCTCCAACTGCGCCTCGAACGAGAGCGGCACGTGGACCGCCATCTGGTCTCCATCGAAGTCGGCGTTGAAGGCCGCACACACGAGCGGGTGGATGCGGATGGCCTTCCCTTCCACCAGGACAGGCTCGAAAGCCTGAATTCCCAAGCGATGGAGAGTGGGCGCCCGGTTCAGTAGAACCGGGTGATCCTTGATGATGTCCTCCAGGACCTCATAAACCTTCGGATCGTCCCTCTCGACGATCTTCTTCGCCCGCTTGACGGTCTCAGCCTCTCCTCGCTTCTCCAGCTCATGGATGATGAATGGCTTGAAGAGCTCCACGGCCATCGCTTTGGGAAGGCCGCACTGGTGTAGCTTGAGCTCGGGGCCCACCACGATGACTGAGCGGCCAGAGTAGTCGACGCGCTTGCCGAGCAGGTTCTGGCGGAAGCGNCCCTGCTTCCCTTTGAGCATGTCGGACAACGACTTGAGCGGACGCTTNCCNCGACCGCGGATGGCCTTCGACCGCCGCCCATTATCGAACAGCGCGTCCACAGCCTCCTGCAGCATTCGCTTCTCGTTCCGAAGGATGACCTCCGGCGCNNNCATGTCGATAAGCTTCTTGAGGCGGTTGTTCCGGTTGATGACCCTTCGGTAAAGGTCATTCAGATCGGAAGTAGCAAACCGGCCTCCGTCGAGGGGCACGAGAGGCCGCAAGTCCGGCGGAATTACCGGGACCACGTCCATGATCATCCACTCGGGACGATTCCGCTCATCCTGCGTGCTGCCTGAGTTCCGGAGCGCGTCGACGACTTTCAGCCTCTTGAGCTTCTTCTTCTTACGGTGCTGCGAAGTCTCCGTCGCGATCTCGATCCTCAGCCACTTGGCCAGACGGCCGAGTCCTTTGCCGTCCGAGTTGCGNTCATTGATCCGCCTCTCGGGGCTGTCGAGCATGGTGAGGAGCGTACGAACCGCCTCGGCNCCGATCTCGGCCTTAAACCTTTCGTCGCCCTTCTCACGCGATTTCACACGGAGATCGTAGTACTCGTCCTCATCGAGCAGATCGAGGAACTCCAAGTCTTGCTTGCCCGGATGAGTCACCACATAGGACGCGTAATAGATGACCTTCTCCAGATCCCGCAGCGTCATCCCAACCAGGTATCCCAACTGGCTGGGGAGCGTCTTGAAGAACCAGATGTGGCAGACCGGCACAGCCAATTCGATGTGGCCCATTCGCTCGCGGCGAACTTTGGACAGGGTGACCTCGACNCCGCAACGGTCGCAGACGTGCCCGCGGAAGCGGATCCTCTTGAACTTTCCGCAGTGGCACTCCCAGTCCTTGACCGGACCAAAGATGCGCTCACAGAACAGACCGTCCCGCTCNGGTTTGAAGGAACGGTAGTTGATCGTCTCGGGCTTCGTCACCTCACCGAAGGACCACGAACGGATCTTTTCCGGGGACGCGATCTTGATCTCGATGAAATCGAAGTCCGCAGCAGNCTGGTCTCTCGTTCTCGGGAAATCAATCACGGATCTACTCCTCCCGTCCGAGCGTGACGCCCAAGCCGAGCGCCTGAAGNTCTTTGACAAGCACGTTGAATGACTCCGGTATCCCTGGTTGCGGGAGGTTGTCTCCCTTCACGATGGCCTCGTAAACCTTCGAGCGGCCCGCGACATCGTCCGACTTCACCGTGAGAATCTCCTGTAGCGTGTGCGCGGCGCCGTACGCCTCCAGCGCCCATACCTCCATCTCCCCGAATCGCTGGCCGCCGAANTGTGCCTTACCGGCAAGAGGCTGCTGCGTAACCAGGGAGTAAGGGCCGATGCTCCGAGCATGGATCTTGTCGTCCACGAGATGGCTGAGCTTGAGCATGTAGATGACGCCCACAGTGACCGGGAAGTCGAACTGTTGGCCACTGCGTCCATCACGCAGCATGATCTTCCCGTTCGGCAGGATCTTCGCCGAGTCCATGATCTCCAGCGAAGCGGCGTCTAAACCTTCATCCATCTTCCTCTTTCGAGAGAGATGAGCGATAGCCGGGAACGCTTCCGACAACGTGGACCCCTGTCGTTCGGCTAGTTCCTTACCGGCCTCGACCAGATAGTCCTTGAGACGGTCGAAGAATNCCGCCTGGACTTTCGAGAGTTGGAGTCCCAGGTATGCGTCGACCGTACGTCCGATCCCGATCCTCCTGGGGTCACTGCCGTTCCCGTTTCCGTTTGCAGCGTGGGATACCNCTCGCTTCGGCAGATCGTGCGCCAGGTCGATCAGCNGAGTGGTCGATTCCGCATCGAGTGGGGGCAACTCGGCCTTGATACCAAGGCACTGATGCGCCCAACGAAGGCCAGCGAGCTTGAGGAGAAGACCGACCTCGTCCTCGGAGCCACCGTGGAATACTGGGGTCTTCGCCTCGAAGCCGAGTACACGTCCCGCCCACCCTAGATGGGTCTCGAGAACCTGTCCCACGTTCATCCGGGACGGCACACCCAGCGGATTCAGCACGATTTCGACGGGCGTTCCGTCCGGGAGGAACGGCATGTCCTCTTCCGGNGCGATCCGAGCGATGATCCCCTTGTTTCCGTGNCGGCCGGCCATCTTGTCGCCCACGGAGATCTNCCGTTTCTCGGCGATGTAGACCTTCGCTAGCTGGACCACACCGGGCGGAAGCTCGTCCGGCTGGAAGACCTTGTCGATCTGCTCCTCGGTCTTCCGCTTCACGCGCTCGATACGGTGCTGGGACTCGTCCACCACCATGCGGATCTTCGTGTTCGCTGCCTTGCTCTTCACCTTCAGAGTGCTGAGGTCGAGTTGGGAAAAATCGAGATCGACGACCACACCCTTAGTGAGCTGTGTACCCTCCTCGAGGAACAGATCGACTGTCCCTTTTCTCAGGGCCAAGGCCACCGTATTACGGTGCAGGATCTCCCGAAGTTCTTCGTCTCTGGCCACCGAAACGCGTTCGATCTCGTCGCGCTCCAGCTTCCGGAGTTCTCCGATACGGGCACCGTGTTCCTTCTCGAGAAGCGGATCGTCGATGCGGCGCGAGAAGATCTTCACGTCGATGACGGTACCGCTCATTCCCGGCGGGACCCTCAGGGAAGAATCCTTCACGTCCTTGGCTTTCTCTCCGAAGATCGCGGTGAGTAGCTTCTCTTCCGGTGAGAGTTCGGTCTCGCCCTTCGGCGTGATCTTACCGACCAGAATATCACCCGATGTGAGGCGAGCACCTTCCCTGACAATGCCACGCTCGTCCAGGTCGACCAGGCTCTCCTCTGCCACGTTCGGGAGTTCGCGAGTGATCTCCTCCATCCCTCGCTTGGTGTCACGCACGTGAAGCTCGAGCTCCTGAATATGGATGGACGCAAACACATCCTCCTTCACGAGTTTCTCGCTGATGACGATGGCGTCTTCGTAGTTGTACCCGTACCACGGCATGAACGCGACAAGCACGTTTCGACCCAGCGCGAGCTCGCCATTGTCCGTTGAGGGTCCGTCCGCGATGATGCCGCCCGGTTGGATCTCCTGGCCGTCCGTCACCAACGGTCTTTGGTTGATCGCCGTGTCCTGGTTGGTCCGCCAAAATTTCTTGAGCCGATAACGATCGTACTGAGCCAGCTTCGCGAGGGGTTGATCGGTCTTCCCCGGCGTAACACTTCCAGTGTCGACGACCACTTCGTCGGCGGTCACGCTGACGATCTTTCCACCTCGTTTCGCTGCGATGATGGCACCCGAGTCTCTGGCTACCTTGAACTCGAGGCCGGTCCCCACTAGCGGCGCATCGGGGAACAGAAGTGGCACCGCCTGCCTCTGCATGTTCGAGCCCATGAGCGCGCGGTTGGCGTCATCGTGTTCGAGGAACGGAATCAACGCTGCCGCCACCGATACGAGCTGGTCCGGCGCC
>PAUA01000046.1 GCA_002712565.1 Gemmatimonadota bacterium | reverse complement strand
TGGCATCGTCCCGCGCCCCGGCCACAAGGCCTCGGGCGAGGAGCGTGCGTGGGGTCGGCGCTTCGTGAAGCGCTTCGGGCTCTCCACTCTGGCCTACGACGAGCGTCGCTTCATCTCGCCGGGCAAGGGCACCCAGGCCTGCCTGTTCGACCACTCCAGCCTCAAGCCGGAGAAGACCCCGGCTGACATCGTCGCCTACTTCGATGGCCTGGATGTGGCCAACGGCGACGTGCTGGTGGCCACTGGCTGGGCCCTGGCCGAGGACCTCGAGAAGTACCTCTGATCCAACGGTGGCGGCGCTCACGGTGACCGTCTCCGACGCCCTGGGAGATCGACGGTCCTGTAGGTCCTTCACTCCCGAACCCCTTGATGTCGGCCTGCTGGACGACCTGGTCGACGCCGCCCGTAGGACTCCGACGGCAGGGAACTGCCAGGGGGTCGAGTTCCTCCTCCTGGAGGGAGCCGACGTGGCGTCCTACTGGGAGACGACCCTGTCGGCAGAGAGGCGGGCTGGGTTCCCCTGGCCCGGCTTCCTGGTCGCTCCGGCCATCGTCGTGCCGTTCGGCCTCCCCAGCCGCTACCTGGCTCGGTATGGAGAGCCCGACAAGGTGGCTACCGGTCTCGGTGCCGGGTCCGACGCCTGGTCGGTTCCGTACTGGTTGACTGATGCTGCGTTCGCTGCCCTGGCCCTCCAGCTCCTCGTCGTGGAGGCAGGCCTGGGTTGCTGCTTCTTCGGACTCTTCGAGCACGAGGCGGCGGTACGTCGTCGATTCGGCGTCCCCGAGGAGGCCCGTGCCGTCGGAGCGATCGCCATTGGCCATCCGGAGCCATCAGGAGACCGCTCCAGCCGGTCCACGACGAGGGGTCGACGCCCGCTGGACGAGGTGCTGCACCGCGGCGCCTGGTGACCTACGACCTCCGCCGGCCAGCGGCCCGGCTGGCAGCCGTCCGGCGACGACCGGTACTGTCCGGACAGGCCTGAGCACTGACGTGACGTCGGAGGAACCACATGACCCAGGAAGCCACGGAAGCCACGGAAGCCGTCGAGATCCCGACCCAGCTGCCGATCGTCGACTACCTGCGGATCGGAGATGACCCGCACCTGGAGGCGAACGAGTGTGCCGGATGTCAGGCCCGCTACTTCGACCGCCGAAACGCCTGCGCCAGGTGCGGCAAGGAGGAGTTCAGGTCGGTGCGCGTCGATGACGACGCCACCCTGCGCTCCTTCAGCGTCGTCTACCGGGCTGCACCCGGCATTCCGGTGCCGTACGTGTCGGCGATCGTGCTGACCGACGACGGTACGTCTGTGAGGGCCAACGTGGTGGGCCTGGGCGACCAGATGAAGGCCGAGCTGGGAATGCGCCTGCGCTTCACCACGTTCACCTGTGGCACGGATGACAACGGCACCGACTGCGTGGCATTCGGCTACGCGGCTGCCTGACCTGTACGGACGATTGAAGGAGGACTTGTGATGAGCGATGCAGTTTGGGTTCTGGGCACGTCGATGACGCGCTTCGGCCGCTACCCGGAGTTGGATGCGGTCGACCTGGCCTCGCGTGCATGTATGGACGCCCTGGCCGACGGTGGGGTGACCATCCACGACATGGACGTGATGGGCGCCGGCACCCTGTTCCAGTCCCAGACGGGCATGGGCCAACGGGTCCAGAAGCAGATCGGTCAGACAGGCATACCGGTGTACAACGTGACCAACGCGTGTGCCACGGGGGCGACGGCCATCCGCACCGTGTACCTCTCCATCAAGGCTGGTGAGGCCCAGATGGGCCTCGCCTTCGGCGTCGAGCAGATGGGCAAGATGGGCCTGCTGCGCGGCGGTGCCAAGGCCGAGGAGAAGGTCTTCGAGGCGGCCGGTCGCTACGGCGCCGTCACCGGCGTGGACGGCATCCTCGGGACCGAGACGATGCCGGGGGTGTTCGCACAGGCGGGCATGGAGTACGCCTGCGACTACGACGGCGTGGGCTTCGAGCAGTTCGCCCGGGTGGCATACAAGAACCACCAGCACTCCACGCTGAACCCGCTGGCCCAGTACCGCAAGGAGTTCTCCATGGAGGAGATCATGGGCTCGCCGGTGCAGAGCTATCCCAACACCCTGCTCATGTGCTGCCCGACCGGTGACGGTGCGGCCGCCGTGGTGCTCGTATCCGAGGAGCGCCTCCGCTCCATGCCAGCCGAGGTGCAGAAGCGGGCCGTGAAGATCTCGGCCTCGGTGCTGACCAGCGACCCGTGGGTGGAGAGCGGCCAGGTGCAGCCGGACGTGAACACGCTGACCCGCAATGCCGCCGCCCAGGCATATGAGACGGCCGGAATCGGCCCTGAGGACCTGGACCTGGTGGAGCTGCACGACTGCTTCGCCACGGCCGAGCTGATCCACTACGACAACCTGGGGCTCTGCGAGCCGGGTGGCGCCGGCGAGTTCATCGACTCAGGTGGCCCCTTCCGCGATGGCCGGACCCCGGTGAACGTGTCAGGCGGGCTGATCTCCAAGGGTCACCCCATCGGGGCGACCGGCGTGGCCAACGTCTACGAGGTCACCACGCACCTCCGGGGCGAGGCCGGCGACCGGCAGATCGAGGGCGCCAAGGTCGGCCTGACGCATGTCATCGGCCTCGGCTCCGCCTGTGGAATCCACATCCTCGAGAAGGCGGCCTGACCCCCCTCTCCCCCGGAGAGCGTCGCGGGCCCGTTGACGGGCCCCGGGGTTCAACCCGTGAGATGGTCGTAGACGGCCGTCTCGAACTGGCAGACCTGGTCGGTGGACGCTGGTCGGGTCTGGTGTCAGGACCTCAGCTCGTCGGCGGTTTCGAGCGCTGCCTGTAGTGAGTTGACCGGGCGGATCTGCGCCGTGCCCGCCGGGATGATGGGCCAGAGGCCGGCGAAGATCTTGGCGGCGTCGTCGGTCTCCACGACGAAGAAGAAGTTGTGCCCGGGAGGATCCACCCAGGCACCGACGACCTGTTCCACGTTGGCCTCGAGCGTGGCGAGGACCGCACCGAACGAGGCATCTGCGGCCTCCTTGTCGTGGGCCGGACACGTGGTCTCGTCGTGGTGGTGGGTGATGTGGAAGAGCACTGGTGGGTCTCCTGATCGTCGTGGGCTACGGGTGGCATTGATAGCACGCCTGTAGCCCACGACGGCCGGGTGGTCAGGACCTCAGCCGAGTTGGGCCAGGAGGTCGTCGGTCGTGTCGACCGGGGCCCTGCAGGCGAAGTCCCGGCATACCCAGGCACGGTCGCCGTCCCGGCCCTCCCAGAGGGGGCCGGGTATGGACTCGCCCCATGAGAGGACCACGTTCGGGCGCCAGGATCCGGCGGTGGCTGCCACGAGGTCCGGTCGGTCTCCGGTGACGACGACCTCGGTGATGCCCGAGTGGAACAGGTCAACGGCCCCCAGGAGGTGGCCGAAGGCCGTGGGGTGCTCTGCGACGCTGTCACCCAGGAGTCTCAGGACCCCCTCGGCCGCCTCGGTGTAGCGGTTGTCGCCGACGAGGGCGCCGAGGCGAAGGAGGGCCACGGCGGCAAGGCTGTTGGCGGATGGCTGGGCGTTGTCCATCAGGTCCTTGGGGCGCTTCACGAGGGCCTCGGCGTCGCTTCCGGTCGTGTGGAATCCACCGTTGGCGGCGTCGCTGAAGAGCTCCAGGAGGACGTCGGCGGTCGAGATCGCCACCTCGATCCAGCGGACCTCACCGGTGGCCTCACCCAGTCGGGTCAACCCGTCCACCATCGCAGCGTGGTCAGCGGCGTAGCCGAGCGTCCGGGCTCCTCCGTCGGCCTGCCAGGAGCGCAACCACCGACCATCGGGGCGTTGCAGCGTCGAGCAGAGGAAGTCGGCGTTGGCCCGGGCCGCCTCCATCCAGTCCTGGCGACCCATTGCCATGGACGCATCGGCCAGGGTGGCCAGCATCAGGCCGTTCCACTCGGTCAGGACCTTGTCGTCCAGGCCGGGACGGACGCGGGTCTCGCGTCGGGCGAAGAGTGCCTGACGGGCGCGTTCCACGGCCGCCGGGCGCTCCAGGTCGCCACGGACCGGCCGGTGGAGGATGTTGGATCCCTCGAAGTTGCCGCCAGCGGTGACCCCGTACCAGGCCTCGGCCATTGCGGCGTCGTCACCGCACACCGAGCGGAGTTCCTCGAGGGACCACACGTAGAAGGTGCCCTCCACCCCCTCGGAGTCGGCGTCCTCCGCCGAGAAGAACCCGCCATCGGGGTGGCGGAGGTCCCTCAGCACGTACTCGATCGTCTCCGTGGCGAGCTGGCGCCACCGGTCGTGTCCGAGTACCCGCCACCCATGGAGGTAGGTCCGGGCCAGGAGTGCGTTGTCGTAGAGCATCTTCTCGAAGTGGGGGACCAGCCAGTAGGGGTCCACCGAGTAACGGGCGAAGCCACCGCCCAGGTGGTCGTACATGCCTCCTGAGGCCATGGCGTCGAGCGTGGTGGTGAGGACCTCGACGGCCCTGGTCCGGGAGGGGCCGCCGTCGTCCCCGGAGGCCAGGTGTCGCAGGAGGGCCTCGAGGCTCATGGCCTGGGGGAACTTGGGCGCGCTGCCGAACCCACCCCACTCGTCGTCGTGCTGTNCGCCCAGTTGGGCCACCGCCCNGGCCAGCGTGTCCGGCGGGGGCAGGTCGTCGCCGGGGGAGAGGTCGCCGTGGCGGGCCATGGAGGCCGTCAGTCGGTCGCCCAGCCCGTCGAGGTCGTCGCGTCGGGTCGTCCAGGCCTCCGACACGGCGGCCAGGATCTGTGGAAATGACGGCATGCCGCCCCGGGGGGTGTCCGGCCAGTAGGTGCCTCCGTGGAAGGGTCGACCATCGGGATGGCAGAACACGGTCATGGGCCAGCCACCCCGCCCGGTCAGGGCGGTCACGGCATCCATGTAGATGGAGTCCACGTCGGGCCGTTCCTCCCGATCCACCTTCACGTTCACGAAGCCCTCGTTCATGATCGCTGCGATGGCCGGGTCCTCGAACGACTCGTGGGCCATGACGTGGCACCAGTGGCACGCCGAGTAGCCGACGGACAGCAGGATGGGTACGTCGCGTTCGACGGCGGCGGCCATAGCCCCGGGCCCCCACGGGTACCAGTGGACCGGGTTGTCGGCGTGCTGGCGCAGGTATGGGCTGGTCTCGTTGCCGAGGAGGTTCACCGCCCGGACCCTAGTGAGGGCCCGGTGCATAGCCGACCGGGTACCGGTCGTGGATCGCGATGCCCGGCCCGGCGCGCTGGCAGACTGCCGGGATGCGACGCTGGATCCTCGGTGCCAGGCCTCGGACGCTGCCGGCAGCCGTCGTTCCGGTGCTGGTGGGTACCGCCGTGGCCGCCGGCTCCGGCATCATCTGGTGGCGTGCTGCGGCTGCCCTCGTGGTAGCGCTCGCACTCCAGGTGGCGGTGAACTACGCCAACGACCTCTCGGACGGCCTCCGGGGAACCGATGGGCCCGGACGTGTGGGGCCGCAACGCCTGGTGGGTTCCGGCCTGGCCACCCCGCAGGAGGTCCGTCTGGCGATGCTCGGCGCCTTCGCCGTGGCAGCCATGGCCGGCCTGTCGCTGGCGGCGGCCGTCACGCCGTGGCTGCTGCTCGTCGGGGTGGCCTCGGTGGCCGCCGGCTGGTTCTACACCGGAGGGCCGCGCCCGTACGGATACCTGGGGCTGGGGGAGGTCTTCGTCTTCGTTTTCTTCGGCCTCGTGGCAACGGTGGGAAGTGCCTACGTCCACCAGCAGCAGGTACCGGCCGTGGCCTGGTTGGCGGCCACGGCGGTCGGCTTCCTGGCCTGTGCGTTGCTGGTGGTGAACAACCTGCGGGACCTTCCAGGCGATGCCGAGGCGGGCAAGCGCACCCTGGCGGTCCGGCTCGGCGACCGCAGGACGCGCCTGCTCTACGTCGCCCTCCTGGACGGCGCTCTGGTGGTTGGATCGCTGTGTGCCCTGGATCGCCGTTGGGCCGCCCTGGTCCTGGGTGCCGGGATCCTGGCCGGGCCGGCCGTCAGGATCGTGCTGGGCGGCGCCGAGGGGCGTGACCTGGTGGACGTGCTGGGGCGTACCGGTCGGACCCAGTTGGCGGCCGGCGCACTCCTGGCGCTCGGGCTGGCGCTCTCGGCCTGAAGGCCCGGCGGCCCAGGCCACCCGGTTGCCCGGTCAGGAGCGGGTGGCGGTCANCAACTGGGCGATTCCGCCGCTGCAGCGTTCCTTGGTCACGTCCACGAAGCCCGCCGCGGCGATGATCCCCAGGAGGTCCTCCTCAGGGGGCAGGTAGGCGACGGAGCGGGGCAGGTAGCGGTAGGCGTTCCTGTTGGACAGCAGGCCACCGATGAACGGGACCACCCGGCCGAAGTAGGCACCGTGCCCGAGGCGGAGGAGCCGGTTGCGGGGGCGGTCGACCTCCAGGATGGCGATCCGGCCGCCGGGGCGCAGCACCCGGGCCAGTTCCGCGAAGAAGGGTTCCAGGCCGGTCAGGTTCCGTAGGGCGAAGCCGCAGGTGACGCCGTCGGCGGAACCATCGGCCACCGGCAGGCGGAGGGCGTCGGCGTGTACCAGGGGAGCTTCGGTCCGGGCGGCTGCGAGCATCCCCCATGAGAGGTCCATTCCCACCGGTGCCATGCCGGCCCGGTCCAGGTCACGGCAGAGGTCGCCGGTTCCGCAGGCCAGGTCCAGGACCAGGGANCNGGCCGGTAGGTCCAGTCGGCGGACCGTCCGCCGCCGCCAGGCTACGTCCAGGCGAAACGTCATGATCCGGTTCACGAGGTCGTAGCGGGGCGCAATTGCATCGAACATGGATCGCACGGCGCTGGCCTTGGCCGCCCCTTCGGGCAGGGGCTGGTTCGGGTCGGGAATGGCGGGGTCGGAGGCGCTCACGGGCACCGCCGGCTCACTCGAACCAGATGCGCTGGTGTTCCCGGCTGACCGGGTGGACCAGGAGCACCAGGAGGACCACAGGGAACAGCAGGGCGAAGGCGAGCGTCATCGGGTTGCCGAACCCGTACCACTGGATCGGCATGATCACGTTCACCGCCGCTGCACCGATGCCCAGGCGCCAACCCCAGCGACGGTCGTTGGCGATTCCCCAGGCGGCCGGGAACATCGCGACGCCGATGAGCAGGGGGATCTCGCCGCGTACGAGGCTGAAGAGTCCCTCGATGTACAGCAGCATCGTGCCGCTCAGCAGGGTCTGGGGATGGCTGCGGTTCAGCCAGCGTCTGGGTTCCACGGCCGACAGTCTGTCAGCGTGCGGGCCGATTGCGGCTCGCCGCCAACAGAGGTCAGGCAGGTGTCTTTCGACGCACGGGAGAGGCCACCGGCGAGGCGACGCGGTCGGCACGGAGCTGCCCGCAGGCGGCGTCTATCTCGGTTCCCCGGGTGCGCCGCACCGTCACGTTGGCACCCTGCGAGCGGAGCTCGTCGGCGAAGTCCCTGACCCTGTCAGGTGACGATCCTCGGGTCGGCCATCCCGGGGTGGGGTTCAGGGGTATGAGGTTGATGTGGGCGCCCAGCGGTCGGGCGTAGGCCGCCAGTCGCTCTGCGTCGATCGGGCGGTCGTTCGTGTCGTGGATGAGCGCCCACTCGAAGGAGAGGCGTCGACCCGTCTTGGAGATGTGCTCGCTGCATGCCTCGGCCAGCTCGGCCAGCGGCCAGCGACGGTTGATGGGAACCAGCTCGTCGCGGAGTTCGTCGTCGGCAGCATGGAGCGACACGGCCAGGTTCACGGGGAGGGATTCCCCGGCCAGACGCCGGATGCCGGGGACCAGGCCGACCGTCGAGATGGTCAGGTGGCGTGCCGAGAGCCCGAGGTCGCCGTGGATCCTCTCGACAGCGGCCCACGTCCGGTCGTAGTTGGCCAGCGGCTCACCCATCCCCATGAATACGACGTTCGAGACCCGCCGCTCGCCGGCGTCCAGCTGCGCCCGGACGACCTGTTCCACGATCTCGCCGGTGGAGAGGTGGCGATCGAAGCCCATCTGGCCGGTGGCGCAGAAGCCGCAGGCCATTGCGCATCCGACCTGGGTGCTGACGCAGACCGTGGACCGCTCCTCGTAGTGCATCAGGACCGTCTCTATGAGGGCGCCACCGGCCAGCTTCCAGAGCCACTTGACCGTCTGACCGTTGTCACCGACGGATCGGGTGTCCAGGGAGAGTGCGGCGGGCAGCACCTCGGCCAGCTCCCGGCGCAGCTCGGCGGGAAGTGTCGTTATCTGCTCCGGGTCGACGAGGTCCCGGTAGAGGCCCTGCCAGAGCTGGTCCAGCCGGTATCCGGGCTGGCCGTCGAGCAGTTCGGCCAACTCCCGACGGTCCAGGTCGTACCGGCTGGTCGGGCGGCCACCCACCGGCGCGTGGTCGGACGGGTCGTTCACCTGACTATTCGCTGGTACGCGCGGTTGGTGAACTCCTGGTCGAACCCGAGGCCCTCGTACATGCGACGGGCCGGTCGGTTGTCCGACTCAACGTAGAGGATGGCGTGGCGGAGCCCCCGGCCGGACAGGTGTGCGAGGCCGGCCAGCGTGAGTGCCCTGCCCAGCCCCTTGCCGTGGTGGTCCGGGTGGACGGCGATGGCGTAGATCTCGCCCAGCGCAGGGGATTCGTCGTCGTGCACCTTCGTCCAGCAGAAGCCCGCCACCTCACCGTCCACCTCNTGGAGAAGGAATCCCTCCGGTTCGTACCACGGCTCCGACTGGCGGGACTCCAGGTCCTGGAGAGTCATGTCGCCCTGTTCGGGGTGCCATTCGAAGGCCGCATTGTTCACTGCCAGGAACGCCGTGGCGTCCTCGGCGGTGAACGGCCGGGTGGCCAGGTCGGATTTCAACGCCGGCAACTGGCGTCGGAGGCGCAGCAGGTCGCGGAAACGCGTGAAGCCTGCTGTCGTGGGCACCTTGTCGCTCTGGGCTCCGGCCTGCTGGATCCAGTACTCGAGGCGTCCGCCTCCCTGCATCGACACGGCCTGGGTCGCCGCCTCGAGCATCCGACAGGTCCGCTCGTCGCTGCTGCCTGCGTTGGTGCCGTTGCCGGCGATGTCGAGGTCGACTGACCACCTCCGCAGTTCGACGCCCGGGTGTTCCGGATCGCCGGTAAGGGTGGCGGTGTCGGTTCCGTCGGTGACGGTGAACCGGTCCATGGTCGGTGAGGNTACCGTCGAGGCCATGGGACGACCGCGGTCAGCGAAGGGCCGAGCCGCCGAGACGCACCGCCGTCTGGCCGAGGAATATCCGGGAGCCGAGTGCGAACTGGACCACGACGGCCCCTTCCAGCTCCTGGCGGCCACCATCCTGTCGGCGCAGTGCACGGACAAGCGGGTGAACATGATCACGCCGGCCCTGTTCGCCGCCTACCCGCGACCGGAGGACCTGGCTGGTGCCGTTCCCCACGAGTTGGAGGAGATCATCCGGTCGAGTGGCTTCTACTCCAACAAGGCGAAGAGCCTGTTGGGCATGGCCCAGCGCCTCGTGGAGGTGTTCGACAGCGAGGTGCCCGGGAGCATGCCGGACCTGACCTCCCTGCCGGGCGTCGGCCGCAAGACGGCCAACGTGGTGCGCAGCGTGGCCCTGGGCCTGCCGGGCCTGCCCGTGGACACCCACGTGGGGAGGCTGTCGCGTCGCCTGGGCATGACCACGGAGACCGATCCGGTGAAGGTGGAGTACGAGCTGAATCCGATGGTCCCGATGGCCGAGCGCGGTCTCTTCAGCCTGTACCTGATCCTCCACGGACGGCGTGTCTGTCCCAGCCGCAAGCCGCTTTGCGGAGAATGNGTCCTGAACGACTTCTGTCCTTCGGCCGATGTCTGAACCAGAGGTCCGAGTGGAGAAATGANGTGACGAATGTCACTCTTCAATGTGCCAAGACCGAGGAGATAACCCGCCGTGGTGTAGTACTTTCGCTCCGCCGGGTCCCGCCACCTGGCTGCGAGGATCGGGTTCCCGCGAACCCCTCCTCGCCCGTTAGGCGCCTCNAGGGGCGCCTAACGATGTTTTGGCCCTGTCAGGTTCCCTCTGGTTGATTCCGACGTTGTCAGGCCGGGTCGACGTTGCTGGACCCGTACGACCGGAAGGCCACCGCTCAGCTACCTGGTGGGTGTCGGCGGAAGCGCTCCAGCTCCCGGATAGCCCCCCTCAGGTGTCGTTCCACCTCCAGTAGCGCCGGACGGTCCTCGGCAAGGGTCGGATGGTCCTCCTCGGAGAGGGCCAGCACGCGTCGAACGAGGTCCTCCAGCTGCGTTGCGACCGAGGAGAGTTCGGCGGATTGACCGGTATCCATGGGGGGAGTCTGCATCGGTTGTCGTGTCCGGTCCAACGGCACACGAAATGGCCTCCGATGCCCCAGCCGTCGGCCGGTAGCGTGGCGGGATGCTCCGGCGCCTGGACCTCCGCGGCCCCCTCGGAGACCTGGGAGCGGTCCTGCCGAGACCCTCGACCGCCGATGACGGCCCGCTGGATGCCGTGAGGGCGATCATCGCTGATGTCAGGGAACGCGGCGACACGGCCCTGCGAGAGCTCACCGCCCGGTACGACGGGGTGGACCTGGAGAGCGTGGTCGTGGATCCGGAGGACGTCGTCTCGGCACCCAGCCGGATCGACCCGGTCGTGCTGGAGGCCCTGGAGGTCGCAGCGACCGCCATCCGTCGCCACCACGAGGGCCAGCGGCGTGCGGAGCATCGCACCGAAGAGGACGGGTTGTGCGTGCGTTCGATCAGCCGACCGGTCCAGCGTGCCGGTTGCTACGCACCCGGCGGTCGGGCCGCCTACCCCTCCACCGTCCTGATGACCGCCGTACCGGCCCGTGTGGCCGGCGTGGCGGAGGTGTTCCTGTGCGTCCCCCCGGGTCCCGACGGTCGGGTGGCCGACGTGACCCTCGCTGCAGCGGCCGTGGCGGGCGTCGATGCCGTCTACGCGGTCGGTGGCGCCCAGGCGGTGGCGGCGATGGCGTACGGGACGGCCAGCATCCCCGCCGTGGATGTGATCGTCGGCCCGGGAAACGTCTACGTGGCCCTGGCCAAGCGCGAGGTGGCCGGTCACGTCGGCGTGCCCTCGGCGTTCGCCGGGCCCTCCGAGGTCGTGGTGGTGGCCGATTCCACCGNCCCGACGGCCTTCGCCGCCATCGACATCGTCGTCCAGGCCGAACACGGCCCCGGTGGCCTGGCGTGGCTCATCACCTGGGATGAGGAGGTGTCGGATGCCATCGAGGCGGAGGTGGACCGGATCGTCGCTGCTGCGCCGCGCCGCGACGACATCACCGCCACCCTTGACGATGCGGGGTGGAGCGTGCTGGTGGACGGCCCCGACGAGGCGCTCGCGGTCGCGGATGCCATCGCCCCCGAACACCTGCAGCTGATGGTGGCCGACGCAGGAGACCTCTCCGAGCGGGTCCGCAATGCCGGAGCCGTCTTCTGCGGCCCGTGGACGCCCGCCTCCCTCGGCGACTATGTGGCCGGTCCCAGCCACGTCCTGCCGACCGCCGGCACCGCACGCTTCGCAGGAGCACTCACATTGGCCGACTTCACCCGCGACATCCACCTGATCACAGCCGATCGATCGGCCCTNCTGAGGCTGGCGCCCCACGTGGTCGCCCTGGCCGGAGCCGAGGGCCTGGACGCCCACGCAGAGTCGGTACGCCTACGCGTGGTCGAAGCGGAAGGGTCTGGGGATGGGTGAGCGACCGACCGCCCGCATCCNGGTTGCGTCGGAGTCCGGATACCACTCACCGCAGCTGGACGTCGCCGTCCGGTTGAACACCAACGAGTCGCCATTCCCGCCCCCACCGGGCTTCGTCGAGGCGGTGGCCGAAGCTGTCCGGGGCGTCGACTGGAANCGCTATCCGGACCGTTCGGCGACGCGCCTGCGTGCCGCTCTGGCCCAGCGCTNNGGCGTGACTCCCGGACAGGTCTTCGCCGCCAACGGATCCAATGAGGTGCTCCAGAGCCTCCTCCTGGCCTACGGCGGCGCCGGTCGGTCCGTGGCCGTCTTCGAGCCCACCTACGCCATGTACTCGCAGATCGCCCGAACCACCGGAACACGCCTCCTGAAGGGTCGNCGGGCGACGGACTTCAGCCTCGATTCCGGAACCGCCCGCCGACTCGTGCTGGGTGAACAACCCGACATGGTCATCCTCTGCTCGCCCAACAACCCCACGGGAACGCCGGCGGCCGATGGCCTGGTTGCCGACCTGGAGGAGGCGGTGGGCACCTACGGGGGTCTCCTCCTCGTGGACGAGGCCTACGGGGAGTTCGCCCATGGGAGTGCAGCGGACCTGGTCTCCGAGGACCGCTCCCTGGTCGTGAGCCGGACATTCTCCAAGACGTGGGCCATGGCCGGTGCCCGCCTTGGGTACCTCATCGCCCCGACGTGGTGCGTGGCCGAACTCGAGAAGGTGGCCCTGCCTTACCACCTCGATGCCCTCAAGCTGGAGATCGGGGTGCTCGCACTGGACTACGCCGACGAGATGCTCGACCGGGTGCAGAGCCTCGTCGCCGAACGGGACCGCGTGGCTCACGAGTTGGCCCGACTGCCGGTGACCACATGGCCGTCAGCGGCGAACTTCATCCTCCTGCGTCCCGAATCCAGGCCCGGTGTCGAGGTCTGGCAGGACCTCGTGGACCGATCTGTGCTGGTACGGGACTTCACCACGATGCCGGGCCTGGATGGGTGCCTGCGCGTCACCATTGGAAGCAGAGTCGAGAACGAAACGTTCCTGGATGCCCTACGGGAGGCACTGAGATGAGCAACCGAACAGCCAGCAGGCAGCGGACCACCGCCGAGACATCCATAGCTGTCTCGATCCACCTGGACGGGGGAGCGGTGTCGGCTGATACCGGCATCCCCTTCTTCGACCACATGCTCGACCAGCTGGGGCGCCACGGTGGCTTCGGCCTGGAGGTGCGGTGCGACGGAGACCTCCAGATCGACGCCCACCACACGGTCGAGGACGTCGGCATAGCGCTCGGCGAGGCATTCTCGGAGGCCCTCGGGGACAAGGCCGGCGTACGTCGCTTCGCTTCGATCCGCGTGCCGTTGGACGAAGCCCTGGTGGACGTCGCCCTGGACCTCTCCGGTCGCCCCTACCTGCACCACGACGTCGAGTTCCCCGGCGAGAAGATCCTCGGCGACCCGCCGTTCGATCCCCAGTTGATGGAGGAGTTCTGGCGGGCCTTCACCGTGGCGGCCCGCATCACGCTGCACCTGACGCTGGTGCGTGGGAAGAACACCCACCACATCGTGGAGGCCTCCTTCAAGGGGGTCGCCCGGGCACTGCGGGACGCTGTACGGGTGGAGGGCGTCGGCGTGCCATCCACCAAGGGAAGCCTGTGACAGGACCCCTCGTCGCCGTCCTCGACTACGGCATCGGGAACCTCCGCTCAGCCCAGAAGGCCCTCCAACGTGTCGGCGCCGATGCCCGACTGACCGCTGACCCCGAGCTGGTCGCCCGGGCCGACGGGGTGGTGCTGCCCGGCGTGGGGGCCTTCGGGCGGTGCGTGGAGGCGCTGGATTCCTCGGGCCTGACCGGTGTGGCCACCGATGCCGCCCTCCGGGCAGCCGACGGCGGTCGACCGTTCCTGGGGATCTGCGTGGGCCTCCAGCTGCTCTACGAGGGGAGCGGGGAGTGCCCGGACGTTCGGGGCCTGGGCGTGATGGACGGCCGTGTGGAACTTCTCCCGGGCGACGTGAAGAGGCCCCAGATGCAGTGGAACCGGTTGGAGCACAGGGCCGACCATGCGATGTTCGAGGGCCTGGATGGTGAACCGTGGACCTACTTCGTCCACAGCTACGCACCTCCGATCGGGCCCGACACCGTGGCTACGTGCCTGTACGGCGACGAGGTCTGCGCAGCCATTGCCAGGGGCAACCTCTGGGCCTGCCAATTCCACCCCGAGAAGTCCGGTGACACGGGGCTCCGGATCCTGTCCAACTTCGTGGCAGGCCTCGCATCGGTGGCCGCATGAGCGCTGGGACACCCCTCTTCCCGGCGATCGACCTCCGGGGTGGGCAATGCGTGAGGCTCATGCAGGGCGACTACGGGCGTGAGACCGTCTACGGAGACGACCCGGTGGCCCAGGCCCTCGCCTTCCAGGAGGCGGGTGCCGCCTGGCTCCACATCGTGGACCTGGACGCCGCCCGTACAGGTGAGCCGGTGAACCGACCGGTGGTCGCAGAGGTGGCGGCGGCCCTCGACATCCCGGTCCAGACCGGTGGTGGCGTCCGGACGGTCGAGGATGCCCGTGCCCTGTTCGACGCCGGCGTCGTGCGCGTCGTCATGGGTACCGCAGCGATCGAGTCCCCGGACCTGGTGGCCACCGTGGCCGCCATCGGCCGTGTTGCCGTGGGCCTGGACCTCCGTGGTGACGAGGTGGCGGTACGCGGNTGGACAGCCGGCAGCGGCCTGGGACTCCAGGACGCCCTGGAGCGGTTCTCCAGCCTCGGCACCGATGCCTTCGTGATCACCCGCATAGAACGCGACGGCACCCTCGAGGGGCCGGACCTGGAGGGCCTGGGAGACGCCCTGGCGGCGACCGGTATCGACGTCGTGGCCTCGGGCGGCGTCGGTCGCCCCGGCGACCTCACGGACCTGGCCGACCTGGAGGTGGACGGACGTCGCCTGGCGGGGATCATCATCGGACGTGCCCTGTACGAGGGGACGGTCGACCTGGCTGCCGCTGTCGAAGCCATGGGCGGCCGCTGATGCGCACTGTGAGGGTGATCCCCTGCCTCGACGTGGACGGTGGACGGGTCGTGAAGGGGGTCAACTTCGTCGGCCTGCGAGATGCCGGCGACCCCGTTGAGCTGGCTGCCCGCTACGACAGTGAGGGCGCTGACGAGCTGGTGTTCCTGGACATCACCGCTTCGGTGGACTCCAGGGAGACCACGATCGGGATGGTCCGCCGGGCCGCCGAGGAGGTGTTCATACCGTTCACGGTCGGAGGGGGGATCCGATCGGTCGAGGACGCCCGGGGGATCCTCAGGGCCGGGGCCGACAAGGTGTCGGTGAACACCGCAGCCGTGGACGATCCGGCTCTCGTGACCCGGCTGGCCACGGAGTTCGGCAGCCAGTGCGTGGTCGTGGCCGTGGATGCCCGCCGCAGCGAAGGGGTGGCCAGCGGCTTCGAGGTGTTCACCCGCGGCGGCCGCACGCCCACCGGCCTCGACGCCGTGGCGTGGGTGGCCGCGGTGGTGGCGTCGGGTGCCGGCGAGATCCTCCTCACATCGATGGACCGCGACGGGACCCGCGACGGCTTCGACATCGAGATGCTGAAGGCGGTGGGGGCCGTGGCCACCGTGCCGCTCATAGCGAGCGGCGGGGTGGGCGACCTCGACCACCTCGTGGAGGGTGCGACCGAGGGTGGTGCCGATGCGGTCCTGGCAGCATCCATCTTCCACTTCGGCGAGCACACCATTGCCGACGCCAAGCGCCACCTGGCAGCGGCCGGCGTGGCGGTACGTCCCCCCGGCGCATGACCGCCGATACCGTTTCGGCTGTGGCTGGAAAGACGACCGGGGCAGCAGGGGACGCGAAGGTCATGCCGGGTCCGTCCAACCACGAGGGCCTCCCCATCAAGATGCTCAACGACCGGATCCTCGTCCGCACCGGCACCGAGGACGGGGAGAGGCGGTCCACCGGGGGGATCCTCATCCCGGCCACGGCTCAGGTGGGCAAGCGCCTCTCATGGGCCCAGGTGGTGGCGGCCGGCCCCAACGTGCGATCCATGGAGGTCGGCGACCAGGTCCTGTTCAATCCTGAGGACAGGTACGAGGTCGAGGTCCGGGGCCACGACTACATAATCCTCCGGGAGCGCGACGTCCACGCCGTGGCCGCCCAGCGCCTGGAAGAGGGCAGCACCGGCCTCTACCTGTAGGTGGCGCCGTGGAGGTGCTCAAACCACCGTCAGCGGGTCCGTGGCCGACCCTAGGCTGGGGCCATGTCCGACCCTGACGTACCTGCATCCACGCCGATCCCCGTCACGGAGGAGCAGCTCGGGCAGGTCACCTTCAACGATGCGGGCCTCGTACCGGCAATCGTCCAGGAGGAGAACACGGGCCGGATCCTGATGATGGCCTGGATGAACGCCGACTCCCTACGCCAGACGATGGCCACCGGTCGAACCTGGTTCTGGAGCCGAAGCCGCCAGGAGTACTGGTGCAAGGGCGAGACGTCGGGCGATCGTCAGTACGTCCGCGAGGCCTACTACGACTGCGACGGCGACACCCTTTTGTTCGTAGTCCAGCAGGAGGGCCGGGGGGCGTGCCATAC
The DNA here is from genome assembly GCA_002712565.1 of Gemmatimonadota bacterium. The sequence goes on along the minus strand of PAUA01000046.1, from coordinate 19,484 downwards.
CGGTGAATACAGCTGCTTCTTCCGCGCCTTCGGCCCCGACGCCGGCTGATCACGTGGTTTCGCCCGACCGCGCTGGATTCCGTGAGCTGGCCCACGGTCATGCCGTGGTCCCCGTGTGGAGGGAGCTCCTCGCCGACCTGACCACTCCGGTCTCCCTCTTCGCCCGCTGTGTGGGTGACGGGGAGGGCTTCCTGCTCGAGAGCGTGGACAGGGCTGAGACCTGGGGCCGTTGGTCGTTCATCGGGCGTCACCCCAGCGCAACGCTCACCTCGATCGGTGGCGAGCTGCTGGTGGATGGCGACCTGCCGGACGGCATCCGTACCGGCGAGGGCATGCTGGCGGCCCTCGAGGACCTGCTGGCCCACTTCGAATCGCCCAGCATCGAGGGGATGCCGCCCCTCCACGGCGGCCTCATGGGCTACCTGGGCTACGACGTGGTGAGGGAGGTGGAGGACCTCCCGGACACCCCTCCCGACGACAAGGGCTTCCCCGACGGGATGATGTCGATCATCGGCGAGCTGGTGGCGATCGACCACTGGCGCCAGCGGGCCATCCTGATCGTGAACGTGGTGGTGCCGTCCGAAGCCGATGATGCGGCGCTGGACGCCGCCTACGACGAGGCGGTCTCGAGGCTCGAGGACCTGGCCATGGATGGCGCCCGTCCCCTCGACGAGCCCCTCATGGAACCACCGTCGCTGGACGACGAACCTCCCGAGGTCACATCCAGCATGGGGCCGGAGCTGTATGCCGCCGCCGTGGAGGCCGCCAGGGAACACATCTTCGCGGGCGACATATTCCAGGTCGTCCTCTCGCAGCGATTCGACGTGGAGCTGGACGCCGAGCCGTTCGACGTCTACCGGGTACTCCGGCAGCTGAATCCCAGCCCGTACATGTACTTCCTCCGCTACGCCGACCTGTCGGTCGTGGGTGCCTCGCCCGAGCCCATGGTGCGCCTCCTGGACGGTCGTGTGGTCTCGCGTCCGATAGCCGGAACGCGACGGCGGGGCCGGACAGAGGCCGATGACCGCAGGATGGCGGCGGAGCTGGCCGAGGACCCCAAGGAACTCGCCGAGCACGTGATGCTCGTGGACCTGGCGCGTAACGACGTCGGGCGGGTCGTGGAGTACGGAACCGAGGTGGTGGAGGAGATGATGACGCTGGAGCGCTACAGCCACGTCATGCACCTGACCAGCCAGGTCGCCGGTGACCTGGCGGCCGGCTGCACCCCGATCGACGTGCTACGTGCCACGCTGCCGGCAGGGACGGTCTCGGGCGCCCCGAAGGTCAGGGCCATGGAGATAATCGACGCACTCGAACCGGTGAAGCGGGGCCCCTACGCAGGGGTCGTCGGCTACTTCGACTTCTCCGGCAANATCGACACNGCGATNGCCATCCGCACGATGCTNGTCTCCGACGGGGTNGCNTCCGTCCAGGNCGGAGCNGGCATCGTGGCCGACAGCGTTCCGGAACTGGANCACCTCGAGTGNCAGAACAAGGCCCGNGCCCTGCTGTCGGCGATNCCGGCTGCTCGGCGCATGACGGCGGCCCGACGTGCCGCCAGCGAAGCAGAGGGGGAGTCCCGTGACTGATACCAGCCTGGCTGTGAGGCGGAAACGCGACGTGGTCGCCGTGNTCGGCCCGGATGCTCTGACCTACCTGCAGGGCCAGCTCAGCCAGGACGTGGAGGTCCTGGAGGTAGGCGGCTCAGCAGAGACGTTCCTGCTCCAGCCAGCCGGCAAGGTGGAGGCCTGGATGAGGGTCTCCCGTCTTGCTGAGGACCACTACCTGCTGGACGTGGAGGCCGGATTCGGCGCCCAGGTGGTGGCGCGACTGNCCCGATTCCTACTTCGGACCGACTGCAGCGTCGAAGAGGTCGAATGGGACCTCGTGACCGTGATCGATGCAGAGGCCTCCGGGTTCAGCCCACCGGTCGGGGGGCTGGCCCTGCCGGTGGAGTGGCCCGGCCTCGTCGCCATCGACCTCCTGGGACCCTCCGTGGAGCTGCCCGACGGGNTGGCGGAGGGCTCACCACAGGACTGGGAGGCCAGGCGGATCGCCGCAGGGATCCCAGCCATGGGTTCCGAGATGGACTCGACCACCATCCCCGGTGCCACCGGGGTGGTGGACAGGTCGGCCAGTTTCACCAAGGGCTGCTACACGGGTCAGGAACTCGTGGCCCGCGTGAACAGCCGACCAGCCGGCACCCCGACCCGCATCGTGCGCGCATCGGGGAGCGGTCCGGCTCCACCGGTTGGATCGGAGGTCACGGTCGACTCCGACCCGGCCGGCCACGTCACGAGCGTGGCGACGGTGGATGACGGCTTCGTCGCCCTCGTGTCGGTTCGCAGGGCGGTGGCCACCCCGGCCGAGGCCATGGCGGGCGCCAGTCCCGTCTCACTCCTCGGCGTCTGAGGACTCCACGCCCGGCAGCTGGACGACGAGGCTGGCCCCTCCACCGGGTTCGGATTCGGCCCACACCGAGCCGCCCATCGCCTGCACCAGCTCCCTGACAATGGCCAACCCCAGGCCCGAGCCCGACTCCCTCACATCGGGCCGCCGCTTGGATGCGTAGAGCCGTTCGAAGACGTGCGGCAGGTCATCAGCGGGAATGCCCGGACCGTCGTCGACCACGCGGAGCTGGATGCCGGTGGCAGTCTCGGTCAGATCCACGTCCAGCCTGGAGTTGGCGTAGCGCAGCCCGTTCTCGACGAGGTTGGCGATCACCTGTGCCCACCGGTCGACGTCCACGATGGCCGTCACCCGGTGATCGGGAGTCGATGATCCGAGGGAGATGCCGGATTCCAGGGCCGCCGGAATGAAGCCGTCCACCACGTCGGTAGTGACGACGGCGATGTCCGAGGGCCTCAGGTCCAGGGTGAAGCGCCTCGCATCCAGACGGGCCAGGTTCAGGAGATCGCTCACCAGCCGGTCCAGGCGCTGTGACTCGGAGAGGATGATGGNTCCGGCCCGCCTGGGATCATGCATGGTTCCGTCGGCCATGGCCTCCGCGTATCCCCGGATCGACGTGAGCGGTGTCCGGAGGTCGTGTGACACCGAGAGCAGGAATTGCCGTTCCAGCCCGCGGGATCTGTCCAGGCCCTCGACCATCGAGTTGAGTGCCCGCGCCAGGTCGGCCACCTCGTCGGTGCGCGAGGCAGGCGGCTCGGGCAGTCGGGTGTCAAGGTCACCACCGGCGATCCTGAGGGCGGCGTCGGTCGCCTCCACGAGGGGGCGTGCGAGGACCGTCGAGAGCCGGAGGGCGGCGACCACCGCAACGGCGATCGCCNCCAGTCCGGCCGCCAGCACCCAGTCCACAGCCGGCCCGAGCGGGTCGGTGACCTGACGGCTCACGAGCACGACCAGGAGGGGGGCATCCTGGCCGGGGTTCATGGCTGCGATTGCCCAGGCGCTGCCCTCGTCCACCCCGCTGAGGGTGGTGCCGGAGGCCAGGGCAGGGCTGCGGAGCCGGTCCAGGTCGATGGCGGATGGAACGGGGGCGAGGATCCTTATCGGGATCCCGGCGTCCGCGGGAACCAGCACGATCCCGATGCGGCGGAGCCCGAGGGAGCGCCGGATCCGATCCAGGCGTTCAGGGCGACCCACCTGTTGGGCGACGGCGGAAAGTCCCTCGTTGAAGGCGGCGGCGACGGCCGTGGCCTGACCGGCGGTCTGGCGCTGGGCAAGGTCGTTGGCCTGGATTCCAGACATGAGACGGATGCCGGTCCAGGTGATGGCGAGGCTGCAGAGCACGAGACCGATGAAGGCAACCAGGAGNCGGCGACGCACCTCGCTCAGCCCANCCTGTAACCGATGCCGCGNACGGTCTCNAGGGGCAGGTCCNCGCCCAGCTTGCGCCGNAGNTGGCGTACGTGGACGTCGACCGTGCGNTCGTCCCCGATCCAGNNATCGCCCCAGGCNCCGTCCAGGATCTGTCGACGGGTNAGCGCCTGGCCGNCGTGGNNCACCAGGAACCAGATGAGGGCGAACTCCCTCGCCGCCAGGGCGACCACCCCGGCGCCCACCGTGACCTCCCGGCGCGTGCCGTCGATCCGGATCTGCCCGAATGCGACCACCCGACCGGGGTCGGCTGGAGCGTTACCGGAGCGGCGCAGGACCGCCTTCACCCTGCCCATCAGCTCACGGGGGCTGAAGGGCTTGGTCACGTAGTCGTCCACGCCCAACTCGAAGCCGACCACCCTGTCGACCTCGTCGTCGCGGGCCGTGAGCATGATTATGGGAACGTCGGAGCCGGATCGCAGGCGTCGGCATACCTCGAGGCCGTCCACCCGGCCGGGCAGGCCGATGTCCAGGATCACGAGGTCGGGTGTCCGTTCGGCGAAGATCTCCAGGCAGCGGTCGCCGTCCGATGCCAGGTAGGGGCGGTGGCCCGCCTGGCGGAGGTACATGTCCAGCAGGTCGGCGATGTTGGGGTCGTCCTCCACCACAAGGACCACTGCGGGGGTCGTTCCGTCGAGTTCGCCCATCGCCTCCATCGTCCCACGCCGGCCGTCGGGTTCGGCTCCAGTCTGGACTCTCCCCATGATGACCGGATGATGATCCTGTGAGGTCCGGGGTCGTCGGTAGCCTCGCGCTGTGGCGACCTATCTGGACCGGATCCTCTCCGATCACAGGGCCTTGGCGTCATCGGACGATCGGGGCCTCGAGGGCCTCATCGATCAGGCTCGATGTGCCCCACCCACCCGTGGGTTCGACCTGGCCCTGCGGGACCGCCCAGCGGGCGAGCCTGCGGTCATCGCCGAGGTGAAGCGCCGCTCACCCTCCAGGGGGGACATGGCCGCGGACCTGGATCCTGCGGAGACCGCAGCGCAGTACGCCCTCGGCGGTGCGGCGTGCCTCTCGGTCCTCACCGACGTGGCGTACTTCGGCGGATCGGTGGATGACCTGGTGGCGGCACGCGGAGCCGTCTCCATTCCGGTGCTCCGCAAGGACTTCACCGTGGACTCACGCGACGTCTGCGACGCCCGGATCATGGGTGCTGACGCCGTGCTGCTCATAGTGGCCGCCCTGGACGACGCCGAGTTGGCCGACTTCCACACCCTGGCCCTGGAAATCGGGTTGGACGCCCTGGTGGAGGTGCACGACGAGGCCGAGCTGGACCGGGCCATGGCGGTCGGAGCACGACTGGTCGGGGTGAACCAACGGGACCTGACCACCTTCGAGGTGGACCCCGAACGTGCCGTTCGGATGGCGTCGCTGATCCCCGAACCCGCCACCAGGGTGGCCGAGTCGGGGATCAGCGGTCCACGGGATGCCGCCGCGCTGGTCCTCGCCGGCTACCACGCCCTCCTGGTCGGCGAATCCGTGGTCACCGCCGGAGACCGGGCTGACGCCATAAAGGCCCTCCGGGGCGCCGGGGCGGGGGAGTAGCGTCGCTGCCGTGTTCGTGAAGATCTGTGGCATCACGTGCGCCGAGGATGCCCTGCTGGCCACCGCCCTGGGCGCCGACGCCCTCGGCTTCGTCTTCGCCCCCTCCCGCCGTCAGGTATCCGAGACGGTGGTACGCGACATCGTCGGCCAGCTCCCACACGACGTGATGACCGTGGGCGTGTTCCGGGACATGGGAAAGGCCCGCCTGGTCGAGATCGTGAACAGGATCGGCCTGAAGGCCGCACAGCTGCACGGCGGGGAGTCGCCGGCAACATGCCAGTGGGTGGCCGAGAGGGTTCCGCTGCTCATCCGTGCCCTGCCGGCGGGATCTCCGGACCTGCGGCGGTTCGACGAGTACGGCGCTGATCTCCTCCTCCTGGATTCATCCGCCCCCGGGTCAGGTGCGGTGTTCGACTGGGCGCTGGCCGAGGGGGCACCGGCGAACCGTCGGACGCTCCTGGCCGGCGGACTCACCCCGGACAACGTCGGTTCGGCCATCGAGCAGGTGGACCCCTACGGTGTCGACGTCTCGACCGGGGTGGAATCCGGTCCCGGACGCAAGGACCCCCGGCTGCTCCGGGCGTTCATGCTCAACGCCCGGGCGGCACGACCCGTGCGCTATGAGGGCGACGCCGATCGTCGGCCCTTCGACTGGCAGGAGGAGGGGTAGATGACGATCCGTTACAGGGGTGACGACGCATGAGCCTTTCAGAGCCGACGCCGGATGGCAGGTTCGGGGACTTCGGCGGGCGGTTCGTCCCCGAGACGCTGATTCCGGCGATCATGGAACTCGAGACGGCGTTCCGGGAGGCCTGGGCCGACCCGTCCTACCGGGCCGAGCTGGATGGACTGCTGGCCGACTACGCCGGCCGGCCGTCTCCGATGACCGAGTGCCACAACCTCTCCGAGGAGTTGGGTTGCCGGCTGCTCCTGAAGCGTGAGGACCTTAACCACACGGGCTCCCACAAGATCAACAACGTGCTGGGCCAGGCCCTGCTGGCCAGGAGGATGGGCAAGACCCGTCTCCTGGCCGAGACGGGCGCCGGCCAGCACGGCGTGGCAGCGGCCACGGCGGCTGCCCTGCTGGGCATGGAGTGCTGCGTCTACATGGGCGAGGTGGACGTCCGTCGCCAGGAACTCAACGTGTTCCGCATGAAGCTGCTGGGGGCGGAGGTGCGGACGGCCATGTCCGGGAGCCGGACCCTGAAGGATGCGGTGAACGAGGCCATGCGCGACTGGGTGGCCACCGTCCAGGACTCGCACTACTGCCTCGGTTCGGTGATGGGGCCGCACCCCTACCCCTGGATGGTGCGGACCTTCCACGAGGTGCTGGGCCTCGAGGCGAGGGAGCAGAGCGAGGCCCTGCTGGGGGGCCCGCCGGACGTGGTCGTGGCCTGCGTGGGCGGCGGCTCCAACGCCATCGGCATCTTCTCCGGCTTCGCCGACGCACCGACCGAGCTGGTCGGGGTGGAACCCGCCGGCGGGGCTGCGATCGGCCGGGGCGTGCCCGGCGTGGTCCACGGCATGGAGTCCTACCTCATGCAGGACGAGTTCGGCCAGGTCCTGGAGGCCGAGTCGATCAGCGCCGGGCTGGACTATCCCGGCGTCGGACCGGAACACAGTTACCTGGCTGCCACCGGAAGGGCCCGCTACGAGTCGGTCACCGATGCGGAGGTGGTGGAGGCCTTCCAGCTCCTGAGTCGCTCGGAGGGCATCATTCCGGCCCTCGAGCCGGCCCACGCCCTGGCGTGGGTGTCCAGGGAGCGGGCCTCGCTGGCGGGAAGGTCCGTGGTGCTGAACCTCTCGGGCCGTGGCGACAAGGACGTCGCCCAGATGATGGAGATCCTGGCGTGAACACGGACCTGCCAACGGGCCCACTGGAGGCGGCATTGCGGGCCCGGCGGGACGGCGGGGGCAAGTGCCTGCTTCCCTACCTGACCGGTGGCCTCGGAGGCGACTGGGTGGAGACCATCCGGGCCGTCGCCGCTGCGGGCGCCGACGTCGTCGAGGTGGGAATCCCCTTCTCCGACCCGGTCATGGACGGCCCCACGATCCAGGCCGCCAACGAGCTGGCCCTGGCTGCGGGTGCCACGCCGACCAGCATCCTGGATTCCCTCCGGGGAGCGGACGTGGGCGTTCCCCTCGCCGTGATGACCTACTACAACATCGCCTACCGGATGGGCCTCGAGCGCTTCGCCGATGCCCTCGTGGAGGCGGGCGTGTCAGGTTGCATCCTGCCTGACCTGCCGCTGGAGGAGGCAGACCCGTGGCTGGAGGTCGCAGCGGCGGCAGGCGTCGAGGCGATCCTGCTGGCAGCCCCCACGGCCCCGGACGAGCGGCTTCCACGAATCTGCGAACGGACGCGGGGCTTCGTCTACGGCGTGGGGCTCCTGGGCGTGACGGGCGTACGCGCCGAGTTGGCGGCCAGCGCCATCCAGATCGCCACCCGCCTCAAGGCGGTGACCGACGTTCCGGTGCTCATCGGGGTCGGGGTGGGCACACCCGCCCAGGCGGTCGAGGCGTCGGGTCACGGTGACGGGGTGGTGGTCGGGTCGGCGGTCGTGCAACGCATGGTGGATGGAGCGGGCCCTGAAGGCGTCGCCGCCCTCGTGGCCGACTTCCGCTCGGCGCTCGACGCTTCATGAAGGTTCCGCTGGGGCGTCAACCTCCCTGGGTCGGCGCCGATGGCCTATCAGCCGAGAGCCTCTACGAGCTGGTGGGCCCCGAGTGGTTCGTGGCCCTCACGGATCGCTTCTACGACGGCGTCGCTGACGACGAGCTGCTTCGCCCCCTCTATCCGGAGGACCTGACGGCATCCCGGCTGCACCTGTCCGGGTTCCTGAAGCAGTACTGGGGTGGCCCCGCCGACTACAGCGCCGAGCGCGGGCATCCACGCCTCAAGATGAGGCACGCTCCGTTCCGGATCGGGGCCCCCGAACGGGACGCCTGGCTGCGCCACATGGCTGCCGCCCTGGATGGTGCCGGTCTGGCCGACGCTGCGGCGACTGCCGTGAGGGAGTACTTCCAGGGCGCCGCCGAGCACCTCGTGAACGACCCTGGCTGAGCCACCGGGGGCCGGGGAGCGACCCTTCGGCGGCCCGTTGTGATTCGATCCGCCTCGATGGGGCAGGCTCCGATCCGTGCAATCAAGCGGAAGGCTGGGCGGAAATGCTTGACATTGGGTCCCACAGGTAGTCGGATGTCATTTGACCGCAGGTGGGCAACCCCACCGGGAGACCAGAAAAGGAGATGCTCGATGAACAAGAGCGAATTGATTGGGGCAATGGCAGAGAGCGCCGGGGTGTCGAACAAGGACGCCGGTGCGTGCCTGGATGCATTCTTTGAGGTGGTGGCCGCTGAGGTCGCAGCCGGTGACGCCAAGGTGTCGGTACCGGGTTGGATCTCCTTCGAGCAGGTGATCAGGGCAGCCCGCAAGGGTCGCAACCCGCAGACGGGTGAAGAGATCCAGGTTGCGGCCACGAGGGCCTGCAAGGTCTCGGTCGGCTCCAAGCTGAAGGCGGCGGCCAAGAGCAGCGGCGCTCCCGGCGCACCTGCCCCCGAGGCACCTGCTCCCGAAGCACCTCGGGCCTGGTAGTAGTCGAGAGCAATCCGGTCACGTAGACCGGAAGTAGAACCCAGAAGTGAACGGCGGGGCCGGAGCGAGAGTGCTCCGGCCTTCACCGTTGTCGGGATCCGCCCGGCTGCCTGGGTCCAGCCAGCCGGCGCAGGGGTTGGTCCGTCCACCGGACGGCAGGCGGCGTGGGGTGGTCACGTGACGGCGCTTCCCCCTCCGGAGGCGGTCATACCGCACCGGGATCCCTTCCTGCTGCTGACCGAGGTGACCGAGCTGGTCGAGGGCGAACGTGCCGTCGGCTACTGGCAGCTCACGGGCGATGAACCCTTCTTCGCCGGGCACTTCCCGGGTCGCCCCACGCTTCCCGGCGTGCTGATGTGCGAGTCGATCGCACAGTTGGGCGCCTACGCCCTGCTCAGCCGACCCGACTTCGCCGGACGCCTGGCCCTGTTCGGGGGCCTGGACGGGGTGAGGTTCCGGCGTCAGGTGCTGCCCGGAGAGCGGCTCGACCTGGAGGTGGACCTGGGCCGGGNGTCGGCCAGGGCCGGAAGGGGATCTGGCCGGGCACTGGTGGATGGCGTGGAGGCCTGCCGCTGCGACCTCCTGTTCGTCTTCGTGAAGCCCGAGCCGTCGTAGAGGCCCACCGGGTCATGAACGTCGTCGGCCTCGGGCCGACGCAGGTGCCGCTCAGGCCGGGGCGATCACCAGGCTGCCGTTGTGGCCGCCGAACCCGAACGAGTTGGACATGGAGATCCCGGGTTCCCACGGGGCCGGCGATCCCGTGACCAGGTTGATCGGGGGCATCTCGGGGTCTGCCGTGGCGTAGCCAGCCGTGGGCGGGACGAGCCCCTTGCGAATGGCGAGTACCACGGCGACGGCCTCGATCGCACCGGCGGCACCCAGGGCATGCCCGGTGATCCCCTTCGTGGAGGTGACCAGGGGGCCATCAGTTCCGAACACCTCGGCCATGGCGAGGGCCTCGGCCATGTCGTTCAGGGGAGTGGAGGTGCCGTGGGCGTTGATGTGGCGGACCNGGTCCGGTTCCACACCGGCCTCCTCAAGGGCCAGGCGCATGCAGGTGATGGCCCCGACCCCGCCCGGNGAGGGTGCGGTGATGTGGTGGGCATCGGCGGTACTCGCCCCGCCCAGGATCTCGGCCAGGATGGTCGCCCCGCGCTCGACGGCCATGTCCCATTCCTCCAGGAGCATGATCCCGGCGCCCTCGCCCATCACGAAGCCGTCGCGCTCTGCGTCGAACGGGCGCGAGATGCCGACCGAGGAGAAGGCGGTCATGTTGGTGAAGCCGGCGATGGCCGTCTCCACGAAGGGTGCCTCGCTGCCGCCCGCCAGGACCACGTCACAACGGCCGTGGGCGATGAGCCGGGCNGCGTTNGCGAGCGCNTGGGTGCCTGCAGCGCAGGCCGTGCAGGTGTTCTCGGCCGGNCCCTGGAANCCNTGTCGCATCGAGACGGCTGCNGGNGCGGCGTTGGGCATCATCATCGGAACCATGAAGGGNGANACCCGNCGGGANCCCTTCTCGTGCCNGANCAGGATCTGTTCCTCGAGNGTGGCGATGCCACCGATGCCGGTTCCGATGAACACTCCNCGTCGNAACGAGTCGGCGGTCAGGGTGCCGGCCTGTTCGAGNGCCATGTCCGCTGCNGCTATGGCGAACTGGGTGCACCNGTCGCTGCGACGNACCGCCTTCGGGTTCTCGAAGTGGGGNGACGGATCGAAGTCGTGGACCCGNCNGTCACCCTCCGGNGCATCTCCGCAGAGNCCGTCCCAGAAGNCGTCGGTGCCGATGCCACAGGAGGCGACTACGCCCATCCCCGTGACAGCGACCCGACGGCGGGACATCAGAGNTTGNCNACGANGAGGTCGTAGGCGCCACCGATNGTGGTGATGCCCTCGAGCTCTTCCTCCTCAACCGTCACGCCGAANTCCTCNTCNAGGGACATGATCANCTCGACCAGGTCGAGNCTGTCGGCGTCCAGGTCGTCGGCGAANGAGGCCTCCTTGGTGANNNNTGCGGCNTCGACNGAGAGGACCTCCACCGCGCACTTCNTGAATCGTTCNAAATTNTCTTCGCTCACCGNCTNGCTCCGTTTCTNATCGGTGATCTGTACCCCNTCANCCTACGGNGGTCAGNNGGNTNGGAGAATNNATTNGNCGTNCNGGNNNCNGGTCGCNCCTGTCACAGCCTGACGGTCCGTCNGCNGGNNNNTCAGCCCATGAACAGGCCGCCGTCNACNGGGAGNACGNCNCCGGTGACGTAGGCGGCGNCATCCGANGCCAGGAATGTNACGGCGGCCGCNACCTCCTCNGCCTGNCCGAGGCGACCNAGGGGNACCGCTTCGGCGTAGNCGGCCTGCTGNTCCTCGGGGAGGGCTGCGAGCATGTCGGTCAGGATCGGNCCGGGGGCCACCACGTTNACCGTCACGTTCCGACTGGCGAACTCCTTNGCCAGGGACCTNCCCAGGCCNACNAGCCCCGCCTTCGAGGCGGCGTAGTTGGCCTGACCGGTCTGGCCGACCCTCCCGGCAATGGATGAGACCAGGATGATCCGACCCCAACGGGCCTTCATCATCCCCCTGACCGCCCGACGCGCCACCCGGAAGGCTCCTGTCAGGTTGGCGTCGATCACGTCGGTGAAGTCCCCATCCGACATGCGCAGCACCAGGCCGTCACGGGTGATGCCGGCATTGGCCACGAGTACCTCCACCGGGCCGAGCTCCTCCTCGATGGCGGTGAAGGCGGCATCCACGGTCGCCGAGTCCGTCACGTCGCAGGGAACGGCCAGGATCCCGGCGTCCACCAGCTCGGCTGGTGCCTCGCCACGACACGTCACGGCCACACGCTGGCCCTCAGCGGCGAATGCGAGCGCACAGGCCAGCCCGATTCCCCGGTTGCCGCCGGTAACCAGCACTACTCGGCTCATCTCATGCTCCAGGGGTTCGTCGTCATCTGTCAGGTGGCCCGCAGCCAGGCGATCGGCTTGGAGGAGTTCACCCGCTCGGTATCCACGGCCAGCCAGCCCATGAGCTCACCGGCGAACGGGGAGTGGACCTCCTCGGCGCCTATGTGGCCGAGGAGCGCGCCGGCAGCCACCTGATGACCCGGGTCCAGACCCGGCACCGGTGTGAAGACGCCTGCACACGGGCTGACGACCATCCGGTCGGTGGCGAAGAGGTGTTCTCCCTCGGGGGAACCTCCGACATCGTCCGGCGGTGCCGCCAGGGCATCCAGGAGGGTGTCGAGGTCGTCGGGCGTGTTCACCGTCAGGCGCAGAGCGTCCTTGAGGCTCCGCTTCACCAGGCCGGTCAGGACCTTGCCGGGGCCCAGCTCGACGAAGGTGGTGAAGCCCTCTCCGGAGAGGGTCTGGAGCGTCTGGGACCAGCGCACGGGGCTGCACAGCTGGGCGTTCATGAGCGCCCGCCAGGTGACCGGGTTGGAATGGATGCCGCCATCCACGTTGGCCACCACGACGCAGTCGGGTACCCGTAGTTCGGTCCGGTCGATGGCCTCGCCGAGGCGGTCCCTGGCCGGCGACATGAACGGCGTGTGGAAGGCACCGGAGACCTCCAGATCCGTCACCCGCTTTGCGCCACGGGCCTTCGCAGCATCACCGGCAGCGGCCACGGCATCGGGTGCACCGGCGATGACCACCTGCCCCGGGGCGTTGTAGTTGGCAACCCAGACGGGACCGTCGACCTCTCCGCAGGCCTCTTCGACACCGGCGTCGTCCAGGCCCAGGACCGCCGCCATGGTGCCGACCGGATCCTCGACGGCCAACTGCATGGCCTCGCCCCGTTCCACGACCAGTTCCACGGCGTCGTGGAAGTCGAGTGCACCGGCGGCGGTGAGGGCGCTGTACTCGCCGAGGCTGTGTCCTGCGTGGCCGGCCGCATCGATGCCCAGCCGGGCCACTGCATCAAGGATGACCATGCTCGTCACGAAGGTCGCCAACTGGGCGTTGTGGGTGGCGCGCAGCTCGTCGGCATCAGCGTCCAGCAGCAGGTGTGCGACATCGCGCCCTGCGGCCTCCGAAGCCTCGGCGACCAGCTCCCAGGAGGGGTGATCGGACCACGGTGCGCCCATGCCGGGCTGCTGGGAGCCCTGGCCTGAGTACGTGAAGGCGATCATCGTGGGTCTCCCGGAGGGTCGTGCTGCGGCCCGGCCGTGTCGAGGCCTGGGGGCGGAATTGCGGTCCATAGTGTGGCCCATGGGCGACACCAATGGGAGGGTCCGCGGATCAGGCCGTGGGGGCCGGGCAGCCCGGGAGGTGGGGAACCGCCCACCGGTAGGCTTGGGACGTCGCCCGGGTGGCGGAATTGGCAGACGCGGAGGACTCAAAATCCTCTGACCGAAAGGTCGTGCGGGTTCAAGTCCCGCCCCGGGCACGAGACGATGGAAAGCCGGTCCGATGCGCCGCCGAAGCGTCGTCGGGGGAGGCGATCCGGCTCCCGTACACTTGTGCGTCCCATGGCACGACCGGTAGTGGAACGACGGCTCACGGCACTCGGCAGCCGCCTGGTGCGTCTCCGCGAGGACCTGGCGGTGGCCGAGGAGCAGTTGGCCCACTTCGCCGCCGATGCCGACGACGCACGGGTCAGGTCGCTGGTCTCCGAGACGGCCATCTCGGAGCGGGAGCACCGTGGTGCCGAACGCCACGTCACGACCATGGCGCTCCACAGGGACCAGTTGGTGGCGGAGATCCAACGGTTGGAGGCCGCCCAGGATGACCTCCTGGACCGTCTCACAGGCGATGGCTGACCCGCTCGGACCCATGGGTGGGGACACCGGACCCGAGTTGGCGAACGGCAGGGTGAGGGTGGTCCTGGCCGAGGACGAGGCCATCATCCGACTGGACCTGAAGGAGACCCTCGAGGACGAGGGCTACGAGGTGGTCGGCGACACGGGTCGCGGCGACCACGCCGTTCAACTCGTCGGCGAGCTGAATCCCGATGTGGTCATCCTGGACGTGAAGATGCCGGGACTTGACGGAATCGAGGCCGCCCGACGCATCGCAGCCTCCCACGACACCGCTGTCGTGATCCTGACCGCCTTCAGCCAGCGGGAGCTCATCGATCGCGCCATCGAGGCCGGGGCGTTGGCCTACCTCGTCAAGCCCTTCAGCCGCTCCGAGCTGGTGCCGGCCCTGGAGATCGCCAGGACCCGCCACCGTGAGATGCGGGCCCTGACCGACCAGGCCCGGACCATGGCCGAGCGCCTCGAGGCCCGGAAGCTGCTGGACCGCGCCAAGGGGATCCTCATCGACGAGGCGGGGCTCACGGAGGGCGACGCCTTCCGCTTCATCCAGACAACGGCCATGTCGGGTCGCCAGACCATGGCCGACGTGGCCAGGGCGGTCCTCTCCGACGGCCTCCGCCCCTGAGCTTCGGAGCCTGACCGCAGGCGGCCCGGCAGCACTGCCGATCACAGGGCCCGCGGTATGGTCCGGCCGATGTCCGGCCTCCTGATCCTCGACGGCAACTCCCTCACCTACCGGGCGTTCTTCGCCATCCCGCGCGACATGGTGACCCGATCCGGGCAGGAGACGAACGCCGTATTCGGCTTCACCCAGATGCTCATCACCCTCCTGCGCGAGCACCAGCCCGATGGGGTGGTGGTGGCATTCGACCGGCCGGGGGGCACGTTCCGCCATGAGCGGTTGCCCTCCTACAAGGCCAACCGGGAGCGACAGGAGGACAGCCTCTACCAGCAGCTGGACCTGGTCGAGGAGCTGGTGGACGCCCTCGGGTTCGTGGCAGTGGGAGCGGACGGCTTCGAGGCCGACGATGTGCTCGCCCCCCTCGCCACGGTGGCCGCCGATTCAGGCCGGGACGTCACCATCGTGACCGGCGACCGCGACAGCTACCAGCTGGTGGAGGACCCCCATGTCCGGGTTCTCTACAACAAGCGTGGCGTGTCCGACTACGCCCTCTACGACGAGGCCGGCATCCTGGAGCGAACCGGCGTGCGTCCCGTGGACTACGTCGCCTATGCCGCCCTCCGGGGTGACCCCTCCGACAACCTTCCCGGTGTTCCGGGAGTGGGGGAGAAGACGGCGGCAAAGCTCATCAACGCCTATGGCGGGCTGGACGGGGGGTTCGCAGCAGCCTCGGAGCAGACGCCCAAGCTCAGCCAGAACCTTCGGGAGAACGAGGCCCTGGCCCGCCTGAACGAGGAGATGATGGTCCTGGTGCGCGACGTACCGCTGGGTCTCGGGGTGGACGACATGACACGGCGTCCGGTCGACACGGAGCGCTCCGGAGGCCTCCTGGAGGTGCTTGAGTTGAGCCGCGCCAGGGAGAACCTGGGTCCACTCCTGGGCGTGGACTTCGGCGGTACGGCGGATGCCGGCGGGGCACCCTCCGAGGACCTTGAGGTCGTGGTGGAGCGGTGCGTCGACCCGGATGGGGTGCTGTCGGCCATACGGGTGCTCTCCGGATCGACGTTCGGAATGGCCACGGTGGAGAGTCCCCCGAAGGGCGGGACCGGCCCCTGTCTGGGCGGGGGCATCGCATTCTCGGATGGCGGGCGGGCCTGGTGGATCGACGAGGACCTGCTCGCCGACACCGTTGATTCGATCAGCGTCCTGCTGGGGCCGGACGGACCCGGGGTCGTCGCCCACGACGCCAAGCCCACGCTGCGGGCCCTCGCACGCCTGGGCCTTGACGAGGTGGCACTCGTCATGGACACCGCCGTGGCTGCGTACCTCCTGGACCCGGCCGAGGCCGGCTACGACCTGGGGGCGCTGCTGGAGAGGCACGTCGGTCGTCGGTTGGGTGACCTGGGGCCACCGGACGGGCAGCTGGACCTCTCCGGGGAGGCATCGGATCCGGCTACCGAGGCGGGCGCCCGGGCGGCGGCGGCATGCAACCTCCTTGCACCGCTTGAGGCGGGCCTGGAAGCCCAGGGCCTGCAGGACCTCAACGCCACCCTCGAGGTGCCCCTCATCGCCGTGCTGGCCAGGATGGAGGAGCTGGGCATCGGCGTGGACCGGCTCGAGTTGGAACGCCTGCGCGACAGCCTGACGTCGGACTGCGAGCGGCTGCGTGGGCAGGTGCACGAGGCCGCCGGAGAGGAGTTCAACGTGAACTCCACACCGCAACTTCGTGAGGTGCTCTTCGAGAAGCTGGGCCTCACCCCGGGCAAGAAGACGAAGACCGGCTACTCCACCGACGCAGCGACGCTGGAACGACTCAGGGAGGACCATCCGATCGTCGGGCACCTGTTGGCATACCGGGAGGTCGAGAAGCTCCGCTCCACCTACGGGGAGGGCCTGCTGGCGGCGGTTGGCCCCGGCGATCGCATACGGGCCACCTTCAACCAGATGGTGGCCAGGACGGGGCGTCTCAGCTCCGACGCCCCGAACCTCCACAACATCCCGGTTCGGACAGAGGCAGGGCGCGCCTTCCGGCGGGCATTCGTCCCCGCCGACGGCAGGTCCCTGCTGGTGGCCGACTACAACCAGATCGAGTTGCGCTGCATAGCCCACCTCGCCGACGACCCCGGTCTCATAGCGGCTTTCGAGGCCGGGGACGACGTCCACACCGCCGTGGCGTCCCGGACATGGGGCATCGACCCATCGGAGGTGACCACGGAGTTGCGGAACAGGGCGAAGATGGTCGCCTACGGACTGGCGTACGGCATGGAGGCCTACGGGCTGGCGCAGCGCCTCGGTTCGCCGGTGGAGGAGGCGACCGAGATCCTGGAGTCCTACTTCGCCGCCTTCCCGGCAATACGGGACTACATGGACCGGACGGTGGCAGAGGCCCGCCAGAAGGGGTACACGGAGACCCTGTTCGGTCGTCGCCGACGAATACCCGAGCTCTCCTCGTCCAACTACAACGTCAGGCTGGCTGCGGAACGCCAGGCCATGAACGCCGGCATCCAGGGACTGGCGGCCGACGTGTTCAAGGTGGCGCTGGTCCGCATCGACCGCTCGCTGCGTGACGCCGGGTGCGCTTCGACCCTGGTCCTGCAGGTCCACGACGAGGTGATCCTGGATGTGCCGCCGGAGGAGCTCTCCGAGGTGGAGGAGATGGTCCGGACGGTCATGACCGGTGCCTACGAGCTTCGGGTGGAGTTGGCCGTGGAGGTGGCTGTGGGAGCCACCTGGGCCGACGCCAAGGGATGAGTGGGGCCGCCATGCCCGGGGGAGACGGGGGCCACTGGTTCGAGGAGGTGGCGGACCACCTGGGTGCCGCCTACCTGCGCTATTCGTTCACCTACGGCACCGTCTCCGAGGTGGACGCCATAGTGGAGGCGCTGGACCTGAGGCCCGGACAGCGGATCCTGGACGTCGGCTGCGGTCCGGGCCGTCACGCCCTGGAGCTGGCCGGTCGGGGATTCCAGGTGGTGGGCATCGACATCTCGTCCACCTTCATCGACCTGGCCCGGGACGGTGCCCCTCCGGGAGCGACCTTCCTCGTCGGCGATGCGCGCCGGATGGAGTTCGACTCCGAGTTCGACTCTGTCATCTCGCTGTGCCAGGGCGCCTTCGGCCTTGCTGGCGGCCCGGGGTCCGACCAAACGGTGATGGATCCTGACGGAGCGATCCTGGAGCGGATCGTGGCGGCGGCACGGCCCGGCGGGGGAGTGGTCCTGAGTGCCTTCTCCGCCTACTTCCAGGTTCGCTTCCTCGAGGATGGGGACACGTTCGATGCCGGTACGGGTGTGAACCTGGAGAGGACGGTGCTGCGGGACCTCGAGGGCGTCGAGGTCGAAACGGACCTCTGGACGACGTGCTTCACCCCACGCGAGCTCCGCCTCCTCTGCGACAGGGCCGGCCTGGAGCTGACGGGCATCCGCTCGGTGCGACCGGGGGACTACGCGGATCGCCCACCGGACCTGGAACATCCGGAATTTCTGGTCCTGGGTCGCAGGCGGTCCTGACGACCGAATCGTGACCGACCAGCGGCGACTGGCGGATCGTCGCCCCCCCCCATGGCGGTACGGGCGCTGTAACAGGGGTCCGCCGGTAGGCTCTCCCGGTCCGATCCGCGTGATTCCACGCTCCCGGACTGTCCCTGTCCACCTACTCCCATCCGACGAGAAGAACACGTGCCCGACACCAGCCTGACCGCAGCCATCCTCGACTCCCCGCCAATGGGGACATTCGACGAGAATGGCGAGTACATCCCCCGCCCGATCACCGAGAACGACCTCGGTTCGCTGACCCTGGAGGAGGCCTACTCGGCCACCATGGTCGACGTGGAGAACGGCCAGCTCGTAGAGGGCACGGTCGTCCGGGTCGACAAGGACGAGGTCCTCCTCGACATCGGCTACAAGTCGGAGGGTGTGATCCCGCCGCGTGAGCTGTCGATCCGCAACGGCGTGGATCCCAGCGAGATCGTGACCCTCGGCGAGCGGATCGAAGCGGTCGTGCTCCAGCGCGAGGACAAGGACGGTCGTCTGATCCTCTCCAAGAAGCGTGCCCAGTACGAACGTGCCTGGGGCAGGATCGAGGAGATCCAGCAGGGTGACGGGATGGTCTCCGGCACGGTCATCGAGGTCGTCAAGGGCGGCCTCATCGTTGACATCGGACTTCGTGGCTTCCTTCCCGCATCCCTGGTGGACCTGCGCCGCGTCCGTGATCTGCAGCCCTTCATCGGGACCACGATCGACGCCAAGATCATCGAGTTGGACAAGAACCGCAACAACGTGGTCCTGTCCCGCCGGGCGTGGCTGGAGGAGACCCAGAAGGAGAAGAGGGAGGAGTTCCTCCACAACCTCCGTCCGGGCGAGATCCGCAAGGGCATCGTGTCCAGCGTGGTCAACTTCGGTGCCTTCGTGGACCTTGGTGGCATGGATGGACTGATCCACGTCTCAGAACTCTCCTGGAAGCACGTCGACCACCCCGGTTCGGTCGTCAGCGTTGACGATGAGATCGAGGTGCAGGTACTCGAGGTGGACCTCAGCAGGGAGCGCATCAGCCTCTCCCTGAAGGCCACCCAGCAGGATCCGTGGCGGGAGTTCGCAGGCGCCCACCAGGTGGGCGAGCTGGTCTACGGCCGGGTCACGAAGCTGGTTCCGTTCGGATCCTTCGTGCAGGTCGGCGACGGAATCGAGGGCCCGGTCCACATCTCGGAGATGTCCGCCCACCACGTGGAGTTGCCCGAGCAGGTCGTCACCCCCGGTGAGGAACTCTGGGTGAAGATCATCGACCTGGACCTCCAGCGTCGACGGATCAGCCTCTCGATCAAGCAGGCCGCCGAGGGTGGCATCGTGGCGGCCGAGTACCAGGAGCACTTCGGCGAGCACGCCTACGATGCCGAGGGCAAGTTCATCGGTGGCGAGAGCTCGGAGGGCCAGGAGGCCTGGGCCGACATGTACGTCGAGCCCGAGGCCACCGGAGATGCCGATCCAGCCGTCGAGGCAGTTGAGGCCGACCCTTCAGCAGACGATGCTGCCGAGGCCGTAGAGGCGGTCGAAGCCGTAGAGGTCGAGGCCGCAGAGGTGGTCGATGCTGCCGAGGTCGTAGAGGTCGAGGCCGCAGAGGTGGTCGAGGCTG
>PAUA01000045.1 GCA_002712565.1 Gemmatimonadota bacterium | reverse complement strand
AACCTGGATGAAACACTCGGACCACGCCGGGAACGCCCGGTGAGCGGACTCCAGCTGGCTGCCGGCCTTGTCATCTACGCCATCGGATGCACCCTGCAGGGGGTACTGGGATTCGGTGCCGGCCTGTTCGCCGTCCCGATCCTCGCCCTCATCCACCCGGACTTCGTTCCCGGACCGGTCCTGATGGTGAACCCGTTGCTGAGCGGCCTCTTCAGCGTGCGGGAACGCGGATCTGTGGACCACCAGGGCCTCAGGTGGGCGCTGACCGGCCGGGTCCCAGGGGTGCTGCTGGGGGTGCTCGCCCTGACCATGGTCGCCGAGGAGCGACTCGGCGTGCTGTTCGGCGTGCTGCTGCTGCTCTCGGTGGCCATCAAGGCCAGCGGGGTGCACACCGGGCGCACCCCCCGGAGCCTCCTGGTGGCCGGTGGGCTGAGCGGGTTCATGGGCACAACGGTGGCCGTCGGNGGACCTCCCATCGCCCTNGCCTTCNACGACCTGCCGGGGCCGGTCATGCGAGCCACCCTCTCGACCTACTTCCTCGTCGGAACCACGATCTCCCTCGTCGTGCTGGCCCTCGCAGGCCATTTCGGGACGTCCGACATGGTGCTCGGAGCCTGGCTGGTGCTGCCCGCTCTGGTAGGGGTAGCGCTCTCAGGGCCGCTCCGGGCCCCGCTGGACCGCGGTTGGCTGGCGCCGGCCGTATACGTCCTGTCCTCTGTCGCCGCCGTGGTCCTGCTGGTCCGGTCCCTCGCCTGACGGGCGGTCGGCCCGTCACATGCCGGCGCCTGGCCGTAGGGTCGGCGATGTGCCCGAGCCCGTCCTCCAACTCACCGGCGTCGGCCGACGGGTCGGCATGACCAGGATGCTGGGTGGGGTGGACTGGCGGATCGACCCGGGCCAGCACTGGGTGGTGCTCGGGCCCAACGGCTCGGGAAAGAGCACGCTGCTGAGGATCGCCGGCCTCCACCTGCACCCGACAGAGGGAACGGTACGCGTCCTTGGAGAGACCCTCGGCCGAACCGACGTCCGCAGGCTGAGGAGGCGGATCGGGTACGCGTCGGCCTCACTCGCCGACTCCTTCCGTCCCGGCATCACCGCCGGAGACGTGGTCATGACGGCGCTCCACGGGGCCCTCGAGCCGTGGTGGCACGACTACACGGACGACGACCGCGACCGGGCCCGCGCCCTGCTGGGCCGGATCGGGTGCGGGGACCGCGCCTCCCAGGCCTTCGGGACGCTGTCCTCAGGCGAGCGACAACGCGTCCTGCTGGCCAGGACCCTGATGCTCCAGCCGGACCTGCTGCTCCTGGACGAACCGACAGCTGCTCTGGACCTGGGTGGCCGGGAAGCCCTGGTGGCAACGCTGGCGGACCTGGCCGCGGGCCCCTCCACGCCCCCGATGGTGCAGGTCACGCACCACGTGGAGGAGATCCCGCCGGGTTTCACGCACGCCCTCCTCCTGGAGGCGGGCCGGGTGGTCAACGCCGGCCCACTGGCCGACGTGGTCACGGAACAGGCCCTCTCCAGTTGCTACGGCCTGGACCTCCGCCTCACGCAGGCGGCCGGCCGATGGGCAGTCCGGGTGAACGGATCCGGCCGCTGATGCTTCGCCACGCCCTCCTCATCACAGGTGGACCCGCCCCCCGCAACATCGGGGTGCTTCCCAAGGCCGACCTGGTCATCGCCGCAGACGAGGGCTTCGACAATGCCAGGTCCCTTGGGATCCACGTGGACCTACTGGTCGGCGACCTGGACTCGGCCTCTCCGGAGGCGGCGGATCAGGCACCGGCCGTGGAGCGGCACCCGGTGGACAAGGACGAGACCGACCTGGAGTTGGCCCTCGCCGCTGCCCTGAATGCCGGCATGACGTCGGTGACCGTTGTGGGCACGATCGGCGGAAGGGTGGACCACGCGCTGGGAAACCTCCTGGTCGTTGCCGCAGACCGCTGGGCCGGCATCAGGATCGACCTCAGGATCGACGGCACACGGGCCTGGGTGGTGCGCGACCGGGTGGAGATCCGCGGAACGGTCGATGGCCTGGTCAGCCTGCTGGCCATCGGTGGTCAGGCGACCGGTGTCACCACCACCGGCCTGGCGTGGCCGCTGTCCGACAGCGTGCTGGATCCGGGGGCGGGCCTCGGCCTGTCCAACCGGATGGCCGACCCGACGGCGACGGTGGAGGTCGCCAGCGGGGTGGTCATCGTCTTCATGTCGACCACCAAGGGCCCCTAGCCGCCAAGGTCAGGTGCCGCACTGGTCGGTGGCGGGTTCGCCGGCCACCCGTGCCTCCAGCCACGCCGTGAGGTCGTCCAGGTATGCCGGAACGACCGAGCCGTGACCCTCTCCCTCGTAGACGCGCCGTTCCAACGGCGCGTGGTCGGCGAAGGCACACAACTGGGCGAACAGGGCTGCGCTGGTGACCACCGGGATCTGCTCGTCCTGATCGCCGTGGAGGATCACCACCGGCACCTGGTTCGGCAGCTGGTTGGTGTCGTTCTCCATGAGCCGGGCGTTCCACCCCGGGATGGCGAAGACGTCATCGACACTGACCAGTTCTGCGTACGGGATCTCGTTGAAGACGTCGAAGATGTGGCCGGTGCAACCCTTCTCGAGTTCGTCCAGGAGGTGCAGGTTGGCTGGGTTCATGACCCCCTCCAGGTCCAGCTCGNCGTAGGTGGCAGCGAGGCTGGCNGCCGCCATCACCAGGTAGCCCTGGAAGGCCGAACCCTGAAGGAAAGCGGACAGAAGCGGGAACTGGGATGGCGGTGCACCTGCGGCGACCCCGACCAGGTCCAGGTCGGGGGCTAGGTCCTGCCAGCGTTCGGCCACGTGCATCGCGGCGTGGCCTCCCTGGGAGTGTCCCCACACCACCAGCGGGCCGTCGGCTCCCACGCCGGGCATCGTCTGGGCGGCCCTGACTATGTCGAATACCCCGCGGGCCTCGCTCTCACCCACGATGTACGGGTGGATGCCCGGCCCGCCCATTCCCTCGTAGTCCGTCGCCGTCACCACCCAGCCGCGCTCCAGGAACGGAGCCATGACTGTCAGGGAGACGCCGTCCGGGAAGTCCAGCGAGGGGGCGCACTGGTCGGCCATTCCGGTGGTGCCGTGGGCGACCGAGAGCACGGGCCGCGGTCCGTCAGCGTCGCCGGACGGCGCGGCGATGATTCCGGTCNCCTCGATTGGCTCGCCCGCCACCGACGTGGACCGGTAGACGACCCGCCAGGCCACGCCCAGGTCACCGATGTCCACCGGCTGGCTGGACAGCACCGTGCCGGGTACATCGGCGGTGGTCGTCGTCGGGACGGCGGTCGTGGGTGGTGCCGTCGTGGGTGGCACCGTCGTAGTTGGCGCGACCGTCGTGGGTGGCACCGTCGTGGTCGGCGCAGCCGTCGTGGTAGGCGCGACGGTCGTAGGGGGTGCCGTCGCCGGCGAAGCGGTGGTCGTCGCCGCGGCCACGGCAGCGGTGGTCGGAACCACCGCCCGTTCGGTCGACGAAGAGCAGCCCGACGCCAGCATGGCGGAGGCCAACAGGACTGAACGGATCACCTGGCTACGGCGCACTAGGCGTCCTTTCACGAATCGGGCTCCTCGCGAGTCTCTCCCGGTCCGTGCATGAACACTCAATCGAAGATGCGATCCTTGGGGGTTCGACGACTGTCTCGTAGTGCGCACCCGCTCTGCCGGGACACGACAGATCGCCACCGAGGGCAGCCATACGATGGGTAGGTGACCGCCTCCGCCACCATTCTGGACGCCATAGGCGACACCCCACTGCTGAAGCTCAACCGCGTGACCGACTCGCTCGATGCGGACATCTTCGTGAAGTGCGAGTTCATGAATCCGGGCGGGAGCATCAAGGACCGGATGGCCCTCTGCATGATCGAGGGGGCGGAACGACGAGGTGACCTTCAGCCCGGTGGGACCATCCTCGACCAGTCGACCGGCAATACGGGACCGGCACTCGCCTTCGTCGACCCGGCTCCACCCAGTTGGGCGCATCGCCGTCCCACCAGGCCCGATTCGGCAGCACATGGTCCACGGCCGGACGGTAGCCCCCGGTGCCTGGGCGACCCAGCTATGACCCTGAACGCGAGGATGACCAGCCTTTCGGCTGGTCATCCATGGTGGACCGTACTGGACTCGAACCAGTGAGCTCGCGCGTGTGATGCGAGCGCTCTAGNCAGNAACCCTCTTCGCAGGTAGTCAGTCAGCACTCCTCAGAGGCTGCAGATTGGTGCGGGAGACCAGAGACCAGCCATCCACCAAGGGCTGTTCATGGACCAGCGACGGTGGCCCGTCGCTGGGGGTTCAGACAGCGCGGACGTTGAGGGCTTCCGGGCCCTTCTTGCCGGGACCGACGTCGAACTCGACGTTCTGGCCTTCGTCCAGGCTGCGGTAGCCATCGCCCGCGATGTTGGAGTAGTGGACGAACACGTCCTCGCCTCCCTCAACGGAGATGAATCCGAAGCCCTTCTCAGAATTGAAAAACTTTACGGTGCCAGTAGGCATGATTTCACTTTCGTTGCTTGTTTGTAGAACTTCGTTGCTTGTTTGTAGAACCGAGCCTTGATCGGCGCAGTTCCGCAATCGTACGACCGGAACCGCCCACTTAGGCCCTGATTCTGTGGTGGACCTTACCGGACTCGAACCAGNGACCTCTCGCGTGTGAGGCGAGCGCTCTAGCCAAGTCCGTGTCGACGACTACCTCGTTGTCACGCCACACAATACGCCCGGCCTGTGACAGCGGGTAGTGGCACAGCGGGTAGTGGCCTAGGCGGAGGGTCAGTTCGGCGATCCTAGAGAGTCGAGACGGAAGATTCCGCCGGTGGCTGACAGGACGTAGATTGTCCCGTCCGATGCCCTAGAAAAGGAGACGGGGAGTTCGACGACCGCCCCTAGATCGTGGTCGGCCCAGTCGCTGCCGTCGGGGAGGAGCGCTCGGATCCGGCCATCGCAGAAGTCGCTGTAGAGGAACGCTCCATCAAGTCCCTCCAGGTTCCCGGCCCGGACGATGACCCCTCCGATGATTGAGCAGCGACCGTCATTCCCGTGGAAGTACTCGTGGACCGGGATTCGGTGGCCGTCGTTGGCCGAGCCGGCGAACTCCCGTGTTCCCTCCATGAACTTCCACCCGAAGTCAGCACCTACCGTGTAGTGGACCGCTGGGAGGAAGTCGATCTCTTCAAAGTGGTCCTGTCCGACGTCAGCGATCCAGAGGTCGCCGGTTGACGGATCCAAGTCGAACCGCCATGGGTTCCTCAGTCCGTAGGCAAGGATCTCCGGACGGGTGCCTGAGTGATCGTCGACGAACGGGTTGTCTAGCGGTATCTGATAGGGCCTACCGTCAACAGCCGTAGGGTTGATCCTCAGGATGGCGCCGAGCAGCGTGGACGTATCTTGACCGTGCCCCCAAGGGTCCCCTGCCAGCCCTCCGTCACCGAAGCCGACCAGTAGGTGGCCGTCACCGTCGATTAGGAGATGACCGCCGTTGTGGTTTGAGAAGGGCTGGGCTACTTCCAACAGCGGTCGCCCGCCCTCCTTTCCGGTGACAGGGCGACCATCCACGAGCGGGTACGCGGAGACCCGGCTGACCCAGTCGGTTCCCGTGTAGTTNACAAAGAGTTCGTGACCGGTCTTCGAGATAGTCAGTCCGAGCAGGCCACCTTCGCCGGTGGTGGTGATCCACTCGGTGAGATCGAGCACTGTCTCGCCGACGATCAGGGACCCGTTCCCGCTGATGTCGCCCGTCCGGATCCGTCCCTCCCGCTCGGCGAGGAAGAACCCGTCACTGTTGGGCCGGTTGACCATGGCCATCGGTTGGTCGGCCTGACCTATGAGCGTGGCCACGACCGGCGCCGGTGGTACGGGCGCCGTGATGGGAGCCGCTGTAGTGGTGGTTTCCATACCGTTGCTACACGCTGACGCCACCAGCAGGAACGTCAGTACAACCGCGTACTTCCTCACGCCCGAGTCTGTCACCCCTCCCGTGCAGTGGGCGAGCGACGTCAGGCNCCCTGGGTGTAGATACCCACAGCCGGGTTGGAGGGCNTTTCGCGANACTGTGGTGTTAACGCAGTGCTACCAATTGAGGACCAACAGGAGGAGAGAGACGTGTCACGGAACTGGAAACGGTTGATCCTGATCGGCCTCGCTGTGCCGAACATCCTGTCAGGGTGCTGGGCCGTGTTCTCTCCAGCGAACTGGTACGAGAACTTCCCCGGTTGGTCTCCAAGAGTGGTGTCGGCACTNCCACCCTTTAACGAGCATCTNGTTTNNGACACCGGTTCCGGGCTCCTCGCTACCGGACTGNTAGTACTGATAGCAGGGCTNTGCCTCCGCCGCGACATCACGNTCATCGCCACGGTTGGNTATTTGGCCTTCTCCCTGCCGCACGCTGTCTTCCACCTTCAACATCCCGGTGAANGCCTGTCANCTGCCCAAGATGCTTGGAACGTCGCCNTATTGTGGCTTGTGGTGGTTCTAGCCGGCACTGTTCTTATTGCTGAGATCAGGCGGAAGGTGCCCTCCTGAGCAGAATTATCTGTTTCGCCATTTCCTGACGGGTCGATGGGCGCCAACAACGCCTTCGGTGTAGATACGCGCAGGTCAAGAGGTCTTTTTGTGGACCGTACTGGACTCGAACCAGTGACCTCTCGCGTGTGAGGCGAGCGCTCTAGCCAACTGAGCTAACGGTCCGCTGGCGCACGAGGATACTGGCGGCACATGGGCCTCCACCCGNCACGCCCTCCTCAGAGGGNCCCCGGGATCAACAGTCGGCAACCNAACTCGTCGGCNAACTCCACGCTCACCCGGGCATGCACCCGGCCCTGACGGTCCAGGAACCGCTGGCNGGGCACGAGCGGGAACACGCCCTCGTGCCAGATCTCCGGATGGATGNAGAGACCCTGCGTTCCGTCGAACCAGAAGGCCACCACGTCGGCCGGTGTGATGCCGTCGCCTGGCAGGGCCAGCGGGACCACGAACGCCCCCGGATNCAACGGGAAGAAGAGCTGGCCGCCGTCCGGGTGGTAGTTCAGGTGCCCGATGGTGAAGCCCGCCAACCACGGCTCGCCGTCCAGCGGCGGTCCGGCCGCCTCGGCCAGCAGGTAGTCGCCGTCCACCGCGCTGTTGAGCGCCCGGAGGGTGGAACCCTCCCAGAAGGCGTCGAACACGCCTTCCACCGTGCCGCCCTCATCGCCGGTGTCCGGGTCGACCGGGCGCCACCCACCGGCGGGCCACCGCACGATCTCCACCTGGACCTCGGCCGGGTCGTCAAAGGTGTAGCCGTAGCCGTCGAGTGCCTCTGGCGTGCCCTGCAGGACCGGTACCTCAAGGAGATCGACGCCATTGCCAGCCACGCCGCAGGACCGTATACGTCCAGCCACAGGGCGGTCAGCCCGACGGCGTCCCCGGAGGAGCCACGCAGACCTGCTCGATCAGGGTCGGCAGGACCAGGGTCACCGACCCCAGCGGGCACGGAGTCCCGGCAACCCCACGCGCCACGATGACCGGGGTCTCCACGGTGCACGGCACCACCCGGATCGTCGACGACAGCTCGACACAGGATCCGGGTCCCAGCCTCGGCGCCAGCTCGCGGCCTCCACCCATGAAGGCGGTGGCCACCAGGATCCCGACCAGCAGCCCCACGATGAGGACCACCGGTCCGAACTGGAGCAGGCACCCGACCGCCCGCGGTACGGGAATCGCCTGGAAGGAGTCTCCCCGCCGCCCGTGTACCGCTTCATCGACCGGTGACGTGCGGACCACCGGCTCCGGCGGCCTCCGGGCCAGGTCGTAGACGGAGCGGCGGCCCCGGTCACCCAGGACCCTCCATGCCTCGTTGACCGACGCCATCGCGGCCTCGGCCTGCCTACGGTCCGCCGGGCCGTCGGAGAGGTCCGGGTGGTGGCGACGGGCCTGCACCCGGTAGGCGGCACGGACCTGCTCGTCCGATGCCGTCATCGACACCCCGAGGGTCCGATAGTGGTCGTCGCCGTGGCCGGGCACCCGTCCACCCTATGGGCGGGTACCGGCCCACTCGCCCGCCCCGGGAAGCCGGTACCCCACGGGCTGCGCTGTCGATCCGCCTAGCGTTGTGGACATGAGCAACATCGCCTGCCCGCGCTGTGGCGAGGAGGAGTCCCTCCTCGGACGACGGGAAGGGCCGCCCGGCGACGAGACGATCACCGTGACCTGCGGGTCGTGCGACCTGGAATGGGAAAGGGACCTAACCCCCAGGTGTCCGACCTGTGGATCAGACGCCGTGCGACCCGCCCTCCAGTCGATCGTGGAGAAGTCGAGGGGAACCCAACTCTCCATCCAGTCCCTGCGGGTCGTGCACCTCTGCCCGGACTGCGACACCGAACGACTCGCCGTCTGGAACCGCTCCAACACCCCGCTCCGCCCGACGGAGCTCCCCCACGACCCGGACTGAGACGGTTCCAGACCGGCTTCAGGCGCCGCTCCGGCAGGCCGGCTGCGGCGCTGCCGGCGGGATCAGCCTTCGAGGAGCCGGGCCGCCAGCGCCTCCAGGCCGGCCACCCGGCTGCCCTTCACCAGCACGGCATCTCCGTCACCCAGCGCCAGGCCAGCAAGGTGGGCGGATGCCTCGTCGATGCCGGCCAACTGCGCCACGCCATACAGGTCGGTGCCCACGGCCAGCAGGTCGACTCCGAACCCGTCGGCCAGATCGGCGACCTCCGAGTGTGCGGTTGCCTCGTACCCGCCGAGTTCGGCCATGAGCCCGACCACGGCGATCCTGCGGCCCGACACGGCGAGGGAGGCAAGGGCTTCGAGCCCGGCGGCCATGGATGCAGGGTTGGCGTTGTAGGCGTCGTTGACGACGACCAGTCCACTCGGCGCCGTCGCCACCTCCATCCGCCACGGTGACAGTCGGGCCTCGGAGAGGCCGGCCGCCACCTCCTCGGGCGACAGCCCCAGGAAGAGTCCCACGGCTGCGGCTGCAAGCGCGTTGGAAACCATGTGGGCACCGTGCACATCAAGGCGGACCTCCGTCCGGCCCCATGGCGACTCCATGCGGAATGCCGGACGGAGAAGATCGTCCAGGCTGACATCGCGCGCACGTACCTCACCGCGCTCGCCGAATGTGAGGATCGGACATCTGGCTCGCCCCGCCTGGCCCATCACGAGGTCGTCGTCGGCGTTGAGCACCGCACACCCGTCGGGCGGAAGGCCGTCCAGCAGCTCGCCCTTGGTGCGTGCCACCACCTCCAGGGATCCGAACGCCGAGGTATGGGCCATGTCGACCGTGGTGACGACCCCCACGTCGGGCCGGGCTATCCCGGCCAGCCGGGCTATGTCGCCCTCGGCCCGGGCACCCATCTCCAGCACCAGGAAGTCGACATCCTCGGGGGCTCCGAGGATGCTCAGCGGAACCCCGATCTCGTTGTTGAACGAACGTTCGGAGGCATGCGTGGAACCACCCTTCGAGATGACGGCTGCAGTCAGGTCCTTGACCGAGGTCTTGCCGACGCTTCCGGTCACGGCCACCACCCGGGCGGTAGTCGATGCCCGCGCTGCTGATCCGAGGTCGCACAGTGCCACGGCCGTGTCAGGTACCCGTATCGCCGTTCCAGCGCCGATGGCACCGGAGGTCAGATGCGCTCCGGCACCGCCGGCCATTGCCCCGTCGATGAACCCGTGGCCGTCCCGATCGGCCACCAGGGGTACGAACAGACAGCCGGGCGTGACGGCACGGGAGTCCTGCGTGGCGCCGTCCAGGGTCACGTCGTCGCCGACCAACTCGCCACCGACCGCTGCGGCGACCTCTGATGCCCGAAACCTCACGGAGCGTCACCCTACGATGCCGGGGTGGTCGCCCGCCGTCGTCTCGTCGTGCTCTTCGGGGGGCGTAGTGCCGAGCACGACGTGTCATGCATGTCAGCCCGACACGTGCTGGCGGCGGTGGACACCGGGCACTACGAGGTGGTCCCCGTCGGCATCGGCCTGGATGGATGCTGGTCGCTGGCCGCCGATGCCGCGGCGGCCCTCGCCGAGGGCCGGGTGGAGGGCCTCGGAGACCGCCTCGATCCGAGCGGGCCATCCTGGGATCCCCTCCCCCGCCTCACGGAACTGGCCGCCGACGCTCCGGTCGCGGTGTTCCCCCTCGTCCATGGTCCCCTCGGGGAGGACGGAACCCTGCAGGGCCTCCTCGAGCTGGCCGACGTGCCGTATGTCGGCAGTGGGGTGCTGGGTTCGGCGCTGGCCATGGACAAGCTGGCAGCCCGGGAGGTCCTCGCCCACCACGGGATCCCCCAGGCCAGGTACCGGGGACTCCACGCCGACCGTCTGGACGAACCGGGTTCCGCCGGCCACCGTGCCCTGCTCGAGGAACTGCTCGCCGACCTGGGACCCTCAGTGTTCGTGAAGCCGGCCAACCTGGGCTCCTCGGTCGGGGTGTCGCAGGCCTCCGATCCGGCCTCGCTGGAGATCGCCCTGGCGACTGCCGCCGGCTACGACGAGTGGATCGTGGTGGAGGAGGCCGTGTCAGGGCGCGAGATCGAGTTGGCCGTCCTCGGCGACAGGGTGCCCCAGGTTTCCGGTCCCGGAGAGATCAGGCCCGGCGATGCCTTCTACAGCTACGCCGACAAGTACGAGACCGACGCGGCCGAGCTCATCGACGATCCCGACCTCGACCCTGAAACCGTGGTCTGCTTCCAGGAACTCGCCGCACGGGCCTTCATCGCCCTGAGGTGTTCCGGTATGGCCCGGGTCGATTTCTTCCTCGCCGACGACGGCCGGATGTTGGTGAACGAGGTCAACACGATCCCGGGGTTCACCTCCATATCCATGTACCCACGGCTCTGGTTGAAGGCGGGGCTGTCGTACGGCGGTCTCATCGACCAGCTCGTGGACCTCGCCGTCGAGCGCCACGCCCGCCGCCGGCGCAACACGACGCGCTGACGGCCCTGCTCAGGACGTCGGGTCCAACGAGGCCCGCAGGAACCGCAGGAGTTCCCTCCGCCTCTGGACCACTGGCCGCAGGGTCGGCCCTACGCCGGCAGCCCGGAGCACCTCGATCTCCGTGGCTACGCCGACCACCGTGGAGTACGCGCTCAGGAGCAGCAGCTGGGCGTCGGTCCTGCGCATGCGTCCTGCGGCCATCTCGGCCTCGATCCAGAGGCGGGCCCTGGCCATGAGCGGATCCATGTGGCCCCGCAGGCGCTGGGCTCCGGGTGAGTTGGGGCGGCTCACCTCACGTAGCAGCCCGAGCAGGACCGGTTGTTCGAGGGCCACGCGGAACACCGACCGCACCAACGCCTCCACGCGTTCCCAGTCCCGCTGGCTCCCGGCGAGCACCTGTTCGAGAGCGAGGATGAGGTCGGCGGCGACGCTGTCCACCACTGCGTTCAGCAGACCCCGCTTGGAGACGAAGTGGTAGAGGATCGTCTGCTTGCGGATATCCAGCCCGGAAGCCAGGTCGTCTAGCGAGGTGCCGGCGAAGCCGGCCGTGCCGAAGGACGCCAGGGCTGCGTCAAGCACCCGTGCCTTCGTACCCCCACGGACCTCGGTAGATGCCACCGGGCCACCGTAGCCCACCTGTCTACCATCTGGTAAGGGCCCTGACCATCTGGTATACATGGCGGTGTGATACCCGAGAATCTGGCAGGGCGCCGCATCGCCATCACCGGAAGCACCGGCTTCCTGGGCACCGCCCTGGTCGAACGCCTGCTCCGCTCCGCCCCCGGCTGTGAGCTGGTGCTGATCCTCAGACCGGGCCGTCGCGGGGCCGGCCGACGCGTCGAACGCGACATCCTCCGCAACGACGCCTTCGACAACCTGCGCAGCCAGTTGGGAACCGACGGCTTCGCCGAGATGACCTCACGTCGGATCACCGCCGTGGCCGGGGACGTCACCAGCGACAGCCTGGGACTGGACGCCGACGGGCTGGCAGCCCTCGCCTCCTGCGACATCGTCATCCACTCAGCCGCCGTCGTGAGCTTCGACTCGCCCCTGGACCAGGCCGTCGAGGTGAACCTGCTCGGACCGGTCAGGATCGTCGAGACGCTGGCAAGCCTGGGTGCGACCCCCCACCTTGTCACCGTCTCGACCTGCTACGTGGCGGGAAGCCGACGTGGAAGGGCCCCCGAGGAACCGGTCGACGCCAGCTCGTTCTTCGTGGACGTGGACTGGCGCACGGAGGTGGACGCCGCCCGACGGATCCGACTGGACACCGAGACCGAGAGCCGAACGCCGGCGAACCTGAAGGCCTTCCGGAGCGAGGCGCACGGCGAGCTGGGCGCCGCCGGGATCCCCAGCCTCGCAGCCAAGACCGAACAGCTCCGCTGCCGATGGGTCGACGACAAGATGGCCCAGGCCGGAATTGCCCGGGCCGGCTCACTGGGCTTCCCCGACGCCTACGCCTTCACGAAGGCGCTCGGAGAGATCGCCGTCGCTGAGAGTGCCGGCGACGTGCCCATCAGCGTCGTGCGGCCAGCCATCATCGAGTCAGCCCACTCGGAACCGTCGCCCGGGTGGATCAGGGGCTTCCGGATGGCCGAGCCGGTCATCATCTCCTACGCCCGCGGCCTGTTGAAGGAGTTCCCCGGCGTCCCCGAAGGCACCGTGGACGTGATCCCCGTCGACTTCGTGGTTGCCGCCATCTGCGCCGTGGCCGCCCGAGGGCCCCTGGGACCCGACGAGGGCGCAGACATCGTGCAGGTGGCGTCGGGCAGCGTGAACCCATTGCGGTACGGACACCTGGTGGACATGGTCCGGGAGTGGTTCACCGAGCACCCCATCTATGACGAGATGGGTCAGCCCATAGCGGTACCCCAGTGGTCCTTCCCCGGCCGTGGCCGCGTCAAGAAGCAGCTGCAGAAAGCGGCTAGGACCCTTGACCGTGCGCAGAAGGTATTCGAGGTGCTGCCCGTACGGGGACGCCACGCGGAGATGGGGGTCCGCCTGGAGGAACAGCGCGAGCTGATCGGCAGGGCCGAGGGATACGTGGACCTCTACGGCGCATACGCCGAGTGCGAGGCCATCTACGGGCTCGACCACCTGCTGGGCCTGTGGGGCTCCCTGGACGACGCCGACCAGGCCGCCTTCGGCTTCGACCCGCGTGTCATCGACTGGAGCACCTACGTACCCGACGTCCACCTGCCCTCGGTCGTGAAGGCGGGCCGGGTCCCGATGAGGCCGCCGGCCCGGGGCGGCGAAGGCCGGTCCGAACGCCTCCGCCGGCAGGTCCTGGCACCCGAACGCCAGTTGGTCGCATTCGACCTGGAGAACACCCTCATCGCCTCGAACGTCGTCGCCTCGTACGCCTGGCTGGGCAGCCGCCACCTCCGTGGCCGCGACCGGGCCCGCTTCGTGGCCCGTCTCGTGGCCGAGGCCCCGGCCCTGCTCTCACTCGACAAGAAGGACCGGAGCGACTTCCTCCGCCACTTCTACCGCCGCTACGAGGGCGCCCCTGTGGACCAGATCGCCGAGGATGCCATGGAGCAGTTCAGCGAGCTGATCCTGGCGAAGTCGTTCCCGGCCGGCATACGCAGGGTCCGACAGCA
The DNA here is from genome assembly GCA_002712565.1 of Gemmatimonadota bacterium. The sequence goes on along the minus strand of PAUA01000045.1, from coordinate 1,709 downwards.
CAAGGCCCTCGGCCACAGGACCGTCCTCATCACCGGGGCCCTCGACTTCGTGGTCGAGCCGTTCCGACCCCTCTTCGACGACATCGTGTCGGCCGAACTGGGGGTGGTGGACGGCGCCTACGACGGTCGCATGACAGCGGTGCCACCCACCGGCGAAGCCCGCTACCAGGCCCTGGTGGACCATGCCGATCTGCATGGCCTGGACCTCAGGGAGTCGGTGGCCTACGCAGACTCTGCCAGCGACCTGCCCATGCTCGAGGCGGTCGGATTCCCGGTGGCGGTCAACCCCGAGACCCGCCTGGCGAGCATCGCAAGGAAGCGGGGATGGCTGGTAGAGGACTTCCGCGAGTCACCCGGCATGCGACGCAGCCTCCTTCCGCTGGCGCCCGCTGGGAGCGCCTCGCGATGAAGGCCCTGCAGTTCCGACACAACCTCCCCCGCTACGCGGCCGCCCGGATAGCCGGTGGTTTCGTCCCCGGTCGCGGCGCCTCGGCCGGGCCCCTCAGCCTCGTGGACATGGATCCCCCCACCGCACCCGGCCCCGACTGGGTGCGCGTCCGACCCCGTCTGTCGGGAATCTGCGGTTCGGACCTCGCCACGGTGGACGGCAGGTCGGCCCGCTACTTCGAACCCCTCGTCTCCTTCCCGTTCGTGCCCGGCCACGAGGTCGTCGGCGACCTGGACGACGGCACCCGGGTGGTCCTGGAACCGGTGCTGGGATGCGTCTCGCGGAACCTCCACCCGACCTGCAGGTCATGTGCCGATGGTCGGCTGGGGAACTGCGAGCACACCTCCTTCGGCGACCTGGAACCCGGCATCCAGACCGGTTCCTGCCACGACACCGGTGGGGGCTGGGCCACGGCCTTCACAGCGCATCGCACGCAGCTGCACGTGGTTCCCGACGATCTGGACGATGCCGCTGCCGTCATGGTGGAACCCACGGCCTGTGGCGTCCACGCCGCCCTGGCCGCCCACGTCCCAGACGACGGCGTCGTGGTCATCCTCGGCGCCGGGACGCTCGGGCAGGTCACGCTGGCGGCACTGCGTGCACATTGCGCTCCCCGCACGATCATCGCCACCGCCCGCTATCCCGAGCAGCGTCGAATGGCCGGCCTCCTGGGAGCCGACATGGTGATCGCCCCCGACGAGGTGAGACGGGCCGTCAGGCGGGCCACCGGCAGCCGGGCCATCGGAGCAACGAGGATCAGCGGACCCCGTGAAGGCGTCGTGGACCGGCTCACCGGTGGCGCCGACGTGGTAGTCGACTGCGTGGGCTCGTCGGCCAGCCTCACCGATGCCCTGGCCGTGGTCAGGCCACGGGGCCGCATAGTGCTCGTCGGAATGCCCGGCGAGGTGACCCTGGAGCTGACCCCTCTCTGGCACCGCGAGGTGGAGCTGGTGGGCGCCTACACCTACGGCACCGAGACCCTCGCCGACGGCGTGCAGCGCCGCACCTTCGACATGGCCACGGACCTCGTCCGCGACGCCGACCTGGGCCGTCTCGTGACCGCCACCTACCCACTCTCCCGCTACCGGGAGGCCCTGGAGCACGCTGCGGCCGCCGGCCGCCGGGGTGCGGTGAAGATCGCATTCGACCTCCGAGACGAGAAGGAGCGCAACGACCTGTGAGCAACGGACGTCACCTCGCCCCCCGACCCGGCTTCGTCCTCGACGTCGACCGGAACAGCCCTCCCATCGTGTTCCACCAC
>PAUA01000044.1 GCA_002712565.1 Gemmatimonadota bacterium | reverse complement strand
ATCTGCAGTGACCTGTCCTTTGATTGTAAGAGCTTCTGATTCAATATCTAAGATTATATTTTGCGATGAAAAGTGGTTTGATCCAATGTGTAGACTGTAACTGGATGTACTACAGCTGAACTGCTGAACTTCAAATCGCTCATAGAATACCTCACCTTTATCACCATCAAAAATCATTACAAAAGCTGTTTGATTATTATTAAACCCGCTGCGATAAATACCAGGAATTATCGCCAGTGCGTGACCATCATTCGTGACCAATTTATGATACCATCCTTCAAAAAATGGTCTTTTATTGTTTTCCCCGTGGTAAGCACTGGGGTCACGTAAAAACATCATTTAATCATAATAGTTATGCGGAGGTTTCAATGCGCAGTCTGCCGTTCACCATCACTATACTCTTAGCCCTCTTCGTCAGCATAGGCACAGCGCAGTCGCTGAGTGGACAGGCTCCGGCTCGGGACGGCTTCTTCATCGGATTTGGGGTGGGGGGTGGTTCCTTCGGGTTCGAAGGTGATAGCGAGCGTGAGGTTGGGGGGGCGGCCTATTTCAAGATCGGTGGAGCTCTCAGCGACAAGGTCCTGCTTGGGGCGGAGATAGGGGCGTGGTCAAAAGAGATGGGAGAAGAGGGAATAAGCGGAACAGTCACTTCTTCAAATCTGAATGCGGTTGCCTACGTGTACCCAAATCCAGCTGGGGGCTTCTTTCTCAAGGGCGGACTAGGATTCGCGGTGTTGGGTGCCGAAGCCAATCTTGGCGACTTTAGCATTTCTGAAACTGAAACCGGACTCGGCTTCACGCTGGGTGCGGGCTACGACATAGGTTTTGGTGGCCGATTCAGCCTGACACCGCATGCGGATTTTCACTACGGAGGGTTTGAAGAAGGTAGCATGAACCTCATCCGTATGGGACTCGGCTTCAACTGGTACTGATCGCGGCCCGGATGAAGCCGTGATCGCGATAATGTCGGTACTTTAGTTCTAAGGAACTCGCCCTACCACACCTCCCTATTTCACCGCACCCACTCAACGATGGTCTGAAAACGGGAGATTTAGCCCGAGTTCAACCGAATCGGATCGCTTGTACATGACCGCGAGAAACTCCGGACTTTCGACCATCGAGAGAAAGTTCTCCGGCGAGGGATAAAAGACCAGAATCATCCTGTCAATCTCTTCTTCGGAGATGACAGCCGTGAGGCCAGTCATACCTAGGACAGAGCGCCCTCCGGCTTGTCGCATTAAAGGCCCGACGGACCTGCNATAACCGCTGTAGCCGGCCTCTCCGTCCGGGTCCTTGAATCGAAGAATATTCAGCATATATACCGCGTTGGCGGAATCCGCAGTAGAGACTCGCGGCATCGCATTGGCGCGGAAGGCATAGACGAGCGACCTCTCTACGCNTTGCGTCCGATGCGGAAGGGCGGCGCGATATTCGCTGCTTGAGCCCATCTGGACGACGGCCGCAGCCGAGGGATACTTGCGCATCGTCACGCGATCCCAGCCCAAGACAGATGGGTACCCACCAATACGTGCAGCCGCGCGGTCCGAACCCCGCCCTTCGAACGGTTTCGANTAGCCGCGAAAAATGACTTCGCCCCCGAGCGACTTCAGCTTCGNCTCGGCGAGNGCGTCGTACTCNTCGTAGCTTNTCTCGCCACCCGGCTTGAACTTGACCAGGTCGATGACGGTCACGGGTCCTTCCCAGTCAGTNTGNGCGAGAAAAGCAAGTCCCCCCGNTGCGGATGACTCTTGCGCGTTCACACCGGACATCAACGATCCGCANATCAACGANAGAAAAATACCGATCCTCAATATCAAGTGAATGCTCATATNNTTACCATCTCACTTATTGGGCCTGAAACNCTGGACGGTACAACAGACTTGACCGNGGTTGGAAAAGCAACGGGCTCCTCTACGATCTCGACCGAGCTGAGTCGGGCCGTTCGGGATAGCAAGTACGCGACATTCGGAGNNCTGGAGTCNGCACACATCGCCGCCACTGAAACGCCGTTTCCTGAAAAANAATTGGTGGCGCTGCTCAGTCTCGTGTGGTGCTTCCGTCTACGTTGCGGTGCTGCGGGGTGAGGGGGCAGAATGAGGGCATGAAAAAAGACCGGCTGTGTGCGCTTGCGATAGCCTGGCTTGTAACAGTAGCAGTTACATCGCTCTCGGCTCAGACCGATATGGCCCCACAGGGATGGCGATATTTCGGCGGGAATAAAGCGTTCATGAGATACGCTCCGCTTGATCAGGTCCATAAGGGCAATGTTGGAGAACTCAGTGTTCTTTGGCGCCGTGCTGCGACGGATCCCGCATTTACTGCCAGGTTTCCAGATCGTGCAGTATCTGGAAACCTTAGATCGACTCCGATTCTGATTGATGATGTCCTCTATGCACCGAATGCCCTAGGTCTTGTCGAGGCATTTGATCCAGGAACTGGGGAGACCATCTGGCGCCAAGAACCGTTCGACACCTCACTAGAAGAAGCTTTTGGACGCAGCTCTCGTGGCGTGGATTACTGGGAAGATGGAACTGAGCAGCGAATTCTCTCTGTCCGGGGAGCCCACTTATATGCACTCGATGTTAAAACCGGGAACAGCTATTCCAATTTTGGAGAACAAGGCCGAGTAAACCTGATTCCGCCTTCTGCACGTTCTTTTAGTTGGTCCTCTGGTCCTATCGTAGTTGGGGATGTGGTGGTGATCGGAGGGGTCGTCGACGGAGCTGGGGATTCCGGGATGAACTGGCGCGAAAGCCAACCAGAGCATGTACGCGGGTATGACGTTCGCAGCGGACAACTACTCTGGACTTTCCATGTAGTCCCGCAAGAGGGCGAACTAGGTGTCGACTCTTGGGGTGAGGACTCGTGGAAATATTCCGGGGACCTGGGATCGTGGTGCTGCTTCAGCGCGGACGAGGAACTCGGCTTTGTATATGTGCCATTTTCCGCCCCTACTGCTGCCTATTTCGGTGGTCACCGTCCGGGCTACAACCTTTTTTCGAACAGCCTCGTTGCGATCGATGCTAAGACAGGAGAGCGGGTCTGGCATTTTCAGATGGTCCACCACGATCTCTGGGAGTACGACACTGTTGGGCCTCCTATACTCGGCGAAATCACGGTCGATGGCCGGAGAATCCATGCTGTTATGCAGCCTAGCAAGACTGGGTTCTTATACGTATTCGACCGCCAAACTGGGGAGCCTGTTTGGCCAATCGAAGAGCGTCCGGTACCACAATCGGATGTGCCCGGGGAACATTCGTCACCGACCCAGCCCTTTCCCACCAAGCCAGCTCCGTTTGCTCAGATCGGTATCACAGAAGACGACCTTATTGACTTTACCCCCGAAATCCGGGAGCGAGCACTGGCCATAGCAGATTCATTCGTCTTCGGCTCAATCTTTACGCCTCCATCCATCGTAACTGAAGAGCCTGGAAGGGGGGGGACACTAATGCTTCCTGGATCATGGGGAGCTGGTAATTGGAATACTGGTGCCTTCGATCCGGAGACAGGATTCTACTATGCATTCGCGCACTCTATCCCAAGGGTGTACCGATTAGAAAAGACCACAGATCCGAATTCGGAAATGCCCTATTGGAGTCCCAACCGGGATGCTCCCTATCTTGAGGGGCTACCGATAACGAAACCTCCATGGGGACGGATCACAGCTATAGACATGAATACAGGTATACATGTGTGGTCNGCTNCAAACGGGGATGCACTCAGAGACCACCCACTCCTCANAGACNTGGACCTNCCACCTCTCGGAATAGCTAGTCGGCCAGCCGCTTTAGTGACTCGAACACTNCTCTTTATGGGGGATGGAGCCAATGTCTTTGGGGGCGTGCAGCGCAATATGTGGGGAAAAGGATTTCGAGCGTACGACAAGGCCACGGGTAAAGTGCTGTGGGATACCGAGCTTCCCACAGGAGTNACTGGTGCACCGATGACCTATATGTTCCAGGGCAAGCAATATATTGTCGTTCCCATCGGGGGGAGGGACGATCCTCCTGAGTGGTTAGCACTGGGTCTAGGATAGCATAGATCCTACTTGGCTCATCAGAGGACATTTCTGCNACCCTCGGTCTTTGCGTACCCCCCCCTATTTCAACGCACACAACGTTGGACTATACAACACTGTTTTGCGAGTCCGGTGTGGTGCTCCCGTCTANGTTGCGGTCNTGCGGAGGGTAGGGGCAGTTTTAGGGCATGAACACAACCCTGCTATTCGCCCTCGTTGTGATAGCGGTCGGGTGCGCTGAGCCCACCCCACGAAATCTGGATGACCGGAGGTTGAGCATGAAAGCGATGGTCCCGCTCCTCGTGAGCTTCGCCCTCGTCGCGGCACCCGCGTCTGCGCAGCAGCGCGAGTATTCGAGTTCGTTTCCCGGAGGATATCCCTCGATGAGCAGCGGGGGCGGAGCGGGGAAAATGTACATGGAGTCCTACTTTCCCCCGCCCGTGACGGCCTCGCCCACGTATCCAGCGTGGTCGCCCGACGGCGCGTCGATCGCCTTCGCCTACCAGGGCCGCATCTGGCTGGTGCCCGTCGAGGGGGGCGTGGCGCGCCAGCTGACCTCCGGGCCGGGGTACCACTCGCAGCCGAGCTGGTCGCCCGACGGTCGATCGATCGCATTCGCCGCCGATGTGGACCTGAACTTCGACATCTACCTCCTCGATCTCGAGAGCGGTGTCGAGCGCCGTCTGACGGAGAATCCGCACCTGGACCTCAGGCCGCGGTTCTCGCCGGATGGGGTGCGTATCCTGTTCACGACCGGTCGTGACGGCACCTTTGACCAGTGGGTGTACGACCTCGGGCGCGGATCCGCGGAGGCGGTGATCGCCGACCCCCGCGCACAGGACATGGCTGGCGACTGGATTGGTGACACGGGCGACATCGTCTTCGTCTCCAAGCGCGGCGAGGCGGCCCTGGGATCCGGGTCCCTGTGGCGCTGGAGCGCGGCCACGGGAGAGGCGAGCCTTCTGATCCGGATCGAGACCAACTATCAGGCCTCGCCGGTCGTCGCTCCCCACGGGGGATCGGTCGCCTACATCACGGACGCTTCGGGCAGCAACGATATCTATCAGGTCCCGACCGCTCGGGCGCGGGCGGCACAGGACCGCTCCAGCCCCGGCATCCAGCAGGTGAGGCTCACGCATTCGCCGACCGACGAGTACTTCCCCGCATGGTCCCCGGACGGCGAGCGGCTCGTATACTCCCGAAACGGTGGACGCCCCGAAGAGGAGCGAACCGCCGACCAGGGCATGGGCTTCGAGCTGTACACCGTGGGACGCGGCGGTGGCGTGCCCCGCCGCATTCGCATCGAGGAGTACGCATGGTCCGAGCCGGTGGGCCAGGCGCGGGTTCGGGTCAGCGGCACGGACGGGGGCCTGCTTCCGTCGCGCATCTACCTCAGCGCCGCCGACGGGCGCAGCTACTTCCCGCGCGGGAGCTTCCCGCGCGTCCTGAGTGCGGCCGGTGACGACTACTACTTCCATACCGACGGCAGCTTCACGGTCACGCTCCCCGTCGGCAGCGCCGAACTCGAAGTGTGGCGCGGATTCGAGTACGAGCCCGAGATGCGGACGGTCGACGTGCGGGCCGGTGAGTGGACGACGGTCGAGGTCCAGATCGATCGCTGGATCGACATGGCCGCGAACGGCTGGTACTCCGGCGACAACCACATCCACCCCAACTACGGAGGTCACGAGCGCATCACGCCGCTCGATCTCCGGAACAAGGCCCAGGCCGAAGACCTCAACGTCGCCAACGGGATGATCGCGAACTACTGGGCCAACAGCCGGGTCGAGGACCTCGAGCACTTCCTCGGCCACCCGCACCCCCACGGAGACGAGCGGACGATCGTCTACTACAACGAGGAGTACCGGCCAAACTTCTTCGCGCACATGGCGCTGCTGAACCTCGACTCGCTGGTGACGCCGTTCTACATCGGCTACGAGGGGACGGCGTACCGCGAGCTGTACCCGACGAACGCGGCGGTGCTCGAGCACGTGCACGAACAGGGCGGGATCGGTGGCTACGTCCACCCGTTCGGGCTGAGCCACCGCACGCCCGACCCCGCACGCCCGAGCGGAGCACGCGAACTGCCCGTCGACGCCATCCTGGGTCTGGCGGACTTCGTCGACCTCGTGTGCCTGTGGAGCGACGAGCTCGGGACCTCCGAGATCTGGTATCGGCTCCTCAACACCGGCTCGAGGATCCCAGGTACGGCAGGCACCGATGCCATGAGCGACATCGCGAGGCACCCGGCGGTCGGGACCACGCGCTCGTACGTCTACACGGGCAGCGAGACGCTCAATTACGACGAGTGGGCCGACGCGATGGCGGCCGGCCGTGCGTTCGTGACCAGCGGACCGATCCTCACCTTCGATGTCGAGGGCCGGGGGATGGGCGAAGAGCTGACGGTCTCGAGAGGCGAGACGGTCTCCGTCGCCGTCACAGCCCGGTCACTGTTCGAGATGCATACGCTCGAGATCGTCCAGAACGGGGAGATCACGCACACGTTCCAAGCCACCGGAGACGGCAAGTCGTTCGACGTGAACATCGAGGTTCCGATCGACGGTAGCGGGTGGATCGCGGCGCGCACGCTCGGCCCACCGCAACACGGCGCCATGGACAGCTACCTGTTCGCGCACACGAACCCGGTGTTCGTGATTGCCGACGGTGAGCCGATCCGCTCGCGCGACGATGCCGCCTTCTTCGTCGACTGGATCGAGGACACGCTAAGCGATCTCCGGAGGATGAATCGCTGGGACGACCCGGCCCACAGGGACGAAGTCCTCGGCACGTTCGAGGAAGCGCTCCGGCTCTACCAGGATCAGGCCGGGGGAGGTCGATAGGCGGGAGAGCCTAGGCTAGCGGAGATCGAACACTCCGCCCCGTGCAGTAGACCGTGGCGCCGGCCTCCCCCAGCATGGTCGCGATGCTGCGCCCGGCGCCACGAGTGGCCCCCGCGACCACGGCGACCCGTCCCTCGAGATCTTTCATGTCGGCATGCGCTCCTCGGCGGTGCGCCCCCACCCTGTCGTGATCGCGAGCACGATGNCGACGAGCAGCGCCCACGAGTGGACGTTGTGCAGGCCGACCTCCCAGGGGGACACGCGCGGCATGCCGTCGACGCCCGCGGTCATGCTGGCCGCGAGGATCACGGGGATGAACACTGGAAAAAGGAACGGATACGTGCACACGGTGACGTCCAGAATGTTCGAACGACGGTAGCCGTCGATGCCCGCGCCCTCTCCGACCTCCTTGGCCAGGTCGCCGACCGCGAGGATGGCCACGGTCGAGTGCGTAGTGAGCAAGGTGGCACCCGTGACCGAGCCGAAGATCCACCACTCCGCCTGGCCCGGCGTACCTGAACGCGACTGGACCCACGCCACGATGCGGTCGACGATACCGGCGGCCTCCAGTCCTCCCACGAGACCCATCAGCAGGATCGTAAACATGGACACACCTACGGCGCGACGCATGCCGTCGAGGACGAGGCCCTGGGCCACGAAGTTCTCGCGATCGATGGAGAGCAGATCCGCCGGTGTGAAGCGTCCGAGCAGGAGCCCGAGGATCGCAGCCCCGAGAATGCCGTAGACGAGCCCCTCGATCAGGTGGCGCTGCTTCATCAGCACGAAGAGCACCATTATGGGGACCGCCAGCATGAGCAGACCTGTTGCGTCGGCATCGGTGGAGGGTCCGGCTCCGGCCTGGGTCCCGTCCCCACCACCAAGCACCGCGAACACAGCGATCGACACGAATGCCGCCGGGAGCGCGTAGCGCATCCTCGAGCGCACGACGCCGTTGATGTCGGCGCCCTGAGTGGATGCCGACGCGATGGTCGTGTCGGACACCGGGGAGACGTTGTCCCCGAAGGTGGCTCCCGCCAGGATCGCCCCGATCAGGAACGCCGGGTCCGTGCCCAGCACACCGCCGACCGGGTAGAGCAGCGGAGCGCATACTAGGATCGTGCCCAGGCTCGTGCCGGTCGCGGTCGAGAACAAAGCACACACGAGGAATGCGGCCACCGCGTAGCCGCCCGAGCCGACGCCGGCTGACTGCGCGGCCCACACGAGGGACTGGACGAGCCCGCTGTCGCGCAGCAGCACGCCGAACACGCCCGCGAGCATCCACGCCATCACCATCAGCATGACGAGCTTGCGGCTCATGCCGTCGAGCATCGCTTCGGCGTAGCCGCGCTTGTCTTGGGCAAGCAGGAGCCCGAGTGTCAGCCCACCGAGCAGGACCGGCCAGAAGCCGGTCTCGTCGGGTGCGCCGGAAAGACCGAGCCATCCGACTCCGACCAGGAAGAGCACGAACGGTGCGAGCGCTCCGGCGAGGCCGCCATGGAAGCGGAGGGGTACGCCGCTCGAGGTCGAGGGGTCCACGGCCGGTCCGTGTCAGAGGGTCGTGCCCAGCACAGCGGAAGTCTACGTTCGCCCGAACCCTTTTGAAAGGAAGCGACATGAGCGCCAACGACGAGTTCACGCTCTACGACTTGCGCGTGGAGGTCGTGGAGGAAGACGGCCCGATGGTGTGCAACCATCAACCCGGGGACTATCTCGAGCTCTCCGGCGAGAACCTGAGTTTCCCGCCGGGCCAGACCTTCCCGATCTACGCGCTGGCTGCCCTGCTGCCGCTCCTGCCCGCCAAGCAGCGGCAAACCCACCCGAACGACTGGATGACGACCGACATGGAGGTCGCGTGCCCCGACCCGCTGTGCGGCGCTCGCTTCCAGATCACGCGCACCGGGACGTCGACGTTCCGCCACGGTGACGTCACTCGGGTGCCCCTATCGGGCGAGGGCGCTTGACGTCGGGGCACGATGTCGAGTTAGTCCCTGGATACCGGATCTCGAGGTTGATCCTGGGCGGCTGGCAATTCTCCGAGGGACACCGGCGGGGCGGGCTCGATCTGGACGAAACGCTCGAACTCCTAGTCGCTGCGGCAGACCGAGGCGTAACGACGTTCGACTGCGCGGACATTTACACGGGCGTAGAGGAACTCTACGGCCGGTTCCTGCAGCGGTGGCGGTCTACGTCGGCGACGACACCGGTCAGAGTCCACACGAAGTTCGTTCCCGACTTCGAAGCGCTGGCGGACGTAGACGAGCCGTACGTCCGGCGGATCATCGAGCGATCGCTCACGCGGCTGGGCGTCGAGGCGCTCGACCTCGTGCACTACTACTGGTGGCGGGACGACGTCCCCGGGATGGAGCAGACAGCACTGTGGCTGGCTGCCCTTCAGGGCGAGGGGAAGATCCGTCACATCGGCGTTACGAACCTAGACGTGGACCGCGTGCGTCGGATCGAGGACGCAGGCGTCAGGCTCCTCTCGAACCAAGTCCAGTACTCCGTCCTCGACCGGAGGCCGGAGGCGGCGCTCAAGGACCACTGTCTAGAGCGCGGGTCTGGGCTCCTCTGCTTCGGTGCTCTCGCGGGTGGCTTCCTCACGGACCGCTGGCTCGGCGCCCCTCCCCCCACGGGCGAGCTGGACAACCGCTCCCTCGTGAAGTACCGGCTGATCATCGACGAGTTCGGCGGCTGGAACGCATACCAGGCCCTCCTCTCGGAGCTGCGGTCGGTCGCGGACGAGCACGCGTCGGACGTGGCCACGGTCGCCGTGCGCTTCGTGCTCGATCAGCCGAGCGTCGCTGCAGTGATCTTCGGCGCGACGCGTCTCGGACAGGTGGAACGAAACCTTTGTGCGCTGTCACTGCGACTCACGGAGGACGATCACGCACGCATCCGGCGCCACCTCGACGCAGCGCCTGGGCCAGCCGGTCCGGTGTTCGGGCTAGAGCGGGACCGCGACGGCCCGCACAGTAGCATCATGCGGTACAACCTGAACCGCGGCGAGCTGCTGGAGGACGATGTGGAGCAGATCTGATCGTCCCGGCTCTTGGACTGGCGGGACGATCCGACTGGGCTGGCAACGGGGCACCGTGGAAGCGCGGCGGGGNNGCGGCGGGGGGGAGGGTTGCTGGGTGACCGATCAAGCCGCCTCTTGCACTGACCGGTCACTCGTGTGGAAAGCGCCCGATACCGATCTCTCCATCAAAGAGGAGTCGATGCTGTCCTCAATCCATCCCAGCCCGCAACGCCGAGTCCGTTGGAACCAGTGCACCGCTCTCGCCCCCTCCGTGACCACGGTCCTGGCGGTCAGCGTTGCTCTGACGGCCGCGTGCGCCCCAGCCGACGCGCCCCGTGCCGCCGATGCGGCTTTTGAATTCGACCTCCCCAACTGGTCCGAGCAGGTCACGCTGCGCGAGGGGTGGCTCGAGCGTCGTCACGAGATGTTGCTCCCCATGATGCGTCAGTACGACATCGATATGTGGATCACCGTGAACGAGGAGTTCCATGACGATCCGCTGACCGAGTACATCGCACCCCCAAGACCCTACACGGGCAACCGGGACATCTTCGTGTTCGTCGACACGGGGGAAGAGCTTCGAAGCGTGGCGATCACGGGCTACTCCGAGGTGAACCTGAAGCGCTTCTTCGAGTCACCCGACGAGCCGCGCCCGGCCAGCCAAGTGCTGCCAGAGCTTTATGCGGTCTATTCCCCCCAGCGCATCGCCCTCAACATGGACGGGCGCAAAGGCATGACCCGGAGCCTCACCTACGCCACGTACGGGTACCTGAGCGACATCATGGGGCCCGAGGCGACGTCGAGGTTCGTGAGCGCGGCCGACCTGATCGAGGAGTATCTAGACACCCGGATTCCCGAGGAGCTGGAAGCGTATCGCAATCTGGTCCATCTGACCGAAGTGATCGCGAAGCGAGCTCTCTCGGACGAGGTCATCGAGCCAGGGGTCACGACCATCGGCGATGTCCGACGGTGGATCTACAACGCGATGTGGCAGTACCGGGTGGGCACCTGGTTCCAGCCGGACCTTCGGCACCAACGTGGCGGAAGGCCGAACGACACGTCACGAGGCTTCCTGGCCGTGGCACCGGAGAATTGGGTGATCGAACCGGGCGACGTGCTTCACCTCGACGTAGGGATCTCCTATCTGGGGCTGGATACCGACTGGCAGAAGATGGCGTACGTACTCAGGGAGGGTGAGTCCGACGCGCCGGCCGGCCTCCAGGCGGCAATGGCCAACACCAACGCGCTGCAGGACGTGCTCACCTCCGCCGCCCGTCCGGGGCTGACGGCTGGCGAGGTGTACGATGCGACCATGGCGGAGATGGATTCCCGGCTGATCAAGGCGCAGATCTACTCGCATCCTCTGGGCAACCACGGCCACGGGATGGGGCCCAGCATCGATTTCCGGTCGGCCCAACGGGGTGAAACGGCTCGGCAGTCGAAGCGGTTGCGGGACGGCTCCTACATCTCCATCGAACTCAATACGCGGACGCCCGTTCCTGAGTGGGACGGCCAAGAGGTCTACATCATGATGGAGGATCCGGCCCACCTGGACAGTGAAGGGTACCACTTCTTCCGGCCGCGACAGGAGAGTTTCTACCTGATCGGAGGGTGATCGGATGAGAACTCCAAACCCAGCACTGTTCTGCGCGTCCTGAGTTGCGGGTCTGAGTGGGGCAGGGCAGAATCAGGGCATGAAGAAAACCCTGCTATTCGTGCTTGCTCTGATAGCGGTCGGGTGTGCTGAACAGACGCCAAGGAAGTCGAGCTAGAACCAGAACTTCGTCTCATAACCGTATTCCAGAGGAGAAGCCTGTGCATACCAAATATCATCGAACTGCAAGCGTACTCGGGGGTGTCTTGATTACTACCCTAGTCGGTGCTGCCGGTGCATCGGGCCAACAACGCTCTGAGAATCAGGTGAGGGCGGTGGTCGACGTCTTTCATGCGGCTCTCGCGGCAGGCGATTCGGCAGCGGCCTTGAGTCATCTTGCCGATGACGTGACGATTCTCGAGAGCGGTGGAATCGAAGACAAGGAGCATTATCGATCGGGACACCTTGCCGGAGATATGCGTTTCGCGCGAGCGGTGGCGCGAGAGCGCGGCGAGATTGAGGTCAGCCTAGTGGGTGATGTCGCTTGGGCTCACTCGACCAGTGTTACACAGGGCCGAATGGGCGACCGCGAGATCAATTCGCAGGGTGCCGAACTCGTGGTTTTAGCACGAGAAAATGGAATCTGGAAGATCAAGGCCATTCACTGGTCATCTCGGCAGCGAAGGTAGTCTGATCACAGCATCTGCAGAGGCGTAGTTACCGCGCTTCCTGCGGCCGACCTCGTGGACTTACGGCCCCCGTCCCCCTGGGCTCAGAAAACGGGAACTAGCCCCCCATCCCCCTGTTTGGGCCTTTTTCACCGAACTGAGTCGGGTCGTTCGGGATAGCAAGTACGCGACATTCGGAGGGCTGGACTCCGCACACATCGCCGCCACTGAAACGCCGTTTCCTGAAAAGATTTGGTGGCGCTGCTCAGTCCGGTGTGGTGCTCCCGGCTAAGTTGCGGACCTGCGGGGTGAGGTGCAGAATTAGNACATGAAGCGATCCGGGCCATTCACTCTTGCCGTGATAATAGGATATCAACTGGGATGCTCATCACGCCCTCCCTCTCTGTCCATCGCNCGGCTGAGGNGCAGNGGGCCCGATATCCGGTTACCGATGGACATCAGTTCCGATGTGCACAACTTGAGATACCCAGAGAATCTGAGCGGATGAGGTTTTCGCGGATCACGGTGCCGGGTGCACTCAGGCAGATGGGGTGGTTCACCCTGCTTTTGCTGTCAGCGCAAGGCTGCACGAACCCGCTGGCCCCTTCAGCTGACGGCGAACAGGACGATGCCATCTTTTCCTGGGTGGCCCTCTCGGACTCCGTGTCGAACAAGGTTTATAAAGGGCTGACCAAGCCCGTCTCTCTTCTCGAACAGTTTCAGTGTATAGACCGGATCGACGTGTCTCTACGTAACGAAGCGGACTACACCGTTCGTTTTGATGTTTCGTGCCTCTCTCGTATCGCAGCCCAGTCCTCATTCGAGTTCCGTGTCACACCACCCCATCGACGGTTGAAGCTGGACGATGGTAGACTCATAGTGGTCGAGCGCGGGCCGAGAGTTCAGGTGCTGGTGCAACGGCACCCTGACAAACGGTGGAGCGCAAAGAAGGAAAAGGCGAAGGCGCGCGCCGACGCGAAGATGTTCCTGAAGCTCGGCAAGATTGAGAAGAGGCGGCGCAAGAGGGTTCGTGAACTGATCGAACTCGGCCTAATTGCGGNTCGGCAAGACTGAGAAGGGGCGGATCAAACCACAAGACATCCCTGCGTTCTTGGAAGAAGGGCTTGAGGTGTTTCGAGTGTTCAGTCAGTAGCACCCCCCTATTTCACCGCACCCACTGCTGGACTATACAACACTGTATTGCGCGTCCGGTGTGTAGTGCTCCNGAATAAGTTGCGGTCCTACGGGGTGAGGGGGCAGAATGAGGGCATGACACGCTACAGAGAACGTTCCTAGAGAGGTACCCGACATGACAAAACAGACCACCCGTCGTGAGATGCTCAAAGAAAGCATCGCTCTTGCGGGATTGGGCGTCCTCGGCCTACCGGAATGGGCGTTCCCGGCCCTCGCCCAAGAGCAGACCCTGGTACCCTTTACCGACCTGCCCGAGACCCTCACGCTGGAGCGGACACCGGATCGCCGGATCATCGATATCCGAACCATCAACGGGGTGTTCACCCCGAGCGACCAGTTCTTCACGACGCAGCATTACGGGCACCCCGAGATCGACACGGCGACGTACCGACTGCGAGTGTCTGGACTCGTGGACCGGCCATTGGCTCTCTCGCTCGCTGACCTTCAAGCGATGCCGAGTCGCGAGCTGGTCTTTGGGTTCGAGTGCTCGGGGAATCGCGGCCCGGTGAACGGTCTTTCGAGCAACGGCCTCTGGCAGGGCGTCCCGTTGCGTGCGGTCCTGGAGCGGGCCGGGGTGCAGCCCGAGGCCTGTGAGTTTGTTCTGTTTGGTGCCGACCATGGCGAAGAGGAGGTGGAGTTCCGGGGAAGAACGTACCCCGTGGATCAGAACTATGGCCGGAGCCTCCAACGAGACCAGGCGCTGTCAGACGAGCCGCTGCTGGCCTACTCACTGAACAACGAGCCGCTCACCACGCATCAGGGGCGTCCGCTTCGGCTGCTGGTCCCTGGGTGGTACGGTGCGCCAAACGTGAAGTGGGTCTCCGAGATCCACGTCCAGGAGGATCAGTACCTCGGGAAGTACCAGGCCCGC
>PAUA01000043.1 GCA_002712565.1 Gemmatimonadota bacterium | reverse complement strand
ATTCGGATGACGGTGATTCCGGAGGTGATGTAGAAGCCGAGGCTGCTGATTCGGATGACGGTGATTCCGGAGGTGATGTAGAAGCCGAGGCTGCTGATTCGGATGACGGTGATTCCGGAGATGATGCGGAAGCTGCTGATGGTGACGATGAAGCGGCTACCGTAGAAATTTCGCCTGTCGACGAAAGCGACGATGATGTTGCCGTCAACCCCGGCGACACAGATGACACCGCCGCCGACGACGAAGGGAAGGAAGGTTAACGATGCCAAGAGGATTCGGAGGAGGCCGTCGGCGCCGCAATAAGTACCTCAAAGATGACGTTTTATACATTGACTACAAGAACGTCGATTTGTTAAAGAATTTCATTTTGGACCGTGGCAAGATCCAACCACGCCGTACCAATGGCAACAGCGCCAAAGTGCAGCGTATGCTAGCCCGCGCCATCCATCGGGCCCGTGAGATCGCGCTTCTGCCGTACACTACCGGTTGAGACCATGAAGCTAATTCTTCGGGAGATGGTCGAAGGCCTGGGTAAACCCGGGGACCTTGTGGAGGTTAAGGCTGGCTACGGGTCCAACTTTCTGTTGCCGAAGGGGTTAGCGCTTAGAGCCAGTGCTGCCAACGAGCGCATGATCGAGGCGGACAAGGCGAGGCGTGAGGAAGCTGAGAAAGTGGAGGCCCAGGACGCCGAGGAGCTGGCTATCAAGCTCAGCGGGGTCGTGGTCAACGTCAAGCGAAAGGTTTCCGAGGGCGATGTGCTATATGGATCTGTTACGGCTGCCGACATTGCCGAGGTGCTCGCCGAAGAGGGTTTTGAGATTAGCAAGGATCAGATCAGCCTTGATCATGCAATCAAGGCCTTGGGCGGTCACGAGATTGCTCTGAATCTGCCGTACGGTGTCAAGGCGGCTATCAAGCTCTGGGTCGTCAAGGACGAAGAGGAGTAGCAGGCTGGTCGCATGGCTGACGAGCTAACGAGAGGACGGACGTTGCCGCACAATTTGGATGCGGAGCAGTCTGTCCTCGGTGCAATCCTGCTCGACAACACAGCCATCAATCCCGCTGGGGAGACCCTCACGCCTGAAGACTTCTATGGTGAAGCGCACCGTGTCGTCTTCGAAGCCATGGTGGCACTCTCAGAGGATGATTCGCCCATTGATGCGGTGACGGTAGCGGAGCGTCTTGAACGTTCTGGCCAACTTGAGCGCGCCGGTGGACTGGGCTATCTGTCAACGCTGATGGACGGGCTGCCTCGGGCGCTGAACGTGGCCGACTACGCTCGTATTGTCAAAGACAAGTCGTCGCTGCGAGACTTGATCTCATCGGCAAACACCATCATTACCTCGGCGATCAGTGGCGATGAGCCAACCGACGATATCATTGACCAGGCCGAGCGCCGCATCTTTGAAATAGCTGAGGACAAGGTCAAGCGCGGCTTCCTGTCCATTCGGGATCTCGCCGGTGAAACAACCCACCAGCTCGAAGAGTTGTATGAGAGGAGTGACTTCGTCACGGGTGTGCCGACTGGCTTCAAGCGCCTCAACAACTACACTGCGGGCCTGCAGTCGGGCGACCTGATCATCATTGCGGGCCGACCGTCGATGGGCAAGACAGCACTGGCTCTCAACATCGCGCAGCACGTTGCTTTACGACACGATGGGTCAGTGGGCATCTTCTCGCTCGAGATGTCAACCCAGCAGCTCGTCCGTCGCATGATTTCCTCCGAGGCGCAGGTTGACAACCAAAAGATAAATACCGGATATCTCTCAAAAGATGAACTCAATAGCCTAATCAACTCACTGGAGCTCCTGGCTTCGAAGAATATCTTTGTGGATGATTCTGCTAATCCTTCGTTATTGGAGATGCGCTCCAAGGCGAGGCGGCTCAAGGCAGAGCACGGGCTAGATTTGCTGATCATCGACTACCTGCAGCTAATGAGCCTTGGACGCTTCGAAAACCGTAATCTGGAGATTGGTGCGATCTCCAGGGCGCTGAAGGGGCTGGCTAAGGAGCTCGAAGTACCGGTGATTGCGTTGTCGCAGCTGTCACGGGCCCCAGAGGCACGTTCCCATCACCGACCGCAACTTTCTGACCTTCGTGAATCAGGAAACTTGGAGCAGGATGCTGACGTTGTCTCGTTTATTTACCGAGAGGAACTCTACAACCCGGCCGACCCGTCTCTCGAGGGCGAGGCTACGCTGATCATCGCCAAGCAGCGCAATGGTCCCGTTGGTGACGTGCCCCTGGTCTTTTTGAAGCAGTTCACGACGTTCAAGGAACGCGACGACCGCGATGATCCTGGAGAGCCATGGGGTTGAGACAGAAGTCTCGGCATTTCTTCTCTCTCCGCCCGTAGCCATAGAGATTCTCTATCGCTGAAAGGCGCACTCGGGGCGCAACCTGGAGATAGCGAATCTTGGCGCAACAGAGCATTGGCTTCGGCCTTATCGGCACTGGTATGGCCGGCGGGACCCAGGCGAAGGAATTCCAACACGTCACGGGCGGCGAGATGGTTGCTGTCTGCTCCCGCAATGAGGCCAATGTTAGGGAGTTTGCGTCCACTTATGGGATCGGACGCTGGTACACGGACTACGAAGACCTCATTCGAGATCCTCGAGTCGATGTCGTTTGCGTCCTGACGCCCTCTGGCTTGCATCGAGACATGGCAGTTGCTGCGGCAGAGGCTGGAAAGCATGTTCTCATCGAGAAACCACTTGAGATTAACCTGCGCCGTGCCGACGATATTATTCGTGCTTGTAAGCAGTATGGATCGAAACTGGGTGTGGTTTTTCAAATGCGGTTCGGCAGTGTCGCTCGGGAGACGAAAAAAGTGATTGAGGCTGGCGCTCTGGGAAAAATTTTTCTCGCCGAAGTGATCGACAAAGGTAGCCGCACCCCGGCTTATTACGAGTCGGCACTTTGGCGAGGTACCAAGGAACTTGAAGGCGGTGGTTGCTTGCTTACCCAGTCGATCCACCCAATCGATCTTATCCAATACCTGGTCGGACCAGTTAGCTCAGTCTTCGGGCATGTGGCGACCTTTCGGCACGCTATTGAGATCGAGGACACGGCGACGGCACTGTTCAAGTTCCAGAACGGTGCCATGGGGACGATTGCTAGCACGACGTCCATCAAACCGGCGATGAAGTCGAGGCTGGAACTCCACGGAGAAAAAGGAACCATCGTCGTCAACGCGCAGTACGATAAGTTTCTGGTGTGGGACGTCGAGGACTATCCGGCGCCAGAGCCGGTTGAACCCAGCTTTGACTTTTATGACATCGACGACCCTTGGGCATTCCCCCAGACGCGGCACCGTGTTCAGTTGCAGGACATGGTTGATGCGATCCGCGAAGATCGCGACCCGATTCTTTCGGGTGAGGAGGCCCGTAAATCATTGGCCATTACGATGGCTATCTACGAATCCTCCAAGCAGGGGAAGGAAGTATCTCTACTGGCGCCTGAGTTCGCACCGCCGGCATTCTAGATGGTCTCTCTCGAGCGATTACTGGGAAGTTCTACCCTGTCGTCGTTTCAGCGCCCAGGCTTTGTGTGGCTATGGCTGTCGCTAACAACGAATGGCTTTACCAACGCCATCGCTGCCGTGACTTTCGGGTGGCTAGCGCTTGAGATCACCGGTTCACCAGTTGCGGTAGGAACGATTTTCGCGGTACGCAACGTACCTAGGCTCTTGTTTGCGGTACCGATCGGAGCACTTTCAGACCGCATGGATCGTAGACGGATGCTTCAGGGCGTCAACCTGTTTGGTGCCGCTTTAGCTCTGAGTGCGGCGGGCGTGGCATTCACTGGCAACCTCACCTTCATTGGGCTGCTAGTTGTGGCCTTCCTGGAAGGATCATTCGATGCTGCCGAAACGACGCTTGGTCGGGCGTTCATATACGACCTAGTGGGCCGCGACGACGCTGTTAACGGCATGGCTCTTGAACAGCTCGCGAATCGCGCCGTTGGGGCCGCCGGATCAGTCGGTGCCGGCGTGCTATTGGCTTTCTATGGAGCATCCGCCCCTTTTGTATCGATGATGATCGGGTTTGTCGTTGCTGCATCGGCGCTTTCAATGATTCCGCGGAGTTTGAGAGTGGCATCGGTAGATATTGCCAGAACAGAGTTTGCTACCGAATCAGCCGAAAGGACTGGCGCGGAGGTTCCCGCGGTGGTTTCTTCGAGGGGGACGATGAACCGTCTTGACCTCAAGAATTCCGCGGTCTTCCTTAGGGGATTTACTGTCCTATGGCGCAACCCTGCGGTGCTATTGCTTGCAGTCATTGGTGCCGCAGCTGAAGCCTTCGCGTTCTCGAGTGATGCACTCCTGCCGTCGTTCTCACGCGACATACTGATGGTCGGGGAGACTGGGATGGGTAACATGGTAGCTATTCGACAGGTCGGCGGTGTCGCGGCGCTGCTTGTGCTAGCCAGCCTTTCCGCCCGTGTGCGTCCTGGCAAACTGATCTTCTGGATGTGCGGACTGTTCTCCCTCTCGCTGATCGCCTTTGCTAGCTCTGTTTCCTACAGCTTGTCGCTTTTTCTGATGCTGTGGATTGGCGTGGCGTGGGCATCAGTCGATCTTCTTTTGCCGAAGCTGGTTCAAGACCGGGTTCCGGATAGCGAGAGAGGCGCAGCTGTTGGTATATGGAANCTCAGCCGTGGNGCGGGGCCACTTGGTAGTCTTGAAGTNGGGGTGATTGCNGGGTCTTTNGGAGCTCCTATCGCNCAGNTNATGAACGCTGGTGNGTTCTTGGTAGTAGTGGCGGTTGCGGCTTTACTACAGCGANANNCCCGCTGGCNAATATTTGGTGGCNAGAAACCAGCCAGCTAACGACNTTTGTTTGCGTAACTAATTNGGCCAGTTGTTTNCCGTGCTAGGTTAGAGGCCGCCCAGGCCCAGATCTGGGTTTAACGTGTTGTTCTCGCACATCACCGCGCCATCGAGCGTGACCCTGCCGGAAGTTAGTACAACGTCACTATGCATCTTGGCGTTACCGACGTTGCCTTGAAAGATCGGGTCTTGTCTGCCGAAGCCGAAGGTGATCGCACCCATGACCATTTCGTCCTCGGCCATTTTGTTGCCCATTCGGGCGCGAGGGCTAATTCCGACATTCCAGTGACATACTGCAAGCGCTTTTGGGTCTCCAGTGGAGTGGAGACGCTCTCGCAATGCATCAGCGTCGCCCCCCCCCTCGATCGAGGTGATGAGACCTTCCTTGAGTTCAAGAGTTACCGGCGCGCTTACCGGCCCGAGCGGGGCGTCAAGTGTGCCGTCAATGACCACGGTGCCGTTAATTGTTGACTCCACGGGTGCAATCGAAGGCGTCGCTCCAGGGAAAAAGTCTGCATCCCCTGGCGAAACCGCCCGCCCGTCCGCCAGTAGCGCGGGCCGTCCTTTCAGACGGAAACTCACATCGGTGCCTAATTNCGAGGTCACGTGGCAAACGTCGGTCTCATTCCAGAGAAGGCAGATCTTTCGNGCTACCTCGGTCATGCGGGGATAGTCCACNTCGAGAACACCTTCCAGTATCCAGTCTTCTGCACCAAGTGGTTCGCATTGAGTCACGCGGCCGCCTTTGTTGCGCGACTCAAGGAGGGCCCTAGCAATGCTCTCATTCGCGGCTGGCCCGAGNATGATGATCACGTTGGCTCCGACGATAGCTCCCGCGGTGGAAGAAAAATCNCGATCGGCATCACTCGTGGTCATTTGTGGAATAGTCAGAAGCTGAGTGTTGGCTTTGGCATTGATCCCGGCGACCAGACACGACTCGCCGATTTGGCGGTCAAACCCAGTTTCGGTCACGACCAGAAGATTCTCCCCTGGCTTAGCCTCGACCATCATGTTTACGATGGCCTCGCCCCACTCCGGCCAGCGTGAATTTGCCATCTGCTCCTCCATCGTTGCTTCTAGTGCAGGAGCAGAATTCGTTCATTAGGGGGGTAAAAAAACTGCACACCATCTTCAGTCAAGATGGCATTGTCCTCTATGCCGAGTCGCACCCGGAAGCCGTCCCACTCCGGAACCGCGGTGTTCGCGAAGAGCTCGAATGCGAAGATGTGGTTTGATTTCAGCACAAGGTCATGCACGGAGGGGCGGAAACCACTGATGCACGGACCTGCCTCGATTTCGCTATCGCCTGTGTTGCCGACGCAGTGGCAATCAGTCGAAACTTGTGTTTTTTCTGCTTCACTTTCCGAGTAGCCACGAGCTTCAAGGGCTTCGGCCCAGACTTTGGCCCAGCCACCACTGAAGCCAGGATCGCCAACCAGATTCACGAAAACAAATCCTGCCTCTTCGAAGTTCTTGCCGATGATCTTCAGCGTTTCACCCGTTGTAAGGCCCACCNTTATGCTGTCGCGCAGCACTTGTCGGGCCCGAAGCCCCTCGCTCCAAGCATGCTGGAGACCTGCTGGAATCGCGATCTCACCCTCGGGCAAGACATAGGCGGTNCTCTTGATATCTGAGCCTAGATTCATGAATTCGAACCCGAAGTCGAACTGGAACAGATCACCGCGTCGGAAGGCATAATCAGGCAAGTCATACTCTTCCGGCGAGGCTTTGGCAGAGTAAAGAACTGCTGGCATGAACAACTTGGTGAAGATGGGTTCGATCCCAAGGTCAAGCAGTTCGTCTTTGATCCACCAAGCTACCTGTTCACGCGTGGTCTTGCCGACCGTGATCACTTCGTTCGACAGCGCGCGCTCGATCAACCGTCTCGTTACTTCCCCGAGCTTGCCGTACTCAACGATCTCACTGATTACCCGCCGGTCGCGGAAGTCGGTAATTACCTGTTCAGCTGAGACCACACGCGCCGCGTACTTGGTACCGAGCGCCTCAATCAGTNGAAGGTAACCCGTGTGGCTAAGACCATCACCCACAGCAATTCGCCCTGACATATTCACCGCGATGGTCTTAGGGTCACGCTGTTTGACAAACTCCCCTAAGTCTTCCTCATTGCCGAAAAGGTCGTAGCCTCCGTCCCCCCGAAGTGCTTCACCGCCGAGAATAGCGCGCTCGATCCGGNCGTCNCCCCGGTCGGTGAAGATGAAATAGCCAGAGCTCCCCCCTGAGGGTCGGGGGGCTAGAACATCAGCGCCAGCACCAAGATCCTTCGCCAATGCGTCAGGATTACCGAGTTTCATTACATGGATCCACATATCCACGTTGTTGTCACGCATCGCTCTTGGCAGCGAGAAGTCAAATTTNTCTCGGCGAATCAGCTCGAGTCTTTCCCACCGACTCCGAAATTCGTTCACTTCACGGTGCGGCATCAGTGTTCCTCTTTGAGACTGAGTGTTAATGGAAAAGTCGGTCCGTTCCAAGGGCGTCTATGTAAGAGCATAGAAGAGACACCATCACACCGCCATCTGAGCACCATTGCCTCCATTCTGCGGCACAATACGAAGCTTGAAGTCAAATAAAGCAATGTGTTTGGCCCTGGAAACTTCCTTCTGGAACGCATTTCNTTCACGGCAGACGCAAACAATTATACGATCGCATCGGTGTCCGTGCGGTACCATGATTACTTCCTGCNCGTTCTTTCGACCATAACGAAAGTTCCGGGCAGTGGCTGGCGTGCTAGGTGGTGGGAGCGATCAGTATGGATCTGACCCTTTTCGACATCACCAGAATTCCCAAAGGCAGTGTAGAGNCCTTGGTTTCTTTGNCCAACTTAATTGAAGATCCTGATGTAGAGACGATATTCGGTGAGGAGATGGTTCAAGAAACTGGACCAACCACGAAAAAAGCCTTTTCTTATCTCGCCGGGTGTTCACCTTGGCGGTTTACAGGTCANAAATCGTGAAGAAGCTGGTTGAAATAATTGGCNGATTTACCATCGAGATCCTGGGTGAGGCTGGGCGCACCGGNATCTTATTCTTCCAGAGCTTGGCCACTCTGCGTCGCCGGCCTTTCTACACTAAGGTTTGGTTCGAGCAAATGCTTGAGATCGGAGTCCGATCGTTGCCGATCGTTNTGGTCACCTCCGTATTCAGTGGTGCTGTTTTCGCCATGCAGATGTGGGAAGGGATGGAGCGATATGGGTCGACCACCTGGGTTGGCTGGGCGGTTGCCTTGGCTATTACACGCGAGATGGTTCCCATTCTTGCCTCCTTGATGGTGTCGGGGCGAGCCGGTTCAGCGATGGCGGCAGAAATTGGCACCATGGTTGTCAGCGAGCAGGTCGATGCCTTGCGGACCATGGCGGTGGATCCGATTGCGTATCTCGTCGTTCCACGCATTGTGGCAACAGCGTTCATGCTCCCGGTGACGGTGCTGATTGGCGACATACTTGGTGTCTGGGGTGGCTCGTTGGTGGTTGTTAACCTTTACGGTTCGAGTTCTACAATGTACTGGGATGGGATTTGGGCAACCCTCACTCTCAGAGATCTCAATAGCGGATTGATCAAAGCTGCGGTGTTTGGTGTGCTAATCGCCCTTTTCAGTTGCCAGAACGGATTTCATACTACTGGTGGCGCGAAGGGGGTGGGGCGCGCCACGACGCGCGCGGTGGTCAGCGGTAGCATGTCTATTTTGATTTCAAACTTCTTTCTTACAAGGTTATTGCTGGAGTCATGATTGAAAGCGACAATAAATCCGAGGCAGCCCCTGGCGATGAAGGGCTTAAGGTCAGCGATAACGGCGATGGGTTTCAGGTCACTAGAAACGGAACGGAGCCGCTCATCAGAATTGAAGGGCTGCGCAAGTCGTTTGGCGACCTCAAGGTTTTGCGGGGTGCCGACCTTTCGGTTTCAAAAGGTGAGTCGATGGTTGTCATTGGTGGCAGCGGGACCGGGAAGAGTGTTTTGATCAAACATATCATCGGGTTGTTGCGCCCAGACGAGGGAAAGGTCATTGTCAAAGGCGCGGTAATTTCCGAATCGGGCCGGTCAGATCTTAACGAGCTGCGCCGAAGTATGGGTATGCTTTTTCAGCAAGCCGCACTCTTCGACTCTATGACAGTTGGCGATAACGTCGCCTTTGAGTTGCGTCAGCACACCTCCATGGGAGCGGAAGAGGTCGTCGATCGTGTCGAAGAGATGCTGGCTATGGTTGGGTTGTCCGGGTTGCAAGATAAATGGCCAGCGGATTTGTCGGGGGGCATGAAGAAGCGTGCAGGGTTGGCCCGCGCCCTAGCAATCGGCCCCGAGATTATTCTGTACGACGAGCCCACGACTGGGCTCGACCCAATTCTCGCGGATCAGATCAACGGCTTGATCCGTAATTTGCAGAAACGACTGAATGTCACTTCAGTAACGATTACCCACGACATGATTTCGGCTTACAAAATCGCGGACCGAATCGCAATGCTTCACAAGGGTCGCATCGAAGAGGTTGGTACGCCGGGAGAAATACAGGACAGTAGCAACCCGATCGTCCAACAGTTCATACACGGCCGGGCAGAAGGGCCCATCACACCCAGGTAGCCCCGGGAGCGACATTATGAGCACGGAACTTAAGGTAGGCGCGGTTGTTCTATTCGCTATCGCTGCGGCGAGTGGCTTTATTCTTAACATGAATGACACGGCGAACTTCTTCGGGCCGCCGACTGACGTCTATCGGGTCAGTGTGTCATTTGACAGTGCCTCAGGCCTGGGCAGGGACGCTACCGTTCGCCTTGCCGGTGTTTATGTCGGACGTGTTGAAGACATTGTATTGAGCGACATCGGCCAGGCTGTAGTGACCATGAGAATCGACAACGGTGTCACGCTGCGCACGGACTCGACCGCTTCGGTCTCTAATGAAGGAATGCTCGGCGAGAAGTTTTTGGAGCTCACTTCTGGGACCCCCGGAGGCTCCGTGGTCACAGATGGCGGGTCCATTCTTCCTGGTGCGCCGGTCTCCATCGACCAAATGGTGCTGGTCATGAATAACATCGCTGCTGACGCACAAGAGATGGCTACTGCAATGCGCAATGTTTTGGGCGGAGAAGCTGGTGAGACCCGCATGGCTGCGATCCTGGATAACACTGAGTTGCTCGTTCGCCAGCTGGGAGAGATTACACGGAGGAGTCAAGAAGCTATCGCTGGCAGCTTAGCCAACACAGAGGAGTTAACTGCGGCGCTCGCCGAATCGATTCCAGCTATGGTGGAGAATTACCAACTCTTTGTTAGCGAGGCTACGTCGCTGGTCAGCGACAATGAAGCTGGTGTCACTGACACGATTGAGGAAGTTCGGGGCCTCATTGCTGACATCGACCGTTCATTCCTTCAGCTCGAGGAAATTTCACAGAAGATCAACACTGGCGACGGCACGGCGGCGCAGCTTATTAACACGTCGGAAACCATCGACAAAGTTAACGAAACGATCGAAACGATTGACGATTCGCTCGCTGCATTTGACTCGTTTTACAATCGTGCGAGCCAGACACAGTTCACAGCTGGCCTGCGGTCAGAGTGGTACGCGAATGATGAGGCAACTAAGAACTACTTTGCCTTACGGATCGGGTTAAGTGAGAACAACACGCGAGGCTTCATTATTGAACTCGTGAATGACAACATCGGGTTTCCGGTCGTGGGGACTTTCCTTACTGACACGTTAAGTCCAACAGGCGAACTTCTTGATCGCGTCACCACCCGAGTGACTTCGCGCGACGAGAGGTTCAAGTTCTCGGCTTTGCTCGCCGCCCAGTTCAACAAGTTTCAGTTCCGTGGAGGGCTCATGGAGAACGAGGCGGGAGTTGGCATCGACTATTCTCCAGTTTCCGACCGGGTGAGTTTTACACTTGAAGGTTGGGACTTCGGCCGGAACCCGGATCCTCATCTGAAGTTTCGTGGCCAGTTCGATGTTTGGGATCGGTTGTTTCTAGTCGCTGGAGCCGATGATCTCTTGTCGACTGATTTCCGCCAGTTTTTCGTTGGTGCGGGTTTCAAGTTCCGCCGGTGACAACAGTGATCACTGGCTGCCGGGGCCTGATTTTTGGCGGCATGGGGCAAGCTGGGCAAGGGCTGGTGCGTCAGGTTGAAGAGGGCACCGTTTTGGCTCTTAGCCGCGAGGATGCCGACCTGACCGACACTGACGCTGTTAAAGCGGCCCTTGATAAATACCACCCAACGGTGGTGGTCAACGCTGCTGTTTTCCACCCGGTTGACTTGTGTGAGACTGATTTCCGCCAGTCGTTCGCGGTTAACTCCTTAGCGCCAGGAGTGTTGGCGGCAGCGTGCGAGCGACGGGATATCCGATTAATCCATTTGTCAACGGACTACGTTTTTGGTGGCGAGCAACAGACTCCCTATTCCGAGAGTGACTGCCCTCACCCGTTAAGCGTCTATGCAAGGTCAAAACTTGCGGGGGAATATGTGGTGTTGGCTGCAAGCCCCCGGCATTGCGTCGTCCGGACGTCGTCGGTATACGGGAAAGCCATGCCTGGCCATGGCATACCACCGTTCATCGACCGGATGCTACAACGGGCTATTTCCGGAGAGGCAACCCGAGTGGTTGACGACCAAGTGGTCAGCCCAACCTACGCGGAAGATTTAGGGCACGCGCTTTGGACGCTTGCCGAAAGCGATAGGGCGGGCCTCTTCCACATGGCGGGCGGCGACGCGGTGTCGTGGTACGAGGTTGCGGAACGAGTGTTCTCCTTTGCTGGTCGCCTCGACTTGCTCAGCCGGACTACGACCGAGGAATTCGGCTCTGCCGCGGCACGGCCGGCGTACTCTGCGTTGCGCAGTGAGCGTTGGAACGAGCTGGGCATTGATCCGTTGCCAGGAATCGACGATGGCCTCGAGCGGCATATGGCAATAGCGCATTCGGAGCTCAGCAACTAGAACGCTGCGCCATAGTCCCGGACGCTCCAGGATTTTGCCATTGTTTGTTGGCGTTGGGATCCCCCCGGAATACGAAACCCGCGACCGGTAATGGATAGGACTCCATTGGTCGCGGGTTCGAGACTCCGATGGTGAGCGGGGCTACGCCGCTCAATGATTAATCGCGAGTCAATTAATTTTCAGTTCGATGCGCTTAGGTTGTGCTTCCTCCGTTGTCGGCAGGGTGACGTTCAGGACGCCATTGTCAAAACGGGCCACGATCTTGTCTTGATCGATCGAGTCGGGAAGCGGGAAACTGCGGTGGAAAGAACCGTAGCTTGACTCGATGCGTTGGTAACTGCCATCGGCATTTTCCGCCTGGAGCCGTTTTTCTCCTTTGATTGTCAGTCGGTTCTTGTCAATGGTTAGCTCGATATCCTCCTCGGCCAGACCGGGAAGTTCGGCCCGCAGTGTTATTTGATTGTCGCCTTCATAAACATCCACAGTTGGCAACCAGTTGGTGTGGCGTGGTTCATCGGGGGCGACACTTGGTTGGTGGACGAAAGCGTTGTTGAACAACCGATCGAAACGGCTGTGCAAGGTGCGTATGTCACGAAAAGGATCGATTCGTACAAGATTCATGGAATTTCCTCCATTTTCCCGAGCCAACTCTCTGGCTCAAAGCAAAAGATCTTGCCGCGATCATTCAGAAGATCGGGCATTTTAGTTCCTGGGCAATATTCGAAGCATATTACATGTAGTTATTAATATCAAGAGATCTGATAGTAAAAGACTTAGATTTAGATCAAACCAAGTGGGTTCAAGGATCTCGGCTGCTTTGTTGCCTTTGGTACCACTATACTTAGCTGCCTGATGGCGTCTCGGCTTACTGGCGCATACTTCTTTACCCGGAGGTTGTTCGCTTGACCACCCAAGGGACTAGCACACTGATCGAGCCTTGTGGCGGTAAGCTGGTCGATCTTGTTGTATCGCCGAGACGTGGCGAAGAACTCAAAGCGCTTTCGAGGCACTTACCAGCACTTCAACTGAGTTCGCGCGCCTGTTGTGACCTGGAGTTACTTGCAATTGGCGCCTACTCTCCGCTAGACGGATTCATGGGCGAGGCTGACTATGAGTGTGTGCTCTCCCAGATGCGGCTTGTTAACGGACACTTGTTTCCAATTCCGATTACCTTGCCGGCACACGCAGACCACAGTTTCTCGGTCGGCAAACAGATAGCTCTCCGCAGCGCCAAGAACGAGCTGCTAGCTGTCATGACCATCGAGGAGATTTATGGATGGTCCCGGCGGGAAGCTGCTCTTCAGGTGTTCGGGACCGAAAGCGTCCGTCATCCTTTGGTTGCAGAGATGTCGCGCTGGGGCGAAGTGAATATATCCGGTCCGGTCGAAGTGCTGCAGACACCGCCGCACAATGATTTCCGCGACCTGCGCCTGACACCAATGGAAACCCGCGAGAAGCTGCAGAAGCTCGGACGCAAAAATGTAGTTGCCTTTCAGACCCGCAACGCACTGCACCGTGTGCACGAGGAGATAATGCGGCGAGCTGTCCGTAAAGTAGATGGCAGTCTATTACTGCACCCGGTAGTTGGAATGACCAAACCGGGCGACGTCGATCATTTCACGCGTGTGAGGACCTACAAAGCTCTGGCCGAGAAGTACTTTAAGTCCGAAAGTTGCCTGCTTGCCCTGCTACCTTTAGCCATGCGCATGGCGGGCCCTCGCGAGGCACTCTGGCACGCTATCATCCGGCGCAACTATGGTGCCAACCACCTGATTATTGGCCGCGATCATGCTGGGCCTGGGATAGATGATTCAAAAGGTGAGCCATTTTACGGCCCATACGATGCGCAGAAACTAGTGTGCCAGCACAACGAAGAGCTTGGTGTTGGTATCGTACCGTTCCAGGAACTTGTCTATCTAGCGGATGAAGAGCGCTACGAAGAAGAGTCCAAGGTTCCCGAAGGTGCGAGGACACTGTCGATTTCCGGCACCAAAGTGCGCGACGATTACCTGGGAGCTGGCAACTTACTGCCAGCCTGGTTTACGCGCCCAGAGGTTGCAGAGATTCTCGCTTCCGCCTACCCGCCGCGCCATTGTCAGGGTTTCTGCGTTTGGTTTACCGGGTTAAGTGGTTCGGGCAAGTCAACCACTGCAGACGTCCTCACAGTGATGATGCAAGAACTTGGCCGCCAGGTGACGGTGCTTGATGGTGATGTGGTACGTACCCACCTTTCGAGAGGCTTGGGGTTTTCCGCCAAAGACCGTGACATCAACGTTCGACGCATTGGCTTTGTTGCTTCCGAGCTTGTGCGGCACGGTGGTGTCGCAGTTTGTGCCGTTGTGAGTCCCTATCGCACGGCCCGCAACGATGTCCGCAATATGGTCGGTGACGACAACTTTGTCGAGGTGTTCGTCGACACACCTATCGAAGTGTGTGAGCAGCGCGACGGAAAGGGCTTGTATGCTAAGGCGCGGGCTGGAGAGATCAAGGGTTTCACTGGCATCGACGATCCCTACGAGGAGCCTGTTTCAGCGGCGATCGTGCTGGATACGGTGGCATACTCGCCGGAGGAAAACGCTCGTAGCATAATTGATTATCTGATCGGTGAACGGCTGCTCTTGCGCGGGCTGGATTCGGAGTAGGGAATCACGGTGCACCATGAACTTGAGATCGTGACCGGGATCATCCGCAGGTTGGCACGAGTATGCCGATGTACACACTGCAGGTATTGTTCCCATGGCTGGCGCTTTTAGTGGCTGCGGCCTTATGCCGCTAGTGTGTAAGAGGAACCATTTGCGCAACGAGCGGGGTATCGTTGCGTTGCTAGCGACATGGGATTGCGCATGCGGTGCTGGGGGCAGTCTTAGGTATTTAGTAGCCATTTGACGAGGGCATCATGGTTGACGGAAATCAAACTTTCTTTCTGACCGGTGGCGCGGGCTTCATTGGCTCGCACCTTACAGAGGCGATTCTGGCTGGCGGTGATCGCGTGCTCTCCATCGACAATCTGTCTACCGGATCAATGGACAACGTCACACATTTTCTTGGACACCCGAATCATCGTTTCGAGCAAGCCAGCATTACTGACAGGGGTGTTATGGAACGGATGGCCTCTGAGGCTGATGTCATCGTCCATCTGGCGGCGGCGGTTGGGGTCAAGTTGATAGTCGAACATCCCGTGCAAACGATTGAAACCAACGTTATGGGCACCGAAGAAATTCTCAGGGTGGCGCTGCGGAATAAGTGCCGCGTCCTTATAGCCAGCACATCAGAGGTTTATGGCAAAGGGAGCAAGTTTCCTTTCGCGGAAGAGGACGACGTTCTTTTGGGGGCTACGAGTAAGAGTCGTTGGGCGTACGCCGCCAGCAAGATGGTTGATGAGTTCCTTGGCCTGGCCTATTGGCGGGAGTTTGGTCTCGACGTGGTGCCGTTCCGACTCTTCAACACGATTGGGCCACGCCAGACGGGCCAGTATGGAATGGTCGTGCCACGTTTCATCCGCCAGGCGCTTGGTGGTGAGCCGATCACTGTTTACGGTGATGGCAGCCAGAGGCGTTGTTTCTGCGATGTTCGCGACGTTGTTCCCGCGATCTTGGGGCTAGCTGGCCATTCCGACGCGCCCGGTCGTGTCTATAACATCGGGGGGACCGAAGAAGTTTCTATTCAGGAGCTTGCTGAACGCGTGGTGGAAATGACGGGGAGTGACTCACAAATTACCAAGGTTCCCTACAGCGAAGCTTACGCCCCCGGCTTTGAAGACATGGAACGTCGCGTTCCGGACACAGAGCGCATCCACGAATTACTTGGCTGGAAGCCGAAGCGGGACTTGCGTGAGATTTTGAGTGACGTTATCAGCTACGAACGGGGCAGAACCCCTTAGACTCGCCGGCTGTTTACTCACTAACGCCGGAATGCCTGCCCGAATCATGAAATTATTCTCACCGCCACTTGACTTGGCTAATTCCGACGCCGAGCTCGCGAGTCTCTGACGGTATCTCAGTAATTACCGTACTCCAGGTCCGATCGACCCTTAAACTGAGAACGCCTCGGGTCCCCAGTGTCACATCAACGGGAATGCGCACCTCGACTTCTTCTGGTCCCGACAGTTCCACCGTATGCTTCAGGGCGGCGTCCCAAAAGAAGTCGACGACAACGGGACGATGTTCAATATCGGGGTGGCGAGACCAGATCGAGATCATCGCTTCCGTCCCATTGGCTTGCGATGGAAAGCTAGCCCAGCGGCCCGTCCAGCGGAACTCCGCTCCAGTTTCATCTGATTCCCAGGGGGACAGGCCGATTCCGTAGGGAGACAACTCCTGTTCCCATTCAACGTCGGCGACGGCGACACCTAAGACACGATCATCGTCTACGTCGAGCAGCTTGCTTGGGACGAACGTGCTTGCAGGGTCGATATCAATCCAGATCGATGGTGGACCGGGACGCCGGTGCCACGGCCTGAGTTCTTGCCAACCAACGCTTGGCAACCCCGACCCGGCCGCATTTTCTCCTTCACGCGCTATCCATCCACGTTTGACAGCTGCCCACCCGGAAGTACCGAGAATCGGGGGCAGGTAGTATGTGTAACTGTGCCAACCTCGCTGCGATAACGTAACCCTGTCGATGAGTTGATCGCTAATTTCGATTGAGACCGGCAGCGGGTCGAGCATATCGGGTCGCGTGTCGTAAAAGAGCAAACGGAGAACGGATCCTTCTACCGGGCGCAGCATAGCGCCCTCAGCGGCCGACCAGTGAAATCGATTCGTTGTATCTGGGTCGTCAGGTGTCGCCACTGTCTCCCACGGGTAAAAGCCAGTGTCGTTGGTGTCGGGGTGCTCGAAAATAACCGCGCGCGTGAGATCGATGGCCGAGAGGGCTAGATAGACCCCCACTGCGACCATCAACCATGGATACTTCTTGTATCGAATGGATAGCCAGCCTAGCATCGTGACCCCATGCTAACGCAAAGGAGCCCCCGAACGCCTACATGTGAGGTGTTCCGGTTGCAGATTGGCTTACTGAAACTACAACTATGCTTGTTTTCCGCTCGGGTGTCTCTGCCGGTAGCAGCATGGCTTGTCATTGCACACTAAACTTTCCAGGCGATGGCTACCAATATTAGGGTTTCGAATAGAGCAATGGTTCGCTTGATTGGACGGAAAGCAGCTTTATGATTCTTGAGTTCGATGATCTGGAGGCCTATCGAGGCAAGGTCGCCATGGTCGACGGCGCCTTCGACCCCTTTCACAGAGGTCATCTTGCTTACTTCAAGGAGGCTGCTCTGCTCGGGCTTCCCTTGCTCTGCAACATTGCTTCCGACCGTTATGTATCTACCAAGCGCAACCCTTTTATGCCGGAGTCCCAGCGGGCCGAAATTGTCGACTCGATCAAATTGGTCGACTACACACATATCAATCGCTTGGATACCGAAACCGTACTTGAGAAGCTGCGGCCCCAATACTATGTAAAAGGCCGGGACTGGGAAGGAAGGCTTCCCAAGCGCCAGGAGGAGATCTGTGCTGCGCACAGTATCGAGATTGTCTATCTGGATACCGTCCTTGATTCTTCAAGCCGCATTCTCCAGGTGTACTGGCCTCGACAGGAAACCGATCCTGAGGTGACAGAGTTCGAGGGGCGTGTCTTTAGTCAGACGAAGGTGGGTGCTGCCGACTACGATGAAGGGTATTTCACCAGCAATTGGCGCGATGGCGATAATCGCTACACGCTCGAATCGAGGCGCAAGATTGAGGGTCGCCATCCCGAGGTCATCAAGGAAGTTTTTTCGCCGTCAAGAGTTCTTGACATGGGCTGTGGCCCCGGCGTTCTGATGTTCTTGCTTCATGAGGTCGGTATTGTTGCAGATGGTATTGATCATAGTCCCGACGTCGTGGCGATTGCCCCGGCGGAGGTACGTGATCATATTATGGTTGGCTCGGTTGGTGATCATCTCGTCGACGACGATTCTTACGATCTGGTGATTTGCCGGGAGGTTTTCGAGCATCTAACTATTCTTCAGGTTCGTGAGGCGGTGCGCAACATTTGCCGTATTTCGTCTAAATACGTCTACATCACAACGAGATTCCATCCCAACCCCTCGAACCTCATCGACGTAACGACTCAGTTCGAAGTCGACCCGACCCACATCACCTTGTTGAACAAGGACTTTCTCAGACTCCTATTTATTCTGGAGGGATTCCAGTGCCGTCCTGACCTTGAGGCAAGAATCGACTGGATGAACAAAGGACGCGTTCTGGTTTACGAAAAACAGAAAGAGTAAGCGACTCGACTGCGCTTGTTGTGTCGAAGGACCGGTTCTCTCTCTAATGAGTCGATTGGCCGTTTGATTGCTTGATCGGCACGAGGTGTGTTTTCATTACACCGTGGCTCACGAAATCGACTCGATCGGCACAAGCAAACCGGCCTCGAAATCGAGTCCCGATGTTGCCACGCTCACCTAAGGACGCACGATGGACTGTGTTTTGAGCTATCACATGAACCCGTTAACCTGCGGGGTCGCGAAGTTCAATCTCAAGCTTGCACGAGAGCTGGGTGTGTCAATGCATCAGGTGCTGGATCCGATCGTGACAACCTACCGTGCCCCGTTGCTGTCAATGAAGATGTGCGAGTTTGACCGCGCCGATGTGGGGCGGCTCGGTGAGCTGCTCGACTGGGTGGAGTGGCGAGAGTGCTACAGCCTTTTCCTCCACTCTTGGGAAGATACGGAAATCGAGCACCGAATGGTGCTTGAGGCTGTCGATGTTTTTTGTGGTAACGCCGAACTGGCCAGTCAGGTTTCGAATTTACGCCAGTCGAACATCCACGGCCTTTGGTGTCCTGGGACGCTTATCGACGCTAGGCGTTTCGATGACGCAGAGATTTCGGTTTTCACGTTCGGAATGGCGCACAAGATACGCTCTCGCTACTACGACAAACTCAAAAACCTGCTTGAAGATGCCGGGAAATCCTATTGCCTCTACGTATCGACGGCACTACACGAAAATACATCGTTTGATGACGATTTCTCGGTCGGTTTCGAAGAGCTGAGCGAGGTGTTTGACCATGATCTGCGTTTTCTCGGCTACCTGTTGGATGACGCGACCTACAATTATCTTCTCGAGACTGATTTCTTCGTGGCGTTTTTTGAGCAGGGAGTCCGCGCCAACAACACCACCGTTCATGCCGCAATGCACTGCGGCGCCGTTGTGATCACCAACCTTGACGAGTACTCGCCCCCCGAGTTCCAGCACATGAAAAACATCATTGATATAACCCAGTGCGACGAGATTCCTCAGGACCCTGATGTCCTAGCTGAAATCAGCGCCAACGCCATCAAGCTCGATGAGGAAGCCTATGGGTGGAGTGCTCTGGTGCGGAACATGCGCAGTGAGGTGGGTGCGTCAGAAGAATTATCTGCCGATGATAATGATAGGGATACAGTGAAGGCTGCCGAGCTTGCTTCCGAGACACCGGGAGGGGTACCTGGAGGACCCGGTTTGGGGTAGTCGACCGGTCCGGTATTTGAATGAATGAAATTTGACCGTCAAAGCGTTACGGTGCACGCGGCGAATCTAAGGAGAGTTGATCCATGCCACCCGAGTTGAGTATCGCCGGCGAGGTGATTTCAGACGATAGCGATTGCTACGTCATCGCTGAAGTCGGACACAATCATCAGGGTAGCCTGGAAGGCTGCAAGGAGCTTTTTCGGCAAGCTAAGGATTGCGGCGCCAACGCCGTAAAGCTCCAGAAACGAAACAACCGCGAACTCTACACCAGCGAGTTGTATAACAGGCCTTACGAGAACAGGAACAGCTACGGGGCCAGTTATGGTGAGCATCGTGAGGCACTGGAATTTGGCCTAGAGGAATACACTGAACTGAAGGCTTACTGCGAAGAGATCGACATCACTTTTTTCTCGACCGCCTTTGACTTCTCCAGTGCGGACTTTCTTGAAGACCTCGGTGTGCCAGCATACAAAATCGCTTCAGGAGATCTGAAAAACACTCCGCTCTTGGAACACGTGGCACAGTTCGGCAAACCGATGATCGTCAGCACTGGCGCGTCGGTTCTTGAGGACGCCAAGCGTGCCTACGACACCATCATGCCGATCAACCCACAACTTTGCCTGATGCAGTGTACCGCTGGCTATCCTGCAGAGTTCGAAGAACTCGACCTTGGAGTTGTCGCCGCTTACAAGGATCTCTTTCCTGAAGTTGTCATTGGTTACTCTGGCCACGACAACAGCATTTCGATGCCGCTGGTTGCCTATTGTCTCGGTGCCCGGATGGTTGAAAAACACTTCACCTTGAATCGGGCGATGAAGGGCACAGATCACGCCTTTTCCCTGGAACCGACCGGACTCCGGAAGATGGTTCGTGACCTGAAAAGGGCGCAACTCGCGATCGGTGCAGGGGAAAAGCAGTGTTACCCAAGCGAAGCTAGCGCTGGTATCAAGATGGGCAAGAAAATTACCGCCGCGCGTGACCTCGAAGCCGGTCATGTATTAACTAGGGACGACTTGGTCCTTAAGTCGCCGGGTGACGGTTTGTGCCCGTACGAATTGCCACATGTGATCGGCAAGGTGCTCATGTCAGCGATTCCTTACGAGACCCCGATTAGCTGGGAACTGTTGGAGCATTCTAATGATGCCGAGGATGTTTGATCTCACTGATCGTACGGCTGTCGTCACCGGAGCCCTAGGCCACCTTGGCCCTTTATGGATTAAGGCTTTACTGTCTGCTGGCGCAAGAGTCGCGGGTCTTGATCTGCAAGATGCTCCGGACTCAACGGCTTTCGAACTGTTGGTCGCCGAATTTGGCGAAGATCACGTGTGCTTATACCGTGCGGATGTTCTTAATCGGCCCTCTTTGGAAAAAGCTCGCTCAAGTTGCTCTGACGATCTCGGTGTGCCGACCATCCTGGTTAACAACGCTGGTATTGATCAACCACCGGGAACTCCGACAGAAAGCCATCAACTACACGAAATTCCAGTCAACATGTTTAGTGAGGTCCTAAACGTTAATGTTGCTGGTGCGTTTCTTGTGTCTCAAGTTTTCGGTGAGGAGATGGTGCGGTGCGGCAATGGCTCGATTATCAACATCGGGTCGCTGTACGCCAGCGTTTCGCCCGATGCTCGTCTCTACGACCACATCGATGTCGATCCGCCGTTTTTGAAACCTCCCGCGTACGGTGCCTCGAAGGCCGGCCTTGTCAACCTGACCAAGTACCTTGCGACTCACTGGGGTCCCTACGGAGTGCGAGTTAATGCGCTCTCGCCGGGTGGTGTACTCGGTGACCAAGACGAGCAATTCAAGGACAAGTTCGTTGCCCGAGTGCCCCTAGGCCGGATGGCCGAGGAGCACGACTTGATCGGCCCTCTGCTTTTTCTGGCATCCGATGCATCCTCATATGTCACTGGGACAGAGCTTCGTGTCAATGGGGGCTTCACGGCCTGGTAGCGGCTGCCATACAGTGCTTGCGGTAGAATTCTTCTGTTAACTACACAGGTCCTTGATCTGCAAATATCGGCGCCCCGACTGACAAGGGGCCATTCCCGAAATGCAGTACGGAGTAGTCCTATGGACTGGATGCCTGAACTTATCCCTAACTGGATTAATGGCGAGCAGTTTCCCGCCGCGTCGGGAAAAGAGTTCGACAACCTAAACCCGGCGACTGGGGAGCGACTCTGCGGTGTTGCCTTCTCGGAAACTCCGGACGTTAGCCGAGCTGTGGAGGTGGCCAAAGAGGCACAGCCTGCGTGGGCCGCCCTGACTCCCGTAGCTCGTGGCGATTTGCTACGAGAAGTAGCTCTTAAGATCCGCGAACGCAGCGAGCACTTCGCCCGTATCGTCTCGCTTGAGACTGGTAAGTCGTTTGGTGACGCTCTTGGCGAAACCGGCGCGGCTGTGGAGATGGGTATGTTTATGGCCGGAGAGGGCCGGAGATCTTATGGTCGAACAACGACTAGCGCTGTGCCCAACCGGGCAGCCATGGTTATTCGGCAGCCGCTGGGTGTCGCAGGGCTGATCATCGCTGCCAATACTCCGATTGCCAACGTTGCCTGGAAGGTATTTCCGGCCCTACTGTGCGGTAACGCGGTGGTTTTAAAGGGTTCAGAAGACACACCGGTCACCGCCTGGGCGGTAGGGGAGGTGTTTCACGAGGCGGGTATTCCCCCTGGTGTACTAAACATTGTCCAGGGACTAGGCCCAGAAGCTGGGCAGCCGCTGGTTGAAAACCACGACGTCGATATCGTTAGCTTCACGGGTTCGGCAGGCGTAGGCCGCCTCATTCAGCGGATCGCTGGCGAGCGGCTGGCGAAAGTATGCATGGAACTCGGCGGCAAGAACCCCTTGGTTGTATGTGATGATGCCGACCTTGATGTAGCGGCGGAGACCGCAATTCTTTCGGCCTTTAGCAACGCGGGGCAGCGTTGTGCCTCCGGCAGTCGGATCATCGTGTTTAATGAAATCTACGATAAATTTCGTGACATGCTCATCGATAGGACGGGCAGCTTGAAAATGGGTCCTAGCGATACCGACGACTTTGGCCCTGTCATCAACGCCAAGCAGCTCGCAAACATGGTGGCTGCGGTCGAAAGGGCGAGAGAGTCAGGCGCCACGATTCTGACTGGAGGTAAGCGGTTGACTGACGACGAGCACAAGGGTGGCTTCTACATGGCACCTACCATCATCGAAGATGCGCGCCCATCGGACGCCATTTCTCGTGACGAGCTTTTTGGGCCAATTACCTGTTTGTATCGTGTGAAGGACTTCACCGAAGCCGTCGAGCTTGTGAATGATTCGCCGTTTGGGCTAACGGCGGCGATCCACACGAAGAACATGCACCGAGCCATGACCTTCATGAATGAAGTTAAGACGGGCGTGATCTCGATTAATGGCGCCACCTACGGAAGCGAGCCGCACATGCCATTTGGTGGCCTTGGCCAGTCGGGCACTGGTTGGCGAGAGGCCGGCACTGAGGCCCTCGACGTTTACTCAGATTGGAAGACTGTATACATCGTTCACGATCCAACGGACGTGTAAGTCTAAGACCCCCATGTCAAACTCGATTGTTGTCGCGCTCATCCCGGCTCGAAGTGGCTCGAAACGGGTACCCAGGAAAAATATTCGTGTGCTTGGAGCCCACCCGCTAATTGCTTACTCAATCTGTGCGGCAAAGGACGCCGGGATCTTTGACGATGTAATTGTGTCAACTGACTCTGAAGAAATCGCCGAACTCGCCCGCCATTACGGAGCGTCGGTCCCGTTTTTGCGCCCATCTGAGATCGCCGGTGACCTGTCACCGGACGTCGACTGGGTTGAGGATGTGCTGACCCAAATGAAAGACCGGGGGTCAACCTTTGATTATTTCAGTATCTTGCGAATTACCAGTCCGTTTCGAACAGCGGCAACGATCCGCCGTGCATGGGATCAGTTCCGGGGAGCCGAGGGAGTTGATTCTCTGCGTGCTGTCGAGCGCTGCAAGCAGCATCCCGGGAAAATGTGGATCGTTACTGGCCGGCGCATGGTACCGCTGCTCGCTCTAGGCCCGGCGCAACAGCCGTGGCACAGCAGCCAGTATCAGACACTCCCCGAGGTGTATGTGCAGAACGCCAGCCTTGAGATTGCTCGCGCTCAGTTGATTTTCGAAAGCCGTACAATCGCGGGTGAGGTGGTGATGCCGTTTTTTACCGAAGGGCACGAGGGCTTCGATATCAATGAGGAAGAAGACTGGCAATTGGCGGAAGGGATGCTTAGTAGTGGTGAAGTTGAGTTGCCACCGGTAACAGTCGAGCCTTTTCCAAGGAAAACTTAAACGACTCGAACTCGGAGCTTTAGCGCGAGGTATTCATGACCGCACAGCAATCGGCGATGGACACGAAACAAGTGCCAGCATCCCATAGCGACCTACCTGGGCAACTTTCGTATGTGCCTGCTGAGGTGTTTGACCGACTCTCCGGGCTGGATGTAAGCGCCGAGCAGCGGGCGGCAATCTTTTCCGCACTCTGTCGCATTAACGTTCTTTACATGGTTGCTAAGGCTGGTTCCGGCCATCTTGGTACTTGCTTCAGCTCGCTCGACATCATGTCCTGGGTTTACCTTGAAGAATTGCGCAACATTGAAGATGGCGACGGGGACTGTGACATTTTCTTTTCGTCAAAAGGGCACGATGCGCCCTCGCAATACGCTGTTCTCATTGCCCGCGGCTTGTTGGATTTTGGGCTTATCCACCAACTCCGCCGCCTGCACGGTTTGCCTGGCCACCCGCACGTTGAAACGCCTTACCTGCACTGCAACACTGGTTCGCTCGGCATGGGTATCTCGAAAGCCAAAGGGATGGCGGAGGCCAACCGACTCAATGGCATCGACCGCAAAGTTTTTGTCATGACCGGGGACGGCGAGCTTCAGGAAGGCCAGATTTGGGAGTCGCTGTCATCGGCAGCCCGCCGCGGTTTGAGTGAGATCACTGCCATCGTGGATCACAACAAGATCCAGTCTGACACTTGGGTCCGCGACGTTAGCCCCCTTGGTGATCTGGAAGCGAAATTTGCCGGTTTTGGCTGGTATGTGGCGCGCTGCGATGGGCACGACTTCGGGGCCTTGAATGCAACCCTGCGTGATTTAGAGGCTGTTACTGATAAGCCTAAGGTGCTGATTGCCGACACTATCAAGGGCAAGGGAGTTTCATTCATGGAGTCGGCAGCCATTGGGCCAGACGGTTTTTACCATTATCACAGTGGTGCGCCGACTGACGATGAGTATGATCGCGGGCTTGAGGAACTCCTCGAATCCGCCCGCGGCATACTCGCGGATGCTGGGATCGACGATCTGCCGCTTCAGCGTTCGGACCGCTTGGTTAGGAGACAGCACGGCAAACAGGAGCGCCTGGTTGCCGCATATTCAAAGGCCCTTGTCGAGCAGGCAGAGCGCGACCCGAGCATCGTCGTTCTTGACGCCGATCTCATTCTCGATTGCGGCTTGATTCCCTACCAGGAGCGGTTTCCCGATAGGTACATCCAGTGTGGAATCGCCGAGCAGGACATGGTTTCGCAAGCGGGGGGGTTGGCCTTGATGGGAATGACTCCCATCGCTCATTCTTTCGCATGTTTTCTGTCGACGCGCCCGAACGAGCAGATCTATAACAACGCTACGGAGAATAAAAAGGTCATCTATGTCGGCTCGTTGGCGGGTTTGTTGCCAGGTGGGCCGGGCCACTCGCATCAATCCGTGCGCGACATCTCGACGCTTGGTGCGGTTCCGAAGCTGATTCTCATTGAGCCTTGCATGGAAATAGAAGTTACTAAGACTTTGGAGTTTTGCCTCAATGGGACCGACCAGAGTAGCTACCTCCGGCTGTGTTCGATGGGATGGCAGATGCCATTCACCCTTCCTGATGACTACGAGATGATTGAAGGGCGTGGGGCTGTTGTGCGCGATGGTACCGATGTCGTTGCTATCGGTTATGGCCCTTGGTTGCTATCAAACGCTTGGCACGCTGCTGAGCATCTGGCAGACAATAGCGGCGTGAGTCTAAGGGTGATCAATTTGCCATGGCTCAATCGTATCGACGGTGAATGGCTACGCGAAGCCATTGACGGGTGCGGCTGGGTTTTCGCCCTCGATAACCACTATGTCCACGGTGGTCAGGGGCAGATGGTCCTTAGCAAGCTCGCTGAGATGAATTGCGGTGGCATCCGCGCTGGACAAATTGGTCTTACGGAAATCCCGGAATGCGGAGGGACTGCTGAAGTACAGAAATTTCACCGTCTCGATTCCGGGAGCTTGGCTGACTCGATAGCGGCGGCGATGCAGGAGCCATCGTCTTGACCGTCGTCCTGTTCTGGGACATCGATGGCACCTTGCTGTCAACCGCGAGAGCAGGGGTATTTGCTTGGGAAGGAGCAATCAGAGAAGTACTAGGTTCTGATCGCTCCCTCGATTCTTTTCCCACGGCGGGTCTGACTGACGCTGAGATCGCGGGCAAGCTAGCGAAAGAATGCGGTGCTGGTCTTGACCGTGTAGTCCCCACCCTGCGGCGCTACGAAGAACTCTTACCTTCTTGTTTGCCGATGCGGACCGGGCATGCCCTGCCGAACGTTGTAAAGATACTTGACCACATTAAGAGTTTCCCGGATGTGGTTTCGATACCGCTCACTGGTAATACGGCGATTGGTGCCCAAGCTAAGCTGACGCATTATGGACTCTCGGGATATTTCGACGGTGGTGCCTTCTCTGAAGATGGTGACGACCGCGCGACGATCGCACGTCGTGCTCTCGACTTGGCACGCTCACGTCACGGCGACGTACGGGCGGAAGACACATATGTGATTGGTGATACGCCGAAGGACATCGCTTGCGGGAAGGTTATTAGTGCTCGAACCGTTGCTGTCGCTACAGGGGTTTATACCTTAGACGAACTCGTTGAGTACGATCCCTGGTGGGCCATTGAGCAGTTGCCA
Organism: Gemmatimonadota bacterium; assembly: GCA_002712565.1. The sequence continues at coordinate 23,365 of PAUA01000043.1, read as the reverse complement.
GAGCCTGATGAATTCTTTTCCAAGGTCATGCCAACATCGGTGGCTGGCAACCGTTGATGGAGGCTGGAATGCTCGAGCATAGCGTTCGGTGAACCACCGACTTAAGCAGTCGTTTAAACGCTTGCATGCTGTCAAGCGCCTCACAGGTTGGTCGCGTGCCCGCAAGACACGCGCGCTGGGCCTGTGGTGGCAGGCGCTATTGAATCTTGATGAGACGACTCAGGTTTGTACTGGAGAGAGCCAACGCGTTTTATTGGCGACGAGTCTAGGCGCATATCAACCAGCTAGTCGGCTAGATAGCCTGTTGGCTATGGCGCTGAAGCTCCGGGGAGCAGAGCCGCACGTGTTCCTTTGCGACAGCTTCTTGCCCGCGTGCCAGCTCGTCGACGCTTACTTCTACCCGAACCAAGACAAATTCCTCCGTCACGGCTCTCGCCACGATGTTTGCCGAACTTGTACCGAACCTACTGCCTCGGTCTTCGAGGCACTAGATGTTCCGGTCCATCGCTTTAGCAGCTACGTGACTGACTTGCGGCGTCACGAAATTGGGGAACTGGCTGCTGGTCTCCCCGCTGGAGATATATCCGGCTATCGGTTTGGCAACATCGCGGTGGGCGAGCATGCGCTCGCTGGTGCTCTGCGCTTTTTCGCCAGCGGCTCACTGGACAGAGAGCCGCGCGGTGAAGAGGTTCTGAGGTCGTATTTCCGGGCTGCCTTGTTGACGGCAGAGGCCACGAGAGGGCTCCTCGACGAGATGGAATTCGACAACGTTGTGCTCCACCATGGTCTCTACGTGCCGCAAGGGATCATCTGTGAGCAGTTTAGGGCTCGGGGAGCAAGGGTCGCTACATGGCACCCTGCATATAGGCGAGGTTGCTTCACCTTCAGCGAAGACGATACGTATCACAAGACGTTTATCGACGAGTCAACAGCCAAGTGGGAAGAAATTCCTTGGGCTCCGGAGTTCGATTCTTCTCTGATGGAGTACCTGGAGAGTCGTCGTTGCGGCAGCCGCGACTGGATCTCGTTCAATAGGCAGCCGATCGAGAGCCTTGAAGAGATTTCCAGCTCCTTGGGGCTTGACCCTAACAAGCCATGGATCGGCATGCTGACCAATGTTTTGTGGGATGCGCAGCTACATTATGCGGCAAATGCTTTTCCGAGTCTGCTCGATTGGACCGTTCGCACGGTCGAGTATTTTGCCCGCAGACAAGATTTACAGTTGATAATTCGGGCCCATCCAGCCGAAGTGAGCGGCCAGCTCCCAGCTAGGCAAACCATCTCAGATGAGCTCAATCAGGCTTTTTCGGTATTGCCCGACAACGTCTTTGTCATTCCCGCCGAGAGCCGAATCAGTACCTATGAGGTCATGCTCAACTGTGACACGGTCTTGATCTATGCCACCAAGATGGGAATCGAGCTTTCTGCCTTTGGGGTTCCGGTGGTTGTAGCCGGCGAGGCTTGGATTCGAAACAAGGGTTTCAGCTTTGACGCGTCGACCCCCGAAGAGTACTTCGAATTGCTAGATCAGCTGCCACTGAACCGACGCCTTGATGGTCCGACCAGGGAGCGAGCACGAAAATATGCTTACCATTACTTTTTTCGGAGAATGATCCCACTGGAATTCGTACAGCCGGGAAGAGGCGGATTATTCGGATTCGACTTGAGTCTTGACAGCATCGATAGCTTGGCGCCTGGGCGAAGCCTCGGCCTAGACGTCATCTGTGATGGCATCCTCAATGGCGCCGACTTCATCTATCCAGCTGAGTCGTACGCCGCGGGCGGCGAAGGAGCCCCATCGACACCGGTGCCAGCCGATCATCTGACGCTACCGTGACTGAGCCCCCGACCAAGGTTATCGAGCTGTCGATCTGCATCTCTTACTATGATGCGCCCGACTATCTTTCGCGCTGCCTAAACTCGATTCGTAACAGCGATACGCGTTGCAACTACGAGATTCTGGTCGTAGACGATGCCTCGCCGCGGTCTTGTACCGAAGCTGTAACCGCGGTTTTTTCGGAGGCCCGTGTCATAGTGAATTCCGAAAACCTTGGCTATGCAAAGGCCAACAACTTGTTAATTAACACTGCCGCCGGACATTTCGTTCTGGTTCTCAACTGCGATACTCAGGTATTACCCGGTGCGCTAGACGCCATGGTGGCTTATCTCAAGAAGCATCCCGCCGCTGGTGCTGTTGGTCCCAAGGTGCTCAACGATGACGGTACCCTGCAGCCGCAGTGCCGGCGTGGATTTTTGTCGCCGCTGTCGAGCTTTGCTTACTCGGTGGGTTTGGATCGACTTTTTCCGCATAATCGGGCGTTAGGTGAATACTTACTGCGCTACGCTAACCCGGAGGAAACGCACGAAGTGCAGTCATTGTCCGGCGCCTGCATGATGGTGCGCCGTGAGGTCATCCAGCAACTCGGTGCCTTTGACGAAACTTTGGTTCAGTATTCTGAGGATCTCGATTGGTGCTACAGGATAGCGGCAGCTGACTGGTGCGTAGTGTACCTGCCAAAGGCCGAGGTTATTCACTCTGGAGGGAAAGGTGGTACCAATATCCGTTTCTTTCGCTCCCTGTACTACTATCATCGAAACCCGTGGATCATTTTTTGCCGATATCCAAGGAATCGTTTCTTTCCGCTATATGGCTGGCTTATCGCCCTGATGGTGCTGGCTAGGTTCTTCACTGCTTCATTGAGATTGCTCTGGGGAGAGCGGCGTGTGGGAACACGGAAAGGTAGTGCGCATTGAGACAATGGCTAAGCTAAAGATCCAGCCCGACCCGGAACCCGGTTCCTCCCACAGGGAACTCGGGGAGACACGCGAGCCTTTCCATTTTCCGATTCAAATCTCCGAGAGGCGCCTTTTATTGGTGGCACTGGACCTCTTGGCGATCAACGTGGCGCTCGCTTGGGGTGTGGGCCTGCGGCCAGATTACGCGTCTGGTTTGCAGCTGCTCCTTCTGTACCCGCACTGGTTTTTCCTCCTGAGTAGCATCTATCTGGTGCTTGCCAACGCTTTTGACTCATACAACCTGAGGCGCTCGGCTCACATGTCGGACGCGGCCGAGGCTGTGGCCAAGTCGGGATTTCTGGCCATACTCATCTTTATGTTGATTCCGTATCTGACTCCTTCTCTGCCCCCGTCGCGCCGCTACTTAGTGCTGTTCCCAGTAATGGCACTCACGTTCCTTCTGATTGGACGCGCCTTTTACGTTGCTACTTTAGCGCGACTATTTTTTCGTCGCCGCACGCTTATCATTGGTGCGGGTTGGGCTGGAAGCACTGTTTTGCAAGCGCTTCGCCAGCACGGGGATGATACCTATCACATCGTTGGTTTCATCGATGACGATCCCGCAAAAGCAGAGATGGCTGTCATGGCTGGCCGGACAGCTGCCACCGATACCTCCGTGGAGGTGGCACCGCCCGACGCACCGAGGGTTATCGGGAACCGGAATGACCTCGATGAACTTCTGAGCAGCCGGCGGGTGAAAAGCTTGATACTGGCGATCAACCATGACATCGACGCCGAGCTGCTCCAATGTTTGATGGGGTGCTTAGAACGCGGCGTCGAGATCATCCCGATGTCTGACCTCTATGAGCAACTCACAGGCCACGTTCCAGTCGAGCATGTGCAGGCTAACTGGTACGTGGCAATGCCGCTCCAGCATCCTGGCTCGGGAACTCTCGGGCCAACGGCCAAACGAATTTTTGACTTCGTGTTCTCGAGCCTAGGCCTGCTGCTGCTCGGGATTATCCTGCCGTTCATCGCCCTAGCGATCTATATTGACTCGCCTGGCCCGATTTTTTACACGCAACCTCGTGTAGGGAAAGGTGGCCGTCTCTTCAAGATCTACAAGTTACGCACAATGATTCCCGATGCTGAGAAGGGAACCCCAATGTGGGCACAAAAGAAAGACAAAAGAATCACCCGCGTTGGTCGTATCCTCCGCAAACTTCACATCGACGAGTTTCCACAGTTCTTGAACGTGTTTAATGGAGACATGAGCGTTGTCGGGCCGCGTCCTGAGCGCCCTGAATTCGTCGAGCGGCTGGAAAAGGAGATTCCGTTTTATCGGGTTCGTCACGCCGTCAAGCCGGGCATGGCCGGATGGGGCCTAGTGCGTCAAGGCTACGCAGCGACTAAGGGAGATCAGCTCGTTAAGCTTCAGTACGATCTCTATTACATAAAGCATCAGTCCACATGGCTGGATATCGTGGTTTTGACGCGTTCAATCCTGCGCGCGATGGCCTTCAGAGGTCGGTAGAGGGGTTGTCTCGAAAAGCCGTTAGCATCTTGGGGCTTAGCTCGTTTTGGCACGGCAACCTCATTGCTCTGTATCAGAGCGATTTGAGCGTATAGGTTGCCGCTTTTGTTTGATCACCGCTCGGAGTGGGAGCCGCCCAAGGAGAAGGAAAACAAGGTGGCGTCACGGAGCGCAAATTCGAGACGAAAAGGTAGGCCTTGTAGCGCCCTAAGATCGGTTGGGTACTCGACTTGATGCGCAAGAGAGTCGCTTATCACAGCTTTGGAGTCATCGAATGACAGCCCGTCGATAACACGGTTCCTGGCGTCCCTGACTTGTACCCGTAGTTCTCCCCCCCGGGCATTGACATTCACCCAGAGGGAATCCATCTGCTGCCCCGTGTGGATAAGCAACGGTGTGACCAGATGCCCTTCCATCGAGCCGCGGGATTCGAGTCCGACGAAACGGTCGCGGGGCAAGCTGGCTAGGCCGATGCTGCGTTGCCCCGTTTTGTGGCCTTCGTTGTAGGCTGCGTAGTAGAGATACACTCGATCCTGCCATTCGAGTGTGGCGTAGATCCATGCGAAGGCCCGATCAAAAGCACCTGCCATCGAGCTTCGATCGAGAAAAACGTCGCGGTGTCGTTGCCAACTCTTCCCGTCGCGGCTCGTGGCGATCGTGGTGTAACCAATTCCCTCGATCGGCCCGTCAGATTCGGCAGCTACATCGTCACGCAAAATGCGGACGAATGCGATCAGGATATTCTTCCGTGGCAGGACCTCGGCTCCGTAGAATTCGGTTACGCCTTCGTCTAGTTCGTCAGGAATGAACACGCGCCGTGGCCGGGTCCAGTGCATAAAGTCCGTACTTGTGGTGAGAGCCGTGAGCCGAATCCCCAAGCCTTGCTTCACCGTACGAGATTGCACACCGAATTCTTGAGCAGAAGCTGAAGGCATCTTTACGAAGGCTGCGTACTGTCGATTGATCGAATCCCAAAATGGATCGGTGATATCACCGACACCGTTAGCCCATTGCGGGTCGCCGATTGGATAGAACGGTAGTACCGGATTGGCCGCATAAGGCTCCCACTCAATTCCGTCGGGAGAGAAGGCGACACACGTGCCCATCGGAGGCTCATAATTGAAATAGGCGAACTTAAAGCGGCGCAGTTCGTCGTCGCAGTACGGACTGCTGTCGATGAGTTTGGAGCCAAACCCATCAAAGCAGAATACGGTTTCACCCCTCTCTGGCCAGCAACTCGGATTGTTCGATGTTCGATGGACAAGCTCGGAGCGGACGGAGTTTCCTGCCTTCCAATTCCACATACGGAATAAGCTAGTTTCCGTATCGTGCATCACCGCGCCCGGAGCGATTCGGTCGCGAGAGACAATCTGACTGTTTCTGTTCGTTGCACCCTCAATGAGTGGAGTGTCGCAGCGTTCCGGATGAGTTGTCGTATAGGCAAGATTCTCGGATTTGGCAACAAACACGTCATCGACGAATAGGTGTGGTCCGGGCCCAATCCTTAGGGGAAGAGGCTCTCCGCTAATGACCGTGGTACAGCGGCATTTGGGGTTATGCTCNNCCGCNAAAATTTNGATANNTACGGTCCGACCATCAAGTCGNGACAGATCNANGAGCCNTGGCTTNCTCTCNGTTTTGTTNGCAGCNGCGAGCCACTCNACCTCNATGGTNGATTNATCNGCACGAAATGGGACNCAGTCATCGAAGGTAAAGCCNGGAATTNACGTNCCATCGAGATNAGTCAATTGNACCCTGAGNTCNCCTNNTGCGCGAAGNTCNTTGAGGATAAGCTTTGANCCCTTGCCGGAACGGACTGTCANCTGNNCAGTCAAGATCGANACNTGGCCCCGNGANNTGCTTGACTNANCGTNGCGNCGATCCCGTNNCACTTTCAGNAACTCAGNNNCCNGCCGCAGTGTCGCGCGACNGNCNCGAAAAGAACTCCTTGGCNNTNTCTATATAGCGAGGCAGGTGNCGTTTCTGGAATCGGCGAATGCCACGNGCGAAGTGCAGTANCGTNGACACGAAAAAATACTCGATATGCGTAGAAGAACCCGTAAAGNCGACTGACTTTGGGNCTTCCAGTNCCCCGAANGCANAAATTCCAGCCCAGTGCCTTTGGCTGGCTAATCCACCAGGGAATGNGTGCCCACCAAGGTTGCTTCAATCCAAAGAGCGACTGACGCTGTCGCCCCAGGCTGAAGACCCCCTCGTGACGCCGGTACCATAGAAGTTCGCGGACCTGTCGGAACTCNCCCTGAAGTGAGATTTCAGCGATTAGNAAGCGATCCGGCAACAGAATCTTACGAAAGACACCGGCCTTCAATAGTGCGTCNGAACGGAACAAACCATAGATCATNTTGCCAGCTGACATTCTCCANGTTGTTTCCACGAATCTTTTNTTCCGGCTGGTGATACCCGCTGTGTCGAACNNCCATCCACCCTGNCCCCGCGGCTCNCCAGTNTCTGANATTTTCAGATGTGATGAGTATGCAAGTACNGCTTCGGGATGGTTGTCTAGCTGCCCAACCAGTTCCTCGAATGCTCGTGGATGGTAGAGGTCATGATCGCTTGCCCAGGCGAAGTACCGGGCATTGGGATAGCGTTCGCGCGCGACCTCGAAGCATCGGCGCCAGTTCCCGATCATTCCCAAACGTTGGGAATTGCACTCGTAGCTAAGCCGACCATCAATTGCTACGTAGCTTTCGACGACTTGTCGAGAGTCGTCCGTGGAACAGTCATCAACTGCTATGAAGCGACAGTCGGGAAAGGTTTGTGTCAGTAGAGATTCGAGCGTTTCGGCCAGCCAGTCCGCGTGGTTATAGAGAGGGATCCCCACCGTAACAACCGGAGAGTTCATTGCGCTATTCCGATGGCAATCAGCGGTACGATCATTCCGACGCTCCTCCTGGGGGCAATCCTAATGAAGGAGCCGTCTCCCCAGTGTTCCCTGGAATGTGCCTTCCATTTAGCGTCATCCGATGACAGCCGACAATGTGCTTGTAATCGGGTCTGGTTACCTTCTTCTTCTTCTTCTTTAGGCGTGCCCTAAGACCCCTGGCTTTTGTTAGCTTGTTGAGCATCTTTGGATAGCTGACCGGGAGGACTGGAATCTGGCGAGGCAAGAAACGTTCGGCGATGATGTTGCTTACGCTAAGGAGCTCGTGATTGTAAGGCGACCGATCACGATTAAGGCTGTAGAGGTAGGGGCTCTGCAGCTCGTGTGCTTTCTCGACGTAGGCACGAACCTGGTCTGAAGTCATCTCCTGGAAAGAAACCATGTTGATTGCAAGATCGACTTGGTCAGGAGAAAAATCGTCGAGAAACGTGTTCGGTACAAATAGAAAGTCAATGTCACGCCACTGCCCGAGAAGCTTTCCAAGTGAGCCGTGATCGAAGAATTCCACCCGGGCTTCCGGGAACATGGTCTTCAAGTAAGTGCCCGAAAAGAGGAATAGCTCGGGGAAGTCCATAATCACGTAGGTCACATTGGAGCAGATGGTCTTGAATTGGTAGGCGAAGCCGCCCCAGCCGGCTCCAATTTCCCAGACCAGCTTTCGATCAGCTGGCTTGCGAAGGTCCGGTAAGACGCTGCTTCGTTGCATTGCGATCAACACTTCGTAGAATTTTAGTGTGTCGATGTTGTACAGCTGCCCTTCAATCTCGAACCCGAATCCACCCATATCACGTGGCTCTGGAACCAGGAGGTCATGGCCACCCATTTTGACTAGCACCTCGAGCTTCTCCGCCAAAAGCTCTCGTACAGAATCCTTGTTCGACCGATAGTCATAAACTCGCAGACCTGTGACGTGGTGAGAGTGATGTCGAAGCTTGTTAATGATTAGTGGGTGGGCATCGAGCATGTACTCGAAATTTTCGAGCTCCTCNCGCCAGTAGGCACTNGGTTTTAGTACCGTTTCCGAACGCTGTGCCTCAAGGTCCTTCATACGCAGGACATGGTNGCGCACNTNCTCGTAATTCTGAAAAGCGACACTGTTNCGGAGTGCNGCGATCCGNNNCTGGACAGCTNCGGTGAATTCTGNACTTTGTTTCNTNGNCGGAGTNTCTTGCATCAGCGTACCGGGTATGCTCNNGAGCTTTTTTTACGTNNGTTCAATGATTGTCNCCAGNAAATTCGGANTGTTTTNNCGGCAGCGANGAAGAGCTGGTATTCATGGGGTGATTTTCCATGACGGCATTTGTATGAACATGCTGTGTGGNGAGNCAGTGTACATCGAGGNNCGGTCATTGATNGCANCATGAGGAGACCGNTAANTTGANGGTTGTNTGNAGTATTTCACACGANACATCTTGTGTAGTGGNTGGAATAANTCTTTNAAGGTAGTTACTGGNACTTCCCCCATTTTTCNCTGATAAGTCGTACCATTAGTATCCAATGAATCCACTCTCCGATGGGTCGCGACTGTTGTATATGGGTGTCATTTTTGCTGCAGCCGTTCTTCTCACGGCGGCGATACGGACAATTGCGTTGCGTCGAGGGTGGGTGGCNNNNCCAAGTCCCGATCGTTGGCACCGGGTGCCTACAGCCCTTCATGGTGGGATCGGNATCTTCATACCTTTCTTTATNGCCACCTCGATCCTCGTCTTTNNNTGGAAAGAAGAACTGCCAGAGTCAGGGGCAGCTCTGNCGATNCCTTTGCCATATGCGTTTNTGGCNGGCGCACTGGGGATATTCCTTTTGGGCTTGCTCGATGACCTTTACCANTTCAGACCAGCNACGAAGTTTGTTTTNCAGCTNTTNGCAGCAAACATCTTCATTCTTGCTGGAGGGGTCATTGGAGTCACGGGCTTTCTTNCNNNGGACTTGTTGTTNACATATTTCTGGTTCATNGGNATTACNAATGCNCTGAACATGCTCGACAACATGGACGGACTCGCGTCNGGTGTCGCAATTATTGCCCTGGGGAGCAATNCGTTTCTNATNNATNCANCTGCTGNAGGTGANCAACCGGGCATTGGNTTTTTCATTGGACTTACGCTCATCGCNNCNACNCTNGGATTNTGGATGTTCAATCGGCCACCTGCNTCNATTTTTATGGGTGACTCGGGCGCNCTNTTTTTAGGCTATGTGCTGGCCGCGTTGACCATGCCCAGCAGTCTGAATNGTTACCTNGGAGTGNANGGCCTGGCTCCANTAATGACGCTGATTGTTCCGGCGACTGTGCTGGCGGTTCCGATCTTCGACACTACCTTAGTCACGGTAACGAGACAGCTCCGGGCCCAACCNGCTGTAGTTGGNGGAAANGATCACTCCTCGCANCGNCTNGTAGGGCTAGGNCTNCCCGAATGGGGAGCAGTNTGGACCTTGTACNTGGTGGCGGCGATTGGTGGANGCCTTGCTATGTTAATGGCNNGGTTTCCCGAGCANTCCNTNCCTTTGTTCGGGTTCTATGCNCTGTTCTTGATACTGGTGGGTGTTTATCTCGGGCGNGTGAAGATTAAAGAANGAGAANCTGAGGCAANGCCAGTAANCTTGAGAGTAGTTGAGGATGNTTCGTGGACACCNCTGGTAACGNACCTGTTTCANAAGCGNCGGGCAGCNGAGGTCCTCCTTGACNNAANCCTCGTGGTCCTGTGTTTCCAGGCAGCCCACCTNCTTCGNTTTGAGGGGNNGNTAGCTCCCGANACCCGNGCGGCACTCGTGTTNGCNTATCCGTTNGTGGTGCCNNCCTATGTCTTNGCNTTCTTCCTAATGCGCACCTATAGGGGGCGCTGGAAATTCATCACAGTNGTAGACGTGGCTAACTATGCTGGTGCTGTTTTANTGGGAACCNTACTAAGTGTNAGCGNCATCGCNTTTGTGGGCAGNTTNGGTCTTGGACACAGCCGNAGTGCCTACNTGATCCANGCTCTCCTGCTGTTTCTNGCNCTNANNGGTTCACGTCTCAGNTTTCGCATCTTCGACAGCTTNGCGCACANGCTTNCTGCGGTACGCGNAGGGGAGNAAGAAGANTNNCGTGCTTATCTATGGTGCTGGTCGTGGCGGAAAATTTCTNTTNGACGAAATGATGTACAACGAGAAATANGCCGANTTCAGGGCCANAGGNTTCATCGATGACGACCCTGCTCTTTGGGGNCAGAAGCTTGGNGGCCTGCGGGTGCAAGGCTTGCNCTCNTGGTTCGANGGCGANGANCNTGNAANTNTNCANGAGATCTGGNTTTCGNCNANCAGGGTTGCCGATGACAANGTGCGNGCAGAACTAGNNAGTCTNGGAATNNACCTGCGGCTAAGGCGCTNACACTTCTCNNTAAGTGAGCTGGCNGCNTCTGCNGAACTTGCCTGAACCGGAGTACNCTTTCACCGGGNCACGAGAGTATTGCNCNGTGTCAGTTGGTTTTCTGGCGTAGCTATCGAGGTTNCTCATGCTTGTNTTCCAGAAAGCCGTNGCATTNCTTCTCATGCCNGCAGGGNTGGTNTGGTTNAGTCTAATNNTCGCTTGCTGGCTGATGCGAGCNAGACGTGAGAAATACATAGTCGGCACGATNCTNGTTGTTTTTACCCTGATGGGGAACTCCTGGATNGGNTTCTGGGCNATCCGCTCGNTGGAGNCCCCNTTNGTGGGAATTGANCCCCTGGTCNNNCACGAGCCNTACGANGCCATACTTGTTCTCTCTGGNGGNAGCTCNCTCACGCCAGCNGGCAATCCTCAGCTAGGAGNCCCGGGTGACCGTATCCGTCTGGGNGCAGCCNTGTANCAGGCTAATCTNNCNCGAATCCTCGTGGCCTCCGGCTCAGGNATCGAGGGNTTCACTCCCATGCGTGAACTCGGAGCGGAAACGANGANGCTCTGGCAGCAACTCGGCGTACCTTNTGAGNNNATCGTGGAGNTGCCTGGGCCNCGNAATACNAGGGAAGAGGTNTTGGCGTACCNGGANCTCATTCNANAGANAGGTTGGTCAAGGGTCGGTTTGGTGACATCNGCTTGGCANCTGCGCCGNGTGCTTGCTCTATGCNAGCAGAATGNTTTGGTAGTAGATCCCTTNCCNGCAGATTTCGTTAGCAATCCAGCNACCGCTTGGTTTCTATGGTTGGTCCCGACCATTGATGGANTGTACGGGACACAGCGTGCGATGTGGGAGTANGCTGGCTCGTTCNTTGGTAGGTAGTCTTNGCATCGTATCCAAGTATTGATAACGCGACTGGGGCGGNCTGTTCTGATGGAGNCGTATCAGAACAGACCGCCCNCTGTTTTTTAACGNGGCCCGCCAATTGGTAATGCTATNAGAGTCGAGGGCCAGAGTCCCGAGGTGCTTGACCGAGGCTGACTGGTGGCAAATTCAACAGGCCGTGATAGAGGGCGGTGATATCGGAGACGAGCCNTGCGAACCCGAACCGACCCACTGCAGAGGACCGCGCCGATTNTCCGATCTNACGGCAGNGATCGGGGGAATCAAGCAGAGCACAAGCTGTTGCCGCGAGTGATTCTGGACTTCCTTCTTCCACGATGGTGCCTACGCTGGGGTCGGTGATCACGTCGCGGACACCTCCGACGTTGGGGCTAACACTGGGAAGCCCGGATGCCATTGCTTCGATGATGGCTACCGGCGTGCCTTCGTTCCGTGATGTGAGGAGCGAAAGGTTAGAAGCTGCATAGATTGTTGNGAGATCTCCCCGCCAGCCCAAAAATCGTATGTCGTTTGNCATTTNCAAGGCACGTGCTTTCGATTCGACCTCACTTCGCAGCTCTCCATCTCCAACCACTAGGAATATCGCCTGTGGGTGGCGTAGCTTGATCAATTTGGCTGCGTCGAGGAAGACCTCTGGCTGTTTGATTGGTGTAAGCCGACCGACCCAAACGATCACTTTGGCTTCTTCTGGAATGCCAAGCTGTTTTCGGGCGTCTCGCCGTGCCGTATTGTCGATGGCTTCGAGAGGGGCCAAATCTAACCCTAAGGGTACAACCTGAAAGCGATCTTCCCTTCCGATTCGATACTCCTTGAGCAGTTCTTGGCGAACCTGNGCGGAGACCGCGATGAGTGTGTNGGTTCGNCGNGCGAGTANTTTCTCAGCAGCAAGAAATAANGCTGTTTTGGGNGCAGAGAANTATCCTTCCAGTACGTGNCCATGGTAAGTGTGCACGAGTTTCNCTGGATGGTTGCGAGCCCAGAGCGTGTTGTAGACGATAGNGGCTTGACGTCCGANGGCACCGGCCTTCGCCATGTGTGTGTGGACGATNGCTGGCCGCAGGTTTCTTAGGAGCCGCAACAANTGCCAAAAGGTGCGTATGTCGTTCAAAGGATCGACTTTNCGACGNAGTGTTGGCATCGANATGNTGTNNAGNCCTTCTGTGGAGAGCAAGGTTNGCATGTCNCCTTCATCGGGGCCGAGCTGGCCATGCACGAGCGTTGTATGGAAGCCTGCTGAATCAAGGCGNCTGGANAGCTTGATCGCCTGGATTGANGGGCCACCGATATTTAAGCGAGTAATGATCCTGAGGATGCGAATCGGCGCTGACTTGTGTTTCTGTTGTGTCATGTGGCGCACGNGCCTCCAGGCTCACGGACCAATAGAATTGTTTGGTATGCAAGCAGAAGGTGGACGATTCCGGTTGGGTTGCCGATTATAGGCGGGGTTCTGTCTAGGTGGGATGATGGTTTGAATAAAATACTCTACATATCGTACGACGGCGTGCTCGAACCTTTGGGCGAGTCACAGGTTGTCAGCTATCTCGACCGACTTGCGGCCAATAACAAGATCAAGCTGCTTTCTTTCGAGAGGCCGAAAGACTTGGCCAATCGGGTAAGAGTTTCGGCGATGCGAGACCGGTTGGAAAGGCACGGTATCCAATGGGTTTGGTTGCGCTACCACAAATGGCCACCAGTAGTATCCACGCTGTTTGACATACTTATTGGAATCAAGCTTGCCAGAGCAGCGTGTCGTTCTGACGGTATACATGTAGTGCATGCTCGTGGCTATGTGCCGTCGTTGATCGCGATTACAGCGCGTCGTGGCGGCGGAGCCAAGTTCCTGTTTGATATGCGCGGCTTTTGGGTTGATGAAAAAGTAGAGGCTGGGCACTGGAAAGCAGGCGGCATTCTATTTCACGTTGGTAAGTGGTGTGAGCAACGGTTCTTCCGGGCAGCTGATGCGATTGTGTCACTCACTGAGGCAGGCGTCCGGACTTTTTCTACGGGCGGGTACCCGGTTCGGGAAGGGGTTCCGGTAGTTGTGATTCCTACGTGTGTTGATTTGCAGCGCTTTACGGTAGAAGAGAAAGACTCGACTTTAAGCTCGAAACTTGGGATCTCTGGCGCAGATGTTATCGGCTGTGTTGGGACAATGAGCGGATGGTACTTGAGGGCCGAGATGTTGCGATTTCTCGCGTGTATCTCTCAGGCGTTTGAGCAGGCCCGTATCCTCATTGTCACTCGGGAAGATCATGATTCCATGCGCCGAGACTGTGAGGCTGCTGGGGTCCCTCAGGACCGACTGATTATCCACAGTTCCCAGTTTGCTGACATGCCGCGGGTGATGTCGCTGTTCGACGCTGGAGTCTTCTTCATACGACCCTCGATGTCGAAGCGTGGCTCTGCAGCCACGAAGCTAGCGGAATTCTTAGCGTGTGGGGTGCCCGTAATCATCAATGATGGTGTTGGGGATTCAGGGGGAATCGTGGCACAGCGACGTGTGGGAGTGGTATTAGACGATCTGGATGAAAGAGGGTTTGATTCGTCGCTCGCACAGATCCGCACCATGCTGGCGGATTCGAGCGTGCGTGGTCGTTGTCGGCAGACCGCAGAGGAGCTATTTGATCTTCGACAGGGTGCCGAGCGGTACGGACATTTGTACGAACAACTAACCAAGACTGTTTCACACCAATGACCGTTTCCTTTATCATTTGTTCCTTGTCGGTGACTTTGCCCGGCTGATTACAGGAGAGATCGTCACATGCGGTTCCTCCACTCGGTTCCTTAGCTACACTGCCTCTGAGCCCTATCCAGGACATGTAACCGTGCCTCGTGTCTCCATATGTCTACTGTCGTATAACCAGGCTGAATTTCTTCGCGACTCGATCGAAAGCGTGGTGGCGCAGACGTTTACGGACTGGGAGCTTATTGTCGTCGACAATGGTTCGACGGATGAGTCGGAGGAGATACTGAATTCTTATGAAGGCCGGTCGGAGATCCGTGTCATTCTGCACGAGAAAAATGATGCTCCGACAAAGCGCCTCAATGAAGCGATTGCTGCCAGCTCTGGGGAGTTCATCTCGGTGCTTTACTCGGACGACTTCTACCTCCCTGACAAACTGCGTCTGCAAGTGGAGGCATTCGACAAATTGCCGAGTGACTACGGCGTGGTCTATTCACCCGGTGAACGTCTTGACGTAGACACAGGAGAGCGTTGGATAGACGCAACGCTCACCGCGGAAGGGCCCATTTTTGACAATCTATTGACCGAGTTTAGTGCTCGCCGACCGATTAACCCGATCTCGCCTCTCATCCGGCGGGAGTGCTTTGAGAGGCACCCATTCTATGAGGACATATTCGTAGAAGGTGAGCTTATCTTTTTTCGAATTGCGATGACGCACCAGTTTCACTTCATCCCGCAACCCACGGTGGTTATGCGTGACCATCCGCATAATCGTGGGCGAGCTGTAAAACGTAACGTTGAGACTTTGCTTATTTTTCTCGGCAAACTTGAAAGCGAGCATGATTTTCCGGAGTCGAGCCGCGAATCGTTCAGAATCATGCGTGGAGACGTTTATCGGTTCGGAATGTGGTGGGGAATTCGAACGGTGAATGATCCTGTTTGGGCTCGCGAGATGCTGATAAAAGCAGTTAAGTTTGACAGGCGACAGGCTTTGCACCCAAAGATTATTCTGGGGTTAGGTCTGTCGATGTTGTCAGCGTCGCAATTGCGTCGACTGAACCAACTTGCCGCTATGATTCGACCAAGCCGTGGTCACTCCAACCATGTCGAACACTAGTCTACTCTGGGCGAACTTGTTGTTTGGCCTAGTGATGGAGGATGAGGTCAAATGACCCTGATCGACCGTGTAGGGACTATGGGGCCCTTTTCTCGGTCTTTCCTTGCCCTTGGAGCGCAAAACTATGTATCGATGGCGCTCGCTTTTGCCTTAAACGTAGTTCTAACGCGGCGCCTGGGCGTCGAGGATTATGGGCGGCTGGCGATGCTGCTCATGCTGGGGCAAGTACTCCTGCTNGGGACAGCCAACTGGACCCATATCGGATTTGTGAGGTTTGCTTCAGAAGANTTCAATGCGACANGACGTCTCTATAAATCGTTTTGGTCGCGNATTTCAATCGCTTTTCCGTTCGCCTTGCTGTGTATGTTNGCCCTGATCTGGTGGCGTCNGTTTGTCGCTTCATANCTGGGAGTGCCCGTTTGGGCTATCGGAATAATCATCGCCCAGTTTCTTGCTACGTTCGCCCTGCAGTCCCTGGGAGCGGTATTCCAGGCGAGACAGGAAATGGGGCGTTACGGGGCGATGTTAGTTCTTGACAAGGCAGCGGTTTTGACTCTTGTAGCGGCCTTACCCTTAGCTCTCCTGAACGTCCCAGTCGTTTTGGCTCTGTATGCNGTTGGCGCGATCCTCGTAACCATGGCAGCACTTTTGATNCTTGGACGACGAGCGTTGCTACCCGTGCAATGCGGAGCAACGAGGAAGCGAATGCTCGCATTTTCTTTCCCGCTACTTATTTCCTGTTGGGCAGGGTTCTTTGGCGCGAACTGGTTTGATTTCATCATCATTCGACAGTTCCGTCCGATTTCCGACGTGGGCCTGTATCAACTAGGCTGGCAGATAGCAGCTGTCGCCCAGCAGATTACAATCGTATTTTCGACGCTGCTGTTGCCAAAGCTTTCGATCATGGTAGCCAGNGGCGAGAAANCGGCTATACGTAGTTTTCTGGACCGGACTTTGCCCCAGTGGCTTCTGACGACTTCTGTCTTGTTCATCGTGATCCTATTAACAGCTCGTTGGCTGTTACCAGCCATTTTCGGTCCCGTGTTCGGGGACGCAGTCCCAGTTTTGGCCCTGTTACTGGTTGCATCCAGCNCTCTCGCACTCTTCAACGGCTTGGTCCCGCTTATTAGCGCTAGTGGTCTCACTTGGGGGCTGTCCGGTGTGACGCTGATGTCTGCTTCTACCAATGTCGTCCTCGATTTCCTCCTGATTCCAAAGTACGGCATCGTAGGTTCGGCNTGTGCGACCGTTCTGGCGTATTCACTTTCGGCCGGGATTGTCATGATCTTGGTGCAGCGGCGGTTTGGGCATGTGAGACACTTGCCATGGCTTATTGTCCCGGTGCCAATGGTCTACTTGATAATCTTGCTTGTGCCAGACCCTGTGTCGTATCTGGTCGGTGTGATTTGCGCCGTGGCGAGCATAGGTATTCTGCTTAGAATTTATGGCTTTGGGAAGGTACTCATGAAGGAGGATCCGGCGTGAAGGTGATGATTCTGTGTGGTGGTCAGGGTACACGCCTCCGAGAGGAGACTGAATTTCGCCCGAAACCCTTGGTCAAAGTCGGTGGCAGGCCAATTCTCTGGCACATCATGAAGCTCTATGCTCACCATGGACTAAACGAATTCGTACTGTGCCTCGGTTATCGCGGGAACATGATTAAGGAGCATTTCCTGAACTACGAGGCGATGAACAACGACTTCACGGTGTCGTTGGGTTCCAAGCATGAAATCGAGTACCACGGTGAACATGACGAAGCAGAATTCCGGGTGACTCTTGCTAATACAGGCCTTGAGTCGATGACTGGCGCTCGAATCAAGCGGGCGATGAAGCATGTCGATGATGATACGTTCATGGTTACCTACGGAGATGGTTTAAGCGATGTCGATGTCCANGCNCTNCTTGAATTCCATCGATCGCATGGTCGGCTCGCGACGGTGACNACAGTCAGCCCNGTGTCCCGCTATGGGGTNCTNGATTTGGANGNCGCTGGTACAGTTTCTGGGTTCGACGAGAAGCCACAAATCGANGGATGGGTCAACGTTGGCTTTTTTGTTTTCGACCGAAAAGTCGACGAGTATTTNGACTCCGATGACGACTGCGTGCTTGAACAGAAACCGTTAACTCGGTTGGCTCGTGAGGGGGAGCTGATGGCTTACCGACATGACGGATTTTTTTACGCGATGGACACGTACCGTGAACTCAAGATACTGAATGAACTTTGGGATCGTGGCGAGTCGCCCTGGAAGGTATGGTGCTGACTTATCGTGTTCTGCTGACCGGAGTAGGTGGCTTCGTTGGCTCCCATCTCGCCCGCCAACTACTGGCGGAAGGGCATGATGTAACTGGACTCATCAGTCCCTCGACGGACCGTTGGCGGATCCGTGACATCGAGAGCCGCTTGTCGATAGTGGAAAGTGACCTAGAGAACGTGGCGGCGGTCGAGGATCTTATCCAAACTGCACGCCCGGAAATCTGTATTCATCTGGCGTGGCGCGGTTGGTCAGGTCGTGCAGCTGCGGAAACCAACTTCACATCGCTTAGCGGAAGCCTTGAATTGCTGCGACTGATTCAGAAAATCGGCTGCGAACGATTCGTGGCGGCAGGTACCTGCTTCGAATACGATCTTCAGTATGAGCAACTTGTAGAAACAACGCCTCTGAATCCGCACGACGTCTATGGGGCATGCAAGAAGGCGCTGTTTGAAATTGCTCAGGAGTTCTCAAATCTAACAGGACTTCGTGTCCTTACCCCCCGACTCTTTTATTCATACGGGCCTTACGAAGATGAGCGTCGGCTTGTTCCGTCGACCATGCTGCGCTTGTTGAAGGGAGAGACGGCTGAGTTAACACCGGGCCTCCAAGTCCGTGACTACCTTCATGTTGAGGATGCCGCCGCGGCTATTTGGAGTGCCGCTACAAGTCGAATCGATGGCGCGGTAAACATTGCCTTGGGCGAACCCACCACCGTTGCTGAGATCGCTGAGACGATAGGTGACTTGCTCGGCAGGCCAGACTTGATTTTGCTAGGTGCGAGAGACTGCCCCGAAAATGAGCCTATGCGGGTTCTTGCAGACGCATCCTTGCTTCGGCGTGACATCGGTTGGGCTCCAAGGTATTCGCTGCGAGACGGTCTGGCCCACACGCTTGCTTGGTGGCAAACTTGGGCAGGGTGTGTATGAGGAGCATTCAGGGGCATTGCGCGAATGCTTATATCTAACCTGGCGCACATTGCGTTGTATCGGAATATGAGTGGCCTTCTGGAAATAGTGTGGGACGAGTACTTCAGTGCCTCCAACTAGCTGATTTGACTGCCAATGAAGCTGAACGTCATAGTGCCGGCTCGCAACGAAGGCCAAAACATCCCGTTTTTTTATGGACGGGCAAAGGCAGCTCTCGAGTCGATACCAAGCCTCGAATGGAACATCGTCTTCGTGAACAATTCGAGTGAGGATGATTCGCTAGATCGGATGTTTGAACTGCACGAGGCCGATCCGAGAGTCAAGATCATCACTCTCGCTCGGAATTTTGGATATCCTGCAGCACTTGTGGCTGGCCTGTCTGCGGTCGAAGGAGATTATTATGCGATCGTTGACGTCGATTGCGAAGATCCACCGGAACTGCTCGTCGATTTCTACAAAGCAATCCTGGATGGCGCTCAACTGGCGTACGGCGAGCGGTCTAACCGAGATGAGCCTTGGTTGGTCACATTCGGACGGAAGCTGTTCTACCTAGCGAATAAAGGGGTAGCTGACAGCGAGATTGTCATGTGGATGGGCGAATTCTCGATGATGACCCGGCAAGTGCGTGATGCGCTGCTAGTCCCGAGGACGGCTTTCGTGTCCGTCCGGGCCGAAATGGGCTACGTTGGCTTCCGGCGAGTAGCCATCCCGTATCTACGAGCGAAACGCACGTACGGAGAAACCCACTACAATTTTCTAAGGATGACGCTGTACGCGATAGAAAGCATCATGTCAGGTACGACTTTCCCGCTTCGATTGGTCTCGTATCTGGCTGTCTTCGTCGGTTTGGCTTTTCCGGCGTATGTGTTGGTGACAGGCTTACCTAAGGTAGACATGGCGGCGGCCGCGGCCATAGCGGCCCTATACTATCTGGTCATAACTATCCCACTCGTTGCGCTCTACCTCGCTCGCGTATACAAGAACGTGGTCCGTCGGCCGCTGTTCGTCATTGATCAGACACGGTCATCCCTGTGACGGACGGATGAGGCTGCTGACGCTCGAAGAGGCACTCGACTGGAGCGCCGTCGACTACCTCGAAGCGTACCGCCGGCACGTGAACCCGGGCCTACACCGAATCTACCGGTCCCTCGGGATGAACGAACTCGACGTCGTACGGGCCCAGGGAACGAAGCTGCACCTCCGCGGGGGGCGGGTGATCACTGACTTTACCTCGGCGGGCGGAATCCTGAACCTCGGCCACAACCACCCCCGAATCGTCGCGGCGGAGCGACGCTGCCTGGACAACCAGGTCGTCGACGCGCTCAAGATCGCCCCCCACCGGCTGCAGGCAGCGCTGGCAGAGAACCTGGCCCGGCTGCTCCCTGGGCCTTTGGGTACAGCCTTCTTCGCCGTCTCCGGAGCGGAGGCAAACGAAGCCGCGATGAAACTCTGCGAGCGGGCCCAACCAGGACGAACCCGGTTCATTACGACCGAGGGTGGCTACCATGGCAAGACGCACGGGGCGCTCAGCGTGACGCGTTCCGAGGATTTCGCGGACGGGTTCCTGGTGGGGCTCCCCGCCGACGCGGTGACCACGGTTCCGTACGGCAACGCCGGCGCGGTGGAGACCGCGCTGATGGGCGGGGACGGCGAGGTGATCGCGATGATCCTGGAGCCGGTCCAGGGACAGGGACTGTTGGTCCCGCCGGCTGGCTACGTCGCCGACGTGGTCCGCATCTGCCACGATCACGGGGCGCTGGTCATCGCGGACGAGGTCAAGGTGGGGCTGGGCCGACTGGGTTCTCTGTTCGGGTTCCAACGAGACGGCGCGGTGCCGGACGTCGTCACGATCAGCAAGGCGCTCGGTGGGGGGCGACGCGCGATGGCGGCGATGGTCACCTCCGAGGAGCTGTTCGTTCGGGCCTATGGGGTGGGGCGGAAGGCGGCCCTCCACTCGACGACGTTCGGGGGGCTTGGCGCTTCCTGCGCGATAGCGATCGAGGCCTTGAATGTCATTGTGGACGATCGGCTGAGCGAGCGGGCGGCGGAGCTAGGTGCGTTCGTCAGGGAGCAGTTAGACGAACTGGCGGCGCGCCACGGCAGCATCGTGCGCGGAATCCGAGGGGTCGGGCTGTTCCAGGGGATCCACTTCGACTTCACGCCGGTCTCTTCGGCGCTGCGGAAGCGCAAGCAGCTGGCTGGCCTCAAGGGGAGCCTGGATTCGCTCTGCATGGTCGCGATAGTGCGGGCTCTAGTGGACGACCACGACATCGTGGCCGGTTTCTCGTCTTCCGATCCCGACATCCTGCAGGTACTCCCACCACTTGTGGTCACGCGCGACGAGCTGGCCGCTTTCGTCGACGCGATAGATGTGATCCTGACGCGAGGGTTAAGGAAGGTGGTCGCCGACTTCGCGGTCAAGAACCTCAAGGAACTGATGTGACGCTGCCATCGTCCGGCGGAACGGACACCTTCGAGTACGACCTCTTCGAAGCGTCCCGCAGCGGCAGTTACCTGGAGCGAATGTTCCACCGGCGGAGGGTCGCCGAGCTGACCCGTATCGTTGAACTCGACAAGCAGCGGGTGCTCGAGTTCGGCTGCAACACGGGCGCGATCCTGATCCCTCTCCGGCGGGGCGGGGTCGACGTAGTGGGTTACGACATCAGCGCAGCCAACGTCGACCGCCTCCGGGTCCACTTGGTGGCCGAAGGCCTGGAGGCCAAGGTCCACGCCGGCGAACTGCCAGAGGATGCCCAGTTCGACGTCGTGCTCCTCGTCAACGTCCTGGAGTACGTCACCGACAAGGGTTCGGTCCTGGACAAGATCGCGCGACACCTGGCCCCCAACGGCTGGCTCGTCGTCTGCCTCGCCGACCCAAGCCACCCCTTCATCCGCTTCGGCAAACTCCGCACGTTCTTGTCGGGCCGCAGCCACGACGACATCGACGAGGCTGAGCCAACCCGCCCCCTAGCCGAGCCGGAGTTTTTGGAACTCATCATCACCCGGGGCGGCCGCGTCGTCCGCCGGGCCTGGGGGATGGGGCGGTTGAACTGCTGGTACGCCGTGAAGCTTCGAAAGCTGTAGCCATGTGGAGAGATCTCTTTATCTCCTCTTTATGGCTCGGTCCTTCCAGGCTGATGCCCATGCTCGGGGCCTCCACATCAAGGCTAGACCGGCAACCACAAGCCCAACGCGAAGAGTCCAGCCAACGAGTCCAACCTCGGTATCCAGCACGCCGAGAAGAGCGATGTGCGTGATCACGGTCGTGACAATCACCCAACCACCGAGGCGAATTTGCGCCAGAGGGTCGAGGTTGATCATAGGATCTACCATGCGCCGGAGTCGACACCCTGGCCAAGCTGCGAATGGTGCATTTACCAGGGACGACAGCCCAATTACAAATCGGCTCTTGGAAGCACCCACGAGAAGATGTTCCAAACTGCGGGCCTCTTTTTCAGTGGACCATTTGCCCCCGAGGCCTACAACAACCTTCTCCCGGGCTCGGCGCAGCCAGCGAGCAACATAAATAACTGCTGCGCACGTTGAACTACCTGCCACAACACGCCGCCCAGCACCGATCAGTGCGCTAGATTCCTTCGCAGACCTAAAAGCAAGTGCGGGCTTACTTCTCATCGAGCCACACCAACCTTCTCGTCACTAATCACCATGTCGACAATCGACCCCCTCATGGCTCCCGATACAGTCTGGAAGTTGAATCCGGCACCGATTTTGATCGACTGCGCCCCATACCACCATCCAGATTCCGTGAACACCACGGGGATGCGAACTCTCCCGGTAAACGAGAGGATGGACCCTTCAGACTGAAAATTCCTTCCCAGAAGACCGTCGCTGCTTAAAATGCCAGTTACTCGCTTTTGATCCTGCCCTATTTCCATCAATATGGCTCTGTCCGCGTCGGACGGAAGTGTCACGGATCCGCCCAAGTCAACGTCACCCACGTTCATGGTGTCGAGAACCTCCTGTCCAGCAATGAAACGGACCCGCACAGTAGCCATCGCGGTCCTAACCGATGCAAACACCGGCTGAGCATCGCCTGGACGCATCTCGCCAACCAAAAACCTCACCTGGTCAGAACTGTTGGGCACGGGCAAAATTACCGTCGCGTTCTGAGCGAGAACAGTGTCATCTACGAAGCATTCCCCATTCGCTGTCGCAATGACACAGCTCATCCGAACTATAGCGCGCACGGTCAGTTCATCATCTGCAGGTGTCCGGAGGACGTCACTACCTATTCGGACGCGTTGCGTACCCGGCTCCGGAGTACCCAAAAGCAACACCTCGGCGAGGGGTTCACCGATCCAGCGACGAAACTCCGCACCGACCTGAACAAACCGCAAGGCATCCTGCGTAAGGCCGAAAAACTCGCCCTCAACCTGGACATCCACTCGGTCCAATGGGGACTCCATAGAAGCATGGGCCGGACGTATCTCGTCAATTAGAAACTTAAGTTGGTCAGAGCGACCAGGTAAGGGCAAAGGCTTCGTCGCGTTCTGGGCAAGAACAGTGCCATCGACCAAGCAACCCTCGTTTGCCGTGATAACACAGCTTATCCGGATGATGGCCCGCACGGCGAACTCGCCATCCGCAGGTGCCCGGATTGCTTGCCCTCCTATGTTTACGCGCTGCGTACCAGGCCCAGGAATGCCCAGGGCCACCACCTCGGCGAACGGTTCATCTTTCCAACGCTCGAACTTCGAACCAACTTCAACGAACCTTAGATCATCCTGCGTAAGCCCGAAAAACTCGCCCTCAACCTCGATGTCCACTCGAGAAGGAGACACTGCGGGGCCAGTCGACGAAAGCACTTCCGTAATCATGAATCTCACTTGATTGACACGCCCACCAACATCACCTTCGCTCCGCCCCGTCAGTACGATCGTCTCTGTCTGCGCCAATATCGTGTCACCGAACCAACAATCGCTAAGTAGTGGTGCCGGATTC
>PAUA01000042.1 GCA_002712565.1 Gemmatimonadota bacterium | reverse complement strand
TGCCGTCACCGATCGGCTTGGAATAGGTTAGGTAGACAAACTGATTGGACTCGAAATCCGGATGAGGTACCACGTCCATGAGCCCACCCTGGCCCTGGTCCAGAACCGCTGGGACTCCCTCGATGGGCTCCATACGCAGGACCCCGTTTCGGACGAGACGTAGTCGCCCCGACTTCTCCGTGATCAGTATGTCGCCTCCGGGAAGGAATGCGATGGACCACGGGCCGATCAGACCGTCGGCCACCGTAACGACCCGAAAGTCGTGGTGTGCCGAGCGAAGCACGGGCGCCTGGCCCAGAACCGGTTTTGCAACGAACAGAATAAGCCCTAGGGCGACGCATACTCTTGCGTGGGTCCAAACCATCTCGATCTCCTGGGTTCCTGAGAGTAAGTCCCTGGTGAGTACCAACCGAGTGCTGAAAAACGCTACGTCAGGATCGAATCTGGAGGACTATTGCAGCCTCCTTACATATTGGGATATAGCTGGTTCAAGCGTACCAGGGAAAGACCCCGGGGGTAGGAAAGACTGCGGAGGAAGGACTCCTACGCGTCCGCCTCACTCTTGGCGCGATTGCGCATCACCCATCTTGCACCATAGATCGCACCACCGATCGTCAGCACCGCGAGTCCGATCTTGAGCCCAAGTGCCAACATCCCAATGATCCAAGCGATCACGGGCGCCATGAGACTCTGGAGAATCTTCCACANGATGGCAGTGACGACGCCCGTAAGGGCTATAGGAGCGAGAGATTTCATCATAATCGCCATTTCCTCGAAAANCTGACAGCCCGCGTNACNCGTGCCTTCCATCCGTCATCAGNCTTACGAACNGAACCCGTCGCTTGTTTCATCCGTTACTGTTAACCTCACGCCGAGTCTGGGCGCGACACTCCAAGAACCAAGTGAGACGATCATGAGACAGACCATTCTTGCCGCATCGACCCTCACCGCAGTTTCATTCCTTTCACTGTCCATCGCAACCGGAACGTCTGCCCAGGAATTTTCTACCGATGCTCTCGTCCAAGCTCCGACCGACGGCTGGCTCACCAACGGGGGGAANCTGTTCAACCAGAACTACTCCCCCTTGGACCAAATCAACCGTGAGAACGTTGGGCAGCTCAAAGGCGTCTGGCAGACTCGGCTCAGGGGTTCGGGTGCAGGTCCGCGTTATTCGGGCGAAGCGCAGCCGATCGTGCACGATGGAGTCATCTATATGATCACGGGGGCCGACGATGTGTTCGCCCTCAGCGTTGAGACCGGCGCGATCCTTTGGAGTTATGAAGCCAACCTTGAGCAGAACATCTCCACGATCTGTTGCGGATGGCTCAGTCGTGGTGTCGGGTTGGGAGACGGTCGGGTCTACATAGGCCAACTGGACGGAAAACTGCTGGCTCTCGACAAGGAAACCGGTGAGATCCTCTGGTCCGTACAAGCCGAACGGTGGCAGGANGGATACGTAATCACCAGTGCGCCCCTCTACTACGATGGCCTGATCATCACCGGATTTGCCGGTGCCGAGTACGCTCAGCGAGGCCGGGTGAAAGCTTACGACGCATCAAACGGGGCATTGGTGTGGACGTTCTACACGGTCCCGGGGCCCGGTGAGTTCGGGCACGACACGTGGCCCGAGGACACCAGNGCATGGCGGTACGGCGGTGGCTCGGTCTGGCAGACCCCGGCGTCGGACCCGGAGCTCGGGCTCATCTACTTCACGACGGGCAACGCAGGGCCCGACTTAAACGGTGCGGGTCGGCCTGGCGACAACCTATTCACCTCGTCCGTCGTAGCNCTCGACGCGTTGACCGGAGAGTACCGGTGGCACTACCAGATGGTGCATCACGACATCTGGGACTACGACATGCCGACGCCGGTCGTCCTATTCGATAGAGAGATCGACGGGCAGATGCGGACGGGTCTCGCGGCGACGGGCAAGACGGGCTGGGTCTATCTCCTGGACCGCGAAACCGGGGAGCCGCTCATCGGTATCGAGGAGCGGCCGGTACCCCAGGAGCCCGGGCAAGCTACGGCCGCAACGCAGCCGTATCCCATCGGCGACGCCTACATTCCGCAGTCNATCGACATTCCGCCGGAGGGGTACGATCTCGTAAACGGCGGGCGTATCTTCACACCCTTCCTCACCCAGGGTGTTGTGATGAAACCCTCCTTCACGGGCGGCGCCAACTGGGCTCCCAGCTCGTACGACATCGAAACGGGGCTGTACTACGTCTGTGCCACGGATCAGATCGCCATGTTCCGGGGCGGTCCGACCTTCAACGCGGAGCCCGAATCAGGTGACAGATTNTGGGGAGGGATCTTCGGCGGCGTAGCCGCAGCGGGGACCGGCNTCTTCGCAGCCATCGACGTGACGACCAACCGATTGGCTTGGAGTCAGCGTTGGCCGGACCGGTGCTACAGCGGTTCGGTGACCACCGCGGGTGGGCTGGTATTCGTCGGACGTAACGACGGACGGCTGACGGCGCTCGACGCGTCGAACGGCCGACGCCTCTGGCAATTCCAGACGGGTGCCGGCATGAATGCCCCCGTAAGCGTGTTCGAGCACGAAGGCCAACAATACATCGTGGCCAATTCCTCCGGAAACCTGTTCGTGGGGTCCGCACGGAGCGATCGGGTGTGGTTGTTCTCTCTGTCCGGAACCGTGGATCCCGTCGTACCCGGCGCGGAAGGTGGGAGCGGGACCGGAGCTTTTGCCGATTCCACCGAGCCCGAAGCCGGACACGCCGGCGGCGACATGGTGGCGGCCCAGCAGCTCTACGTGACGGCATGCCAGGCCTGCCACGGGGAGGATGGCCGAGGCGGCCAAAGCGGGATCGGGTACTCGGACGAGCTCACCATCCAGGCGATCGTCACGGTCGTGACTGAGGGCCGGAACGATATGCCCGCCTGGGGAGACTCCCTCAGCCCAGAGCAGATTCTGGACCTCGCCGAGTATATCAGGGGAGAGCTTCTCCAGAGATAGGCACCGACCAACAGACCGAGGTCCCATCTCGTGACCCTCCGAGTTCCGGGCATACATCACGTCACCGCCATTTCGGGGCCCGCGCAACAGAATATGGACTTCTACGCGGACGTCCTCGGGCTCCGTACGATCAAGCAGACCGTAAATTTCGACGATCCCGGGACCCACCATCTTTACTATGGCGACCGTGCAGGGACACCGGGCACCGCGATGACATTCTTTCCTTGGGAGCATGCGCCCCGAGGTGGGTCCGGATCGGGCGCTACAGAGGCAACAGGCTTCTCGGTCCCTGCCGGATCCCTCGAGTTCTGGGGCGAGCGACTCAAAGGCGCCGGCGCCTCACCGCAGGAGGTAGACACTCGATTCGACGAGGAGTCACTGCGCTGCGAGGATCCAGACGGGTTGATCTTCGAAATCGTGGCCGGGCCCGCCACACGCGAAACGACGGCCGGAGCGCCGGTTCANCCTGACATTCCCACCGAATTCGCTGTACACGCCTTCCACGGCGTGCTGCTCGATGTGGTCGATCCGGACCCGACGGCAAGGCTCCTTACTGACATCATGGGCTTCGAACACGTCGGCGAGTACGGTGGACGTCTGCGTTTCAGGACCGATGAGCACGAGGTCGGCTCGATCGTAGACCTTCGCTCCGCGGGGTCGGGGGCGAGGGTGTACATGGGACGCGGCAGTGTTCACCATGTCGCCTTCCGTGCCCGGGACGACGAAGAGCAACAGTCCTGGCGAGAAACCATCACCAACGCGGGTATCCCTGTAACGACGGTCCAGGACCGGTGCTACTTCCACTCCATCTATTTCCACGAACCCGGTGGAGTCCTCTTCGAAATTGCGACGGATACACCAGGGTTCGGAATCGACGAATCCGAGGAAGAACTCGGACGAAAGCTCCAGTTGCCCCCATGGTTCGAATCCCGAAGGGAGAAACTAGAAGCGCAACTTCCACGGCTCGTCCTTCCCGACGAACGGTCATAACCGACCAACGTTCATGACCGACGATCCCCACCGAGGAAGTGAGGAGGTTTGGTTCGGTCCGACGCTCGAGACGGCCGAGAGCGCCGTCGTTCTGATCCATGGCCGAGGCGACAGCTCGCGAGGCATTCTAGCGCTGGCACCGGAGTTCCAAGCACCACGCACGGCTTTTCTCGCTCCGCAGGCCGCCGGCTTTTCGTGGTATCCGAA
Organism: Gemmatimonadota bacterium; assembly: GCA_002712565.1. Next base: position 36,849 of record PAUA01000042.1, on the reverse strand, counting down.
CAGCTTTCTGAGCGAGATCGAACTGAACGAGCCCTGGCTCTCCTCGGCCCTCTCCCGGGTAGGAGCAGCGATCAGCGCCGTCGGCACGGTCATTCCAGAGCAAAGAGTCGTGCTCATGGGCTTCTCTCAGGGGGCCTGCCTGGCTCTCGAGTTCGCCGCCCGAAATACCCGCCGTTACGGAGGTGTGATAGCGTTCTCTGGCGGTCTTATCGGGCCCGACAGCACGCCGCGTGACTACCCTGGCTCGTTGGAAGGTACGCCGGTCTTCTTGGGCTGCAGCAACGTCGACCCGCACATCCCGGTAGACCGCGTCCATGAATCCGCNNAGGTCATGAACGGTCTGGGAAGCGTGGTGGAGAAGCGGATCTACCCCCATATGGGGCACACCGTCAACCAAGACGAAATCGGCTGGGCCAGCGAGTTCCTCACGTCTATCGACACGGAGGGTTCTGGCGCCGCCTAGACCCAAGGACCGGGAGTTCTCTTCGAAAGTAAAAAAACGCTAGGTTTCCCACTGCACAAACTTGTATGTTTTAAAGGACGTAGGAGGCAATAGATGACGGTGGATCTCGGGGGGAGAAGCTTTCTCAAACTCGACGATTTCACGCCGGAGGAGATCCGGTACCTCTTGGACCTAGCGGCCGAGCTGAAGGCCAAAAAGGCCGAAGGGACCGAGCACCCGCGCCTGGCGGGCAAGAACATCGCCCTGATCTTCGAGAAGACCTCTACCCGGACACGCTGTTCCTTCGAGGTGGCCTCTTTTGATCAGGGCGTGCGTGTTACGTACCTGGGACCGAGCAGCGGATCGCAGATCGGGCACAAAGAATCGATCAAGGACACGGCCCGCGTGCTGGGCAGAATGTACGATGGGATNCAGTACCGGGGATTCGGACAGGAGATCGTCGAGGAGCTGGATAGNTTTTCGGGCGTCCCGGTGTGGAACGGCCTGACCGACGAGTTCCANCCTACCCAGGTGCTGGCCGATCTCCTCACGATGGAGGAGCACAGCCTAAGGCCGCTCTCCGACGTCTCGTTCTGTTATCTGGGCGACGCTCGGAACAACATGGGCAACTCGCTGATGGTCGGGGGAGCCAAGATGGGCATGGACGTGCGGCTAGCGGCTCCGGAGGCGTGTTGGCCCGAGGCTGCCCTCGTCGCCCGGTGCCGAGAAATCATTGAGTCCACGGGTGGAACGCTCACACTGACCGAGAGCGTGAAGGAAGGTGTCCGAGACGCGCACTTCGTCCACACGGACGTGTGGGTATCGATGGGTGAGTCCGAGTCGAAGTGGGCCGAACGGATCGACCTCCTTGGAGAGTACCAGGTCAACTCGGAGGTCATGGCCATGACCGGGGATCCGCCTGCGAAATTCCTACACTGCCTGCCAGCCTTCCACGACAGAAACACATCAGTCGGACAGCAGATGTTCGAGAAGTTCGGGCTGGACGGAATGGAAGTGACCGACGAGGTGTTCGAATCCCAACACTCGATCGTGTTCGATCAAGCGGAGAACCGGGTGCACACCATTAAGGCGGTGATGGTGGCGACGCTCGGGGGCTGAGCGTGCGCATCGNCGTGGCGCTCGGAGGGAATGCTCTGCTGCGCTTGAAAACGTGCGCCCCTACCCCCTCGACGTCCTGAGTGCGGAGAGCGAGGGGATGATCGGGTACATGATCGAGCAAGAGCTGNGCAACCTGTTAACGGAGACACCTCGTTGGACACCAGGAACGCTTCCGGCTGACGCCCTTTCGGTTCGACATCCTCCAGCCGCCAGACGACTATCTACGCCATGAATGGCACAACTCTTCGTATCGGCATCGACCTCGGCGGAACCAAAATCGAAGGCTTGGCGCTGAGCAGAGACGGAACCGAAGTTGCCCGTCGACGGATCGCGACCCCGAAGGACTACGATCAGACGCTCATGGCCATCGACCGTCTCATTTCCCTCCTCGAGGGCGATGCGAGTGCGGCGAGCGGCCAAAAGCCCCGGGGGTCAGTCGGTGTGGGCATCCCGGGAACTCTGTCGCCGGCGACACGTCTCGTGAAGAACTCGAACTCGACATGGTTGAACGGACACGCGTTCGACAAGGACCTCGAAGGGATCATGGGCCGGCCGATCCGCGTGATGAATGATGCGAACTGTTTCGCGCTCTCCGAGGCCTTCGACGGTGCGGGCATGGGGGCAGACGTCGTATTCGGTGTAATCCTAGGCACCGGAGTCGGCGCGGGTATCGTGGTCGGGGGGCACATCTTGGAGGGACATCAGGGAATCGGCGGTGAGTGGGGCCACAATTCCCTCCCCTGGCCCAAGGGCGGAGAATGGCCCGGACCCGACTGCTACTGCGGACAGAAAGGGTGCATAGAAGTGTATGTCTCGGGACCCGGNATGGTACGGGATCACGAAGCGGTCACGGGCCAGCGACTCTCGACTCGGGAGATCGTGACCAACGCTACCGCTGGCGACGACCATGCCGTGGCCTCACGCCGCCGCTATGTGGATCGACTAGCTCGGGGGCTTGCCGCCGTCATCAACGTGCTCGATCCGGGAATCGTGGTTCTGGGAGGGGGAATGTCGAAGCTTCCCGCGCTCGCCGAGGACGTGCAGACAGCCCTACCTGAGTACGTCTTCAGCGATCGGGTCACCACGAGGGTGCTGCGGAACGTACACGGTGATTCGAGCGGCGTGCGGGGAGCCGCCTGGCTCTGGCCCGCCGCGGATCAAATGAGCTGAGCCCCGCGCTCGCCAGTGACTCGAGGGNCGATCCGCTCGTACACGAGACGTTTTTCAGGATTCGGGATTACGATTGCTTCGAGATCGGATAAGGGACATCGTACGATGATCCACCCGGGACACCAACCTGATGTTGTCCAGGGCAGCGCACGAAATGAGCGAGGAGCACGATGAGAACGCAACGTGACATGGTACGGATGGCNACGCTGGCGTTTGGACTGGCGCTCGTCACCCCAGGTGGCTCCCTAAACGGCCAGCAGTCCCTGGAGATGAGAGGGAGCGCCAACATCGAGGTGGTCGCACACTTACCGCTGGGCCCCAGCGTCACCGACATCGAAATCGAGCAGGACCTGGCCCGTCCCTACGCCTACGTCGCCCGCAAAAACGGGGGGCTCGACGTCATCGACCTACACGATCCCGAGAACCCGACGGTACTTCACCGTTGGCGCATCGACGACGCGGATCTGCACGTGGGCTCGGCGGGCACGGACATCAAGACCTTCCGGTGGGCCGATCGAAACTACGTAGTCCACGCCGTCCAATTTCGGCGGGCGGGCCCGGACTCCGATATGGGCGCCGTCATCTTCGACGTCACGGGTCTTCCGGACGCGTCGACCTTTCGGGAAGTGGCGAGGCTCCAGGGCCCGCAGGAGCAGGGCGGATTCCACAACGTGTTCGCGTACAANCACAGCAATGGCCGGGCGCTTCTCTTCGCAACGCGGGTTGCGTCTCACGCGAACGTCTACGACCTGGGTTACTTGGTCGAGGGACGACCGGACGCNTTAGTCGCCCAGATCCCGCTCCCTCCCTCCGTGGCGGTCCCGGGGGAGAGCGCATACCACGACTTCTACATCGGCTACCACGCCGACACCGGGCAGGACCGATTCTACGGCGGGGGCACGGGTGGATACTACGTCTACAACGTCACCGACCTCGAGAGNCCGGAGCATCTGGTGAGCCTCACGGGGATCGATGGGGTGTCGAGGGGCCATACCTTCACGCCCTCCCCCGACGGTCGCTATGCAGTAACGGAGACCGAATACCGGTATGCTCCGCTGCGCATATTCGACTTGAAGCCGGGGCTCGACGGAGTCACCAGAAATATCCGTAGGCCCGTTTCGGCCTGGACAGCGGACTGGCGGAATCTGGTGCACAACCACGAGGTGCGGTGGCCTTATGTGTTCGTATCGGGTTACTTGGACGGCCTCCAGGTCTTCTCGCTAGTGGATCCAGAGGACCCGACCACGGTGGCATTCTACGACACCTATCTACCGTCCGGAGAGGACGACGTGATGATGGGCGCGTGGGGCATCGACGTACGGAACACGGACGGGTTGATCGTCCTGTCCGACATGGTCACCGGCTTCTGGGCCTTCAGGATGGAAGACTTCCAGGGGTGGAACGGCCTCGACTGGGGCGTACCCAACATCTCGAGCGTCCAGGACTGGGAGAGCGGCCCACAGTATCAAGCCTTCANCCGCTAGAAGGCCGTTGGAGCGACCGACACATAACAGATACACAGGAGAGGGGGCACGTGTCTCACAGGAGCGCCAACGAAGTTCCAGCTGAGCCGGTTCGCGCCGGCTCCGGTACCGTTCGACAAGTCCTGATCGGCCCGGATGAAGGGCCGAACTTCTCGATGCGCCGTTTCACCATGGAGCCGGGAGGAGGGATGCCAAAGCACACCAACACGGTGGAGCACGAGCAGTACGTGCTGGGTGGGGCCGCACGCATCGGTCTCGGAGACGAGGTGATCGAAGTCAGTCGGGGCGACGTCATTTTCATTCCGGGCGGCGTACCGCACTGGTACGAATCCCTCGGCCCGGAAGACTTCGAGTTCCTNTGTGTGGTCCCCAACAGCCCGGATGAAATTCGCATCGTGGAAGGCGAATAGACTCCGTGGAGACCATCGGATGGCTGTCGATTCTCCCGCCCGTGGTGGCCATCGCATTGGCCATCAAGACTCGTGAAGTCTACATCTCGCTGGCCACCTTCGTCTGCTTGGGCTGGACCATCATGAACTCGTGGAATCCGGTCCGAGGATTGGTCGACGGTGTAAACACCTTCCTTGGAGCGATCACCGAACCCGGCAACGCCAGAACGCTCGTCTTCTCCGCGCTGATCGGAGGGATCATCACGCTGACTCAGGCCTCGGGCGGCACGGAGGGATTTACCAACTGGGTCGAGCGCAGGCGTTTGGGTCAGAACAGGCGCACCGTGCGGCTATTCGCCATCGGCACCAGCATGTGCCTGTTCCTGGAATCGAACTTCGGACTACTCGTGGCGGGCTCCGTGTCGCGCTCGCTCTTCGATCGCGCCAAGATTTCTCGCGAGAAACTCAGCTATATCCTCGATGCGACGTGCGCACCCAAGCAACTTCTCATCCCGATCAACGCCTGGGGAGCCTACATCGTAACACTGCTCGTTGCGCAAAACGTTGCGGAGCCGAACCGGGTGCTCCTCTCGGCGCTCACGCTGAATTTCTACGCGATTCTGTCAATCATTCTGGTCGTGTTCGTGGCCCTGACCGACTGGAATGTCGGACCCATGCGGGAGGCAGAGCGACGGATCCTGGACGAGGGCAAACTCCTCCGCGACGGCGCCGAACCCATGATGTCCTCGGACGTTTCCATGTTGGCGGCCAAGGAAGGCGTGCCGCGACGGGCGGTCAACATGCTTCTTCCTGTCATTGCCATGGTCGCCGCGGTACCCTTGGTCCTATGGATCACCGGGGGTGGGGAGGCGCAGGCAACCAACCTGGATCGAATGCTGGCAGGTAGCGGCTCGGACGCCGTGCTCTGGGGCGTGATCGTCGGGATCATGCTTGCCGCTGTCATGTACCGGGCACAGGGGATCATGAATTTNCGCGAAGTGACCGGCTACACGATCAAGGGCATTCAAGGACTGACGCCCGTCGTGATCGTGCTCGCCCTGGCATTTTCCATCGCGGGAACACAACGGGCCCTGGGGACGGGTGTGTGGCTGGCTCAGGTTGCGGAAGCGGGCGTGAACCCCGGCTTTGTGCCGGCCATCGTTTTCGTGCTCGCGTGTATCATGGCTTTCTCGACGGGAACGTCGTGGGGCACCTTCGCGATCATGATTCCGATCGTCGTACCCATGGCCGAGCTGCTGGATCTACACCTCGGGCTCACGCTGGCAGCGGCTTTGGGCGGCGGGATCTTTGGGGATCACTGTTCGCCGATCTCCGACAGCACGATCGTGGCCTCCATGGCTTCCGCCACGGACCACATCGACCACGTCCGTACGCAGCTTCCCTATGCGCTCATGGCTGCGGCGGGCGCGCTCGTGCTGTTCCTNGGTGTGGGCTTTGTGCTGTAGCGGAGAGCGATCCGCCTGGCCGTACCGGCTACCGCCCCTCCAACAGGATCAGCCCCCCACCGCGTCCCCCTGAGAAAACGTCGAGGTCACCGTCACCATCGATNTCCACGAGCGACGGTGTGGAGTAATTGGGGAGCGGCAGCGTAAACGTCGAATCGACGACAAAAAGCGGGTCCACATCTGCCACGGAACCCTCCCTCCGGTATAGGAGCACCCCACCCTCTTCGCGACCGAGTATCAGGTCCTCGTCACCATCGCCGTCGATATCCGCAAACGCCGGAAAACTNCGCCGCCCCGCATCGATCTCGCTGAAACGATCCGAAACCAGTTCGAACGACGGAGCAAACCGAGAGCCCACGTTCCGATAGAAGTTGAGCTCGCCTGACGACTCTCCGATAAAGAGATCGAGATCCCCGTCACCGTCCACGTCGGTCAGGGCGGGTGCACTGTTGCTCCCTCGAGTGAGCCGCACGAAGGTCGTGTCCTGGAGGACGAACTCCGGCTCCGAGGGTGTACCCTGATTCAGGTAGAGTGCGACACCCATGTTCCACGTGCCGACAAGCATGTCCAGGTCGCCGTCACCGTCCAGGTCACCCAGCGCCGGCGCATAGTGATACGTGGTGAAGAGCGGAATATGAGCGCGCTGCTCGAACGAAGGAGCCCGCTCCGAACCGACGTTCTCGAAGTGATACAGGCGGGACGTCTGCGTGTCGTCCGGATCCAACTTGTTGGCGAGCAGCAGGTCCAGATCACCGTCCCCGTCCAAGTCGGCAAACGACGGAATGCTCTCGTCTCCGACGTCGAGTGTGTAGACGAATCGCTCGGTGCGCTGGATGAAGTTTCCATCCACCTGCTCGTAGAAGTGGAAGTTCCGCGCGGTCGTAAGATTGGGATTGAAGGCCCCCCCGAGCACACCCACGAAGAGGTCGAGATCGCCGTCGGAGTCGACGTCTTCCAGAACCGGCACGTTGTACCCGCTCGTAGCGATCGTTTCGTTCGCGGTGAAGGCTTGCGGATCCGTGCGGAGGTTGGGTTCNCCACACGAATCCGTGTTTTCCACGAAGAGCACACCTGATTCGAAGAAGTCACCCCAAAAGAAGTCGAGGTCTCCGTCCTGGTCGACATCCGCGAAGGCCATCGAATTCGCGCCGTGCAGGCTCCCCAGTTGAGCCACGATCTCGATGTCTTGAAAACGATCCTCCAAGAAGCGGAACACTGGGACTCCGTCATCCGTCAATTCGGCCACCTCGTAACGGCTGATCGTCCCATTCAAGCGGCCGAGGAAGAGATCCAAATCGCCGTCACAGTCGATGTCGTTGAGGCTGGGAATGTTCTGGCGATCCGCAAAGACCGGCTCACTGGCGACGTCCCGAACGGAATCTCCAATGGAGGTAAAGACCGCGGTTTGGGCCGTACCGTCGTTGCGGAAGTACTGCACATAGCTGAAGCGCCGCTCGCTCAGAAGGTCGAGATCACCGTCGCGGTCGAAGTCGATGAAGCGGGTCCACTCCCCCACCGACAGGTCCTGATATCGGTCCGTGCGCCACACGAACTGCGGTCGGGTCGGTCCGCCGACGTTCTCGAACAGCATCAACTCGTCCGGGCGTTCCTGAAGGAAGAGGTCGACGTCCCCATCACCGTCGATGTCGGCGAACTGGGGACGGGGCACGTTGAAGCCACCGAGAAACGGAGGGTCGTACGCCCTGCCGTTCTGGTCGTATACGGGAAACGCATCGACGGAGCGCGCGAACTGGGTCGTCCCAGCCAAGGGCTCCTCCCCGTCGGACCCGACGGGCGCAGAGACCGTTCCGGCGCTCCCTACGGAGGACGTCCCACCACAGCCCGCCACGGCGACACAGGCCGCCGCCAGCACGCGCGAACGCAAGCGTCCTATCAGACGCACCCGCTCAGCAGTCTCCTGGAACCTCATCTCCCNGTCGCAATCACGTGTATGGGCCGTCTCTCTTTCAGAATACGATCTCTCCCAGTCTTCCCGGATACCGCCAGCGCCGCCCTCAGTTGAAAATCTTGGAACTNCCGGCGAATGAGGCAATAGGGCCGAGGGTTATTGAGGGAGTATAGTGNGCCGCGTTGCGGATGGAACCTTCGCCAATGGTTCTCCCGTATGTATATAGGTAGAAGCGGAGGCGAGAGGTGTCGTGTAGATTGTCAGTAGTTGTCAGTAGAACGCCTGACGGAGAGTCTGCTGTTGTGCCTGAACGCGTAGTCGGCGCCGGAAGCATGCAATGAAGGAACGGGGGCGCTGGTCCAAGCTGACACTCGCGGGGGCGCTGCTCGCCGAGTTTCTCCTTCCCTCCCCCGCGGCAATCGGTGCGCGATGGCGCGACGGGTTGAGCCTTGATCTGAAGCCCACGCAGTACGGAGTCGTCGGCTTCATGCAATGGGGCAACGGCTTGACCCCCGTTCCGAAGTCCGCGGATCTCTTCGCGGCGATGGCCACTCAGGACTTGTATACACCGGATCTGTTCGGCATCGATGGCGTCGTGGGCACGGCTGTAGGCGTTGGCCCAGATGGCGCTCCGGTGGTGCTCGTCTACACTGCCCGGCCCGGTATCCTGGGCCTGCCCATGATGCTCGACGGCACCCCCGTGCGCACCCAGGTCACCGGCGAATTCTGGGCTCTCGGTGATAGGCCCCGTACGAAGGAGACGGATAGCCCGGTCGACCGGAAGAGTCGTTTCCCTCGCCCCGTGCCGATCGGCGTCTCCGGAGGCCAGCCGGACGTGACCGCCGGAACCATCGGAGCCCGCGTCAGCGATGGCGAACGCACGTTCGCGCTGAGCAACAACCACGTCTTCGCAAACCGGAATGACGCCAAGACCGGAGATGACATCCTCCAGCCCGGGCGAGTAGACGGAGGCACGGATCCCGCCAACTCCATCGGGACGTTATACAAGTTCGAACGCTTGCGTTTCTGCAGGCTATTGAGCTGCCCGAACAACCGAGTTGACGCGGCCATTGCACTCACCGACTCNGATAACCTGGGGACAAGCACACCGGCGGACGGCTACGGCGAACCACGGACGAAACCGACGACCGCCACGCTTGGGCAGGCGGTCCAGAAGTATGGACGCACCACAGGCCTGACGAGGGGCCTCGTGAGCGGCCTCAACGCCACGATCAACGTGAATTACAACACGGGAACGGCGCGATTCATCGACCAGATCCTCATCACCGACGGACGCTTCAGCCAGGGCGGAGATTCNGGATCTCTGGTGGTCACGCAGTCGAGTGGCCAAGATGACCGCCGGCCAGTGGGGCTCCTGTTCGCGGGAAGTAATACCCATACCATCGCCAACCCGATCGACCTCGTCTTGGATCTATTCAGCGTTGAAATCGATGGGGGCTAAGTTCCTTGGAGATGTCGGAGACATGAAGGGCGCACTCGGTAAACTCACCAAGGCAGTGATCGATCGGCCGGGGGTGACCGGAACCGCGATCGGGCTGTCCAAGGGTAAACCCTGCCTAAAGGTCTACGTGAAGGACCGGCNTGCGGCCAGCAAGATCCCCGCTAGGGTAGACGGGTACCACGTCGAGGTCGAGGTCACCGGAACATTCCAACGACGTTGAGTGCAACCCTCTGAGACCAACTGGCATCTCATTTTCAGAGGGTCGTGGCGGAACGGCTGGTTGCGATGGGACGGCTGGTCGCGGTAAGATCCGGGGGGCATGCCAAGGATAGGTAAGAAGGTCCATTTGACTTCCCAGCAATCTCTCAGAGCAGGTGGAAANACGGCCAGAGCGGCCTTTCTCTTTCTCTCTCTGTGCCTCTTGTCTGCCTGCGCCGCGGACGGTGGCGAGGCGGGGGCCGAAGCAGAGGAAGCGCGACTTCAGAACCCGCTTCTTTTTGCCAGCCAGTTCAACGAATCAGCTCCGGCGATCTTCCAGGCCCGCCTNGAGACCACGTCCGGGGTCTTTGTCATCGAGGTACACCGCGATTGGGCCCCCCTCGGGGCTGACCGCTTCTACAATCTCGTAAAACGTGGGTGGTACGACGGGGTCCGATTCCACCGGGTGCTGGAGGACTTCACGGCGGGATTCGGGATCCATGACGATCCCTACGTGAACCGCGTCTGGCAAAGTGAACTTCTCGCCGACGATCCCGTCACCCAGTCGAACACGCGAGGCCGTGTGTCCTTCGCCCGGTCCGGAGCCAACAGCCGGACGACGCATGTGTTCGTCAACTCCAAGGACAACTCCAGCCTGGACGACCGCTTTGCCCCATTTGGCGAGGTCGTCGAGGGGATGGAGGTCGTGGATGGGCTGTACGCCGACTACGGAGACGGTCCGCCCCGCGGCGACGGCGTGTATCAGGCGATGGCACTCGCCCTGGGCGCCGAGTATTTCGATGCCGAGTTTCCCGAGTTGGATCGCATCGAGCGGGCGACAATCCTCTAGCCCCCGCCCTCCGTTGTTCCGCGGAACGCGTGCGTCGGTCCCNTTTAACGTTCCCACCACCGTGGAAGTCTAAGCCGGGTGGAAGGGCTGATCGGACGCTCCGTTTGGCATTTCGAGTCGCATGAGGAGAGTTGGACATGAACCACCGTATGAAATCTGGAGCCTTGACCCTCGGCCTCTTTGCGCTGACCGCATGTAGCAACACGGCCGGACTGGAGTCCTCCTCCGAGGAAAGCTTGACCCTCGATGTGGCCATGATCGCCGCGGACGCTACTATCGACGAGTTCGGCGACATGGGCCAGTTGTTCGGAGGGGAGCGGCAGCCGCACGGCAGGACCCGCACGGCCACGTTCTACGAAGACGACATGGTGCAGGACGCTCTGGATCCACTTACGACGGACTCGATTCACCTCGTGGTTGCATCGAGCCACGAGTTCTCTCGCGACACTTGGACGGGGACGGGCACGCGCTCACGTGACCACTGGATCACCGGGCTCGAGGGAGAAGAGGAAACCCGAACCGTGAACGGCACGGGTAACGCCAGCATGACCCGGAGCCAGCACACGGACGAACACGGCACACGGAGCTACAGTATGTCGAGCACCTCGCTCATGGTGGACGTCGTCCACCCTGTCCCGCGCACGAAGAACTCGTGGCCGCTTTCGGGCACGATCACGCGTGATGTGACGATCAATGTCATCAACGGACCCGACGGCGATGTCACGAAAACCCGCACCGTCGTGATTATCTTCGACGGTACGGACATGCCCGACATGACCGTGGACGGTGAACCCTTTGAAGTCGATATGTCGGCTCGAAGTGGCCGTCGTCCCTTCCGAAGACGCGGTCGCTAGACGGTCAGGTCCGTACCGGAAAACGGGGGAGGGATGTTCCTCCTCCGGTTTCTCATTCCCCGGCACCGTCCTCGCTCAGGATAGGCCTCCAATCACGAGCTGGAGACACGTTTGGCCTACGCAGGCGCCGCACAAGCCGGATCCACGTAGGAAATGAGCATCCCTTCCGCCGCCATGGTCTCAGGAGCGCCGGCCTCGGCGGCCGCAGCATCTCTCCGGTGCAGGAGTTCACGGACCATGACCGCGTCCGCGTCCGCCCCGACCGCCTGTTGACTCACCTCGAGCCGTACACCTCCCAAGATGGCTTCGCGAGACCCTCCCTCGATGCCGTCTGCGGCCTGAAAGGGCCCCTCCACCAGAACCCGGGCGAAGAGCTAGAGACCGAACTCCACTACGATTTATCCGCGCTGTACCACTTTATCCCCGCGCGTGCAAGGACTCTTGGAACTGAACGGGGAGGTCGGCCTGAGCGGTGACGAGGCCGGAGAGGGCATCGTCGCCCTCTCACCGGGGATCAAGGTGGCACCGTTTGCCCGGCACCCTCTGTTCGTGGGCCTTNGCGGGAGTTTCCCTCTCGGAGAAGAGGAGTTGAACGCCCGGCTGAAGTTGGCTTTCTTCTACCCCTTCTAGCGGAAAAAGCGAANGGCCNCTCCGACGAATCGGAGCGGCCCTTGCTTGATGCCTTTTGGCTATCTGGACTGGCTAAAGTCGAACAACGTTCTCCGCAGCCGGACCCTTCTGCCCTTCCACAATATCGAACTCCACCGCGTCACCTTCGTTGAGGGTTTTGAAACCCTCAGCCTGGATGGCCGAGTGGTGGACAAAGCAATCCTTGCTGTTGTCCTCCGGCGTAATGAATCCGAAGCCCTTCTGATCGTTGAACCACTTTACAGTCCCTCTCGTACGCATCTTCCAACTCCTTTGGTGGCCATTATCGGGAGTCCGGATGATCCGTACCGCCTGACCACATAACACGCGCGGAACGTCCCCCGCGCTGGGCACCACGACAATCGAGTCGTGGGAAATTCCCCGACGTCCGCCGGGCAACACCGTTAGGGTTGCGACGGAGGACGCCCCGGTCAAGGGCTTGTCACCCAAATCCTTATCCATTTCCCATCGTACCAGCGGGAATCACAGGCTAGGAAACGATTGTGGCGATTCTCACTATTGTCTTGACAGTTTATTTTGTCTATCGTTTTAGGTGTATTAGTTCACTCCCAGGAGGCAGGAGACGTATGAACAAAGCCGTACATATCATCGACGAAGGAGGAGCAGCGACATCCGCTCTTCATCCTCTTCGGCTCCAGATACTCAGCGAGCTTACAGAACCCGAGTCGGCGGCGGGTCTGGCGCGCCGTATGGGCGTGCCTCGCCAGCAAGTGAACTACCACGTCCGGCAACTGGAGGAGCAAGGTCTCGTCCAGCTGGTCGGAGAGCGGAGGGTGAGAAACTGCGTAGAACGACTCGTGCAGGCCGTCGGGCGCTCCTACATGATCAACCCCGCCGCGCTTGGTGGGCTCGGCGCGGATCCCGAACGAATAGAAGACAAGGCCTCCGCCAGTTATCTGTTGGCCGTCGCGTCGCAGATGATTCAGGACCTCGCTGGCCTTCAGCACCGGACTCCTCAAGGCGACCCTGATGCCCTGACCCTGGCGCTTCGGACCGACGTCCGCTTCAAGTCTCAAGAAGCGCAGACCACTTTTGCGGCCGAGTTAGCCGATGAGGTGGCTCGATTGGTCGCAAAATATCACTCTGCACAAGCATCCAAAGGACGGCTGTTTCGGGTCCACGCCAGTGCGTATCCCGTTCCGCCCGGTTAGAGCGCTCGATGGTAAGGCGCCCGGTGGTCAAAGCGCCCTACCGCGGCCGTTTCCGAATCGCGTGGACCACCTGATCCAAGGCTTGAAGAAACTGCGACCGGTCCCGCTTCTCGAAAGCAGGAGGTCCACCAGTGACCTCCCCCATCTCGCGGAGCTGTGACATCAGTTCCCGTGTGGCGAGTGCCCCGCCGATCGAGTCCTCGGTAAACGGGCGCCCTCTGGGCCCCAGGACACTCGAGCCTTTCTCCAGGCAGAGCGCCGCCAACGGGATATCGGCTGTGACCACGATGTCGTCCGCGGTGACGTGCTCGACGATCCAAGCGTCCGCGGCGTCGAGCTCCGCTCCGACGACAACCACCTCGACCCACTCTTCGTTCGGGGCTCGCAGCCACGCATTGGAGACCAACAGCACTTTGAGTCCGTAACGCTGCGCTACGCGATAGACCTCGTCCTTGACCGGGCAGGCATCCGCGTCGACATAGATATCCGTCATGGCTGATCCGAGGAAAGCAGGCGACCCCGCATACGGGAGATGTCGGCAGGGGCCACGCGGCAACAGCCGCCGATGACCGACGCGCCCCGGTCACGCCATTCGGCAGCTAACGCTGGCCAGTCGTGCCGAGACACATCGCCCTTCCAGGTTTTGCGCTCGGCGTCGTATCTTCCCCCGGCGTTGGGGTACGCGATAATCGGCTTGTCGGTCGCGTTCCGGATCACTGAGATGAGTTCCGAGACGTGCTCGGGCGGCGTGCAGTTTATGCCGACCGCGGCGACCCGGAACCCGGCATCACACATCCTTGCCGCCGCTGCGAGAGGAGTCCCGTCGCTCAGGTGCGACCCGTCTCTGCACGTGAAGCTCATCCAAGCCCATTGATCGGAGGTTCGACGTAACAATTCAAGGAGCACCTCCGCCTCCTGCAGCGATGGAACGGTCTCACAGCCCATGAGATCGGCCCCGCTCTCCGCCAGGACCCGCCAACGCCCTCCGTGGAAGTCCAACAGCTCATCGTCGCTCAGGCCGTAGGCTCCCGTGTATTCCGAACCGTCCGCCTGGTACGCGCCGTATGGTCCGACACTAGCGGCCACCAAAGGACGTAGCCGCTGGTTGCGGTTTTCGGCGTTGCTCCAGAATGCGTCTCGCGCTTCGACGGCGAGGCCGACGGCTCGGCCCAGAACCTCCACCGCCCGTTCTTTAGCGACGCCCCGTGCGATGAAGCCCTGGATGGACGCCTGGTAGGTGCCGGCCGTGATACAGTCCGCCCCCGCCTGGAGAAAATCGGAGTGTACGCGCTGAATGACGTCGGGGTCTTCGAGAAGGACTTTGGCCGACCACAGGTCGTCGGCGAGGTCGTATCCAAGTGCCTCCAAGGACGTAGCCAACCCACCATCCAGGACGGTCACCCCTTGCCGGTGCTGGAACCTCTCGAAGGGGTTAAGAGGCTGTACTCCTTCAGCAGCCTCCTTAGAGAAAGGGCCACCCCCATGCACAGGGGTGACCCGTTTCTCCGTGACGGCTCTCTGGCCGCGAACTACGAAAGCTTCACGACGTTCTCAGCGGCGGGGCCCTTGGCTCCCTCCACCACGTCGAACTCGACGCTCTCCCCTTCGGCGAGCGACTTGAAACCCTCCGCCTGGATCGCACTATGGTGGACGAACAAATCTTTGGTCCCATCTTCCGGGGTGATGAATCCGAACCCCTTCTGATCGTTGAACCACTTCACGGTTCCTTTGCTACGCATCGTCTACTCCATCCGTTTTGTCGTGGTCGGAACTTCGGGCGATCCGTAGCTCGCGACCTCCTGGCACTCGCGGTCACTCGCCGCGTCGGAATCGTGATTCTCACCACGAAAGAAGAAGCGGGCAGCCGCGATTATCCTGAGAATAGGCGGTAAAGGTTACTCAAGCCAACGCCCCCGTCAAGTTATTCTCGGACGAGGACGGCAAGCTGGACTTCTCGACAGCCTTCGGCGCGCAAGGCTCCCTACAAAGCCGAATCTTGACACGATCGCTCGCGGCCAGCTAAGTATCGGCGCACGTGCCCCATTTTCCAGACGAGCGCTCGATTCATTCGGGCTCGCAAAGGGCCTCGCAACGCACACAATGACCGTTACCAAGTCGGCCAACATCCGCTTGAGATTCTGATGACTAGGGTCGCCATACAGGGCGAGGCCGGGGCGTTCAGCCACGAAGCAGCTCTCAAATTGTTGGGGCCCGACATCCAGCTGATGCCATGCAGGACGTTCTCCGAGGCCTTTCAGGCAGTCTCGGACGATGAGGCGGACCGGGCGGTCATCCCGGTGGAAAACGCCCTGGCGGGACCGGTCGTGCAGAGCCTCGACCTCTTGTGGTCGTCGGGACTGACGGTTCTAGGAGAGACGCGTGTTCGCATCCGCCTTTGCGTTTCCGCGCCACCTGGTGTGGCGCTCGAGGCTGTCCGATCCATCGCTTCCCACCCGGTGGCCTTGGAACAGTGCCGCAACCTGTTCGAGCAGAACCAGCAGATGGAGGCCGTCGTCGTCTACGATACTGCTGGAAGCGTCAAGGACATGATGCAGGGATCCGGCGACTACGAGGCGGCCATCAGCTCGCAACTCGCGGCTGAACTCTACGGGGCTCATATACTCGAGACCGACGTCGAGGACGACCCTCGTAACTATACACGCTTCTTCGAATTGTCCGCCCCGGGTACGGTGCCCGTTTCTGGAGGCGTATGCGGCGCGGTGGCGGTGGGCATCCCCAATAAACCCGGGGCTCTGTACAACCTGCTGGGCGTCTTCAACAGCTACGGCGTAGACATGAGCCAAATCGTGGCTCGTCCCATCCGTGGAGAACCCTGGAAGTATCGCTTCTATATGGAGATCGTAGCGCCCGACGTAGAGGCCCTGCAGGCATGCCTCGAGGCGGTCGACAAAGCTGCAGACGAGATGCGTCTGTTCGGGACCTATGCGCCGTACGAAGAACCCGACTCGGACTAATCACTAGCCGGACGCCTCGCTTCCCCACCCTTCACCGAAACCAGCACCACCGCGGATAGAATGATGAGGACGGCCAGCGCGGCCCTCNCGTCGAGCCGCCCGTTGGCCAGCAGCCACCCGAGGAGAACGGCCACCGCAGGATTGACATACGCATAGGTGGAGATCGGTTCCCCGCAATACCTGATGCCGGCGCCGTCCTGTGGCATTACCTTGAACGCCCGCCCGATCGCACGGGTGTTAGCGGTCAACCAGTCCCACGGACGCTGGGTCGGAGATACCAACATGCGACGAGTCTTCCTGATTTCCACCATTGTCACGTTGACAACGACGGTGGGCGCCGTCTCCGGCTCGTCGCAGCTCACCAATCCGGCGCCACAGGCCAGCCAACACGGGATCGTGGCCCAGACCGTCAACCGCGTGGTGATCACCTTGGAGTACGATCGTCCTGTCGCCCGTGGACGCGAGCTCTTCGGGAATCTGGTCGAGTACGACGCGATCTGGACACCAGGAGCCAACCGATCGACTTGGATCGATTTTTCCGAGCCTGTGGAACTCGAGGGGCACCCTCTCGACGCCGGCCGCTATGGAATTTGGATGGTGCCGAAGGAGAACGAACCTTGGGAGCTCATCGTGGTCAGCGATTGGGACCGGGATCACGCCCTGTACCCATTCGGGGCCGAGGTTTTCCGGGCGAATGTTTCGCCCGAGACTGGAGCCCACATGGAAGTCCTGGCCTATTATTTNCCCGTGGTCGGACCGTACGAGGCGACNCTCCGCCTTCACTGGGGCTCCACCATCATCCCGCTCCGGATCGAGGTCGGAGGATAAGGGGGGNAAGTTGTTTTCCCCACGGCTTCGGCGTACCATAATCACCTGAGCCTCAGCAGGGAGCGGTGCCCATGTCCGAGACGAACTCCGTCGACGTCGGTTTCGCACGAACCGGTGCGAGCCCCTTCCCCACCCAGCCCGCAGAGTCGGAAAACCCGACCAGCGCTGCCGACCCACTCGGCGGTACGCCGTTCGAGTCGTTCGAGGCCTTGGGGAGTTGGTCCCGCAGAGACTTCATCAAGGGGATTATCGCCTCAGGGGTCGCGGTTTCGGGAGTGCCATACCTGGCGTCCGCGGCTTCCAGGCCGGCTCTACAGGCCACTGGAGAGCGAATAATCTCACTCAACGTCAATGGTCAGATCCGCCGCCCCAGCGTGCTCCCCAACGAAACGCTCGCGATGACCATACGCTACAAGCTCGGGCTCACCGGTACCAAGCTCGGCTGCGACCGAGCGGAGTGCGGCGCCTGCACCGTCTTGATCGACGGAGTGACTCACTACTCGTGCTCTACTCTGACGATGCGTGCGCGCGAGAAGGAGATCACAACGGTCGAGGGCCTGGAGAGTGAGACTGGAGAGCTCCACCCGGTCCAACAGGCCTTTATGGATGAATTGGGCCCGCAGTGCGGCTTTTGCACGCCGGGCCAAGTGATGGCGGCTGTGGGTCTTCTGACGGCGAACCCGAACCCGACGCGCGAGGAGGCGCGCCAGGCGATGTCGGGTAACGTGTGCCGGTGCGGGGCCTACGACCATTATCTCAACGGAATCATGCGCGCAGCAGGGGAGGTGTGACATGGCCCACTTGATCGGACGGGACTTCACGCCGCCGGATATTCGGGCGAAGGTGACCGGACGGGCGAAATATGCCGAGGATTTCCGTGCGGACGGCATGCTGTTCTGCCGCCTGCTGACCAGCCCCATGCCGCACGGACGTGTTCGGAGCATCGACCTGTCCGAGGCACGCAACATGGCCGGCGTGATCGGAATTCTGACCGCCGACGAGCTTCCTGAAGCGTCGGCGCCTGGCAACACAATCCTCACGAACGAGCCACTCTACGTGGGCGCACCGATCCTCGCGGTGGCCGCCGAGAGCGAGACCGCGGCTCAGAACGCCATCGCCGCCATCGAGATGGACCTCGAGCCGCTTCCGTTCTGCGTGGACCCCCTCGAGAGCCTGCGTCCTGGTGGGCCGAACGCCAGGACCGACGGGAACGTCGTTAGGCGAGGTGAGGGAGTTGTCGAGCTGAAGTGGACCGCTGAGGACTTCGCTGCCGGCGGCGAGGGCCAGATGCCCATGGGGGAGCCCCTGGCGGAGTGGTCGTACGGCGATGTCGAAGCGGGCTTCGCGAACGCGGCGCTCGTGCTCGACGAGACCTTCGTCACCGCCGGTACGTCGCATCACTCCATGGAGCCACGCAGCGCCATGGCCTACTGGCAGAACGGGAAGTGCTTCGTGTACGGCTCGACCCAGAGCCAGGCCTACGTGGTGCCGGGGCTGGCGAGTCTCCTCGGGATCGAACAGGAGGATCTCGTATACGTCGCCGAGTTCTGTGGTGGTGGGTTCGGGTCGAAGGGGGGTGCCTACCCCGTGATGGCGATTCCGGCCTACATGGCGCGGAAGACCGGTCGTCCGGTGCTCATGCGCATCAGCCGAGCCGAGGAGAACTTCGTCGGTTCCGCCCGACCGGCGTTCCAGGGCCGGATCAAGATCGGGTTCGAGACCAACGGGCGTATCACAGCGGCCGATCTCTACATCGTGCAGTCCAACGGACCCAACTCGGGTGGCGGCGACTACAACTCCGCCGGAAGTGCGATGTCGCTCGTTTACACGCCGCCCGCCATGCGCTTCCGAGGGCTTCCGGTACTCACCAACACGCCGCCCACGGGTGCGCAAAGAGGGCCGGGGCAAAACCAGCTCGCGACGGCTGTCGAGCCGATCATTGACAAGGCGGCCCGCGAGCTTGGTCTCGATCTCCTGGCCATCCGCCGGATCAACGCGCCGGACAATAATTCCGGCTACGGTGCAACCCAGGGTCCGCTCACGAGCACTTATCAACGTGAGGCCCTCGACCTGGGGGCAGAGCAGTTCGGGTGGGAGGCCAGGCGTGCGCGCAGTGGACAGCGGCGTGGCTCGAAGGTCACTGGAGTGGCGGTAGGCCAGGCGTTCCACGGGGCTGGATCCAACGGATTCGACGGGCTACTGCGTATCGCGCCGGATGGAAAGCTGATCATCCACACGGGCGTGGGGAACCTGGGTACGTACTCGTACGCCAGCACGGCCCGGGTCGCGGCCGAAGTGCTCGGCTACGCCTGGGAGAACGTCGAGATCGTCCGCGGCGACTCCAGCCGCGGTCTTCCGTGGACTTTGGGTCAGTTCGGAAGCAACACGTCATTCACGGAGTCCCGTGCCAACTATGCCTCCGGCATGGACGCCGTCCAGAAGCTCAAGGAGATCGCGGCGCGTGACCTCGGTGGCTCGCCCGGCGACTACGACGTCGGAAACGAAACGGTCTTCGCGAGGGCCAATCCGTCACGGCGNCTCACTTACGCAGCCGCAGCTCAGAGGGCCATCCAGTTGGGCGGACGGTACAGCGGTGAACAGGTGCCCGACGAGATCAACCCGATGACGGCGCGCGCTGTGGAGGGGATCGCCGGCACGGGCCTGATCGGAGTGGCCAGGGACAACATACCACGAAACGGCACCGTTCCGGCGCTGGCAACCGGTTTCATAGAAATCGAGTTGGACGTGGAGACGGGCCAATTCGAGATCATCGACTACCTGGGCGTAGCGGACTGCGGAACGGTGCTCCATCCGATGGGTCTCGCGGCGCAAATCAAGGGCGGGGCCGTGATGGGGTTCGGGATGGCGGCCCTCGAGCGCCACGTCTACGACACACACTACGGTCTACCGGGGTCGGTCGGATTTCACCAGACCAAGCCTCCAACATATCTGGACGTTCCTCTCGAAATGGAATGGGCGGCCGTGGGAACCCCCGATCCCCAGAACCCGGTGGGGGCGAAGGGAATCGGCGAGCCTGTAATGGGATGTGCGGCGGCCGCGCTGTTGTGTGCGATCTCCGACGCCTTGGACGGCTACTACTTCAACCGATCGCCGATCGTGCCGGATATGATCGTAAATGCTGCCTCGGGACAGGACCAATCCCATAGCCCGCTACAGGTTAACACGCAGTGAGGAAGAGCCTCATGAGTGAGAACCCGCTGACAGGCGCCCGCATGTGGAAGGAGAGCCAGGCATGTTGAAGGACATGATGTCGCATTTCGACCTGTATCAACCCACGGATGTGGACAATGCGTTCGATCTCCTGGATCGCTTCGGAGAGGAGTGCTGGACCATCGCCGGNGGNCACGACAGTCTCGGCTGGTTCAAAGATCGGGGGAAAACACCCTCGGCTGTCATCGACCTCGCGGGCATCGCCGAGCTTCATGGGATCCGTGAGACGGCCGANGGCATCGAGCTCGGGGCCATGACCACCCTCACCGAAATAGAGCGCAATCCGGTCATTCAAGAGAGATTCGGGCTGATCGCGGAGGCGGCCCGTATGGTNGCGAGNCCCCAGATCCGCAACTCGGGCACGGTGGGTGGCAACGTTCTACAGGACACCCGATGCTGGTATTACCGCTTCGGGCTCGCGTGCTACAGGGCCGGTGGCAACACTTGCTACGCCAGCGCGCCGGAGGCCATGAATCGGGAGCACGCCATCTTCGGAGCCAGCCGGTGTGTGGCTGTGACGCCCTCCGATCCGGCNCCNGCCCTGGTGGCACTCGATGCCGCGATGGTGATTCGTAGCTCCCGTGGCGAGCGGGTCGTCTCTGCCGAGGANTTCTTTATNACACCCGCGGTCGACATCCGGCGGATGACGGTCCTCGATCCCGAGGATCTGCTCACCATGATCCGCATTCCCGATACCTGGGCCGGAGCCAATTTCTATTTCGAAAAGGTGGCGGACCGTGGCAGTTGGGATTTCCCGCTCGTTAATGTCGCCGCCGCGCTCAGGCTAGATGGAGACCGGATCACCGACGCCCGCATCGTAGTCGGCGGCGTACAGGCTATCCCGCGGCGCCTAACGGCCGTGGAAAACCTCGTGAGAGGCCGCACCCAGAACGAGGAGACCGCTGCCCTGGCAGGGGCGGCCGCGGTAGAGGGAGCAGAGCCCTTGCGGTACAACCACTTCAAGGTGCCGCTGATGGAGAACCTGGTGAAGAGGGCCGTGCGGGACGCCTGAGAAGCTCAGCCNCAGGCAAGTTAGCCCGAGGACTCCAGCCAGGTCGTCTCAGCTCCCGCGTTGATCGCGAGGTGCTCGCCCGACATCCCCGGGGCCGCGCCGTGCCAGTGCTCCTCGTCGGGGTCGATCACGACCACGTCGCCCGGGTGNAGCGGGAGCTCGTTGCCNCCGCGGTCGACGACGACGCACGTACCACTCAGTCCGTAGAGCACCTGGACGTCGTCGTGTTTGTGCCAGTTGGTTCGGGCGCCCTCACCAAAGGTTACGCGGTAGACCCTTATGGGCAGCCCGTCGGTACGGCCAAGCAGGGGCTGCATCAGTGCAGGGATCACGAAGTGGCTTTNGTCGGCGGCACCGTGGGGCCGGCTGGCATGGTCGATGGCTTTCATTTTCGGCCGTTCNTGAAGNGTTAGTAGGCTAGAGCGNCAGGGACCTCCGTGTCCAGCGNCCCCGNCGCCCAGCANGATGTCGAGGTGAAGNGCCACCACCCTTGGTGCACGGCTCAGCGTCTGAGCGNATGGAGCTTCCGCAGCCGGACNTCNGNCGACACCCCGCCCCACCGACNACCNATACAAAAAAACCGGGCCCGGGGAATCACCCCGGACCCGGCCATTCGATGATCGNCGTNNCGNTTTACTACAGCCCGNGACGATCGACGTCAGGTTCCATCCNNGCCCAGATCATAATGGACGGGCCTCTGCTCNNNGATACACAACGNAGCCCGGTCGGCCCTCGCAGNATTGTCATTGAGGTCGAACTCNGAATTGCTCATCCGCANNCGAACNCCTCCGTTCANANNGTTNTCGTTCGGATCCTGNTCCCTTGTCTCCTGCCTCCCGTCACGCGGGAACCAGAGCTTGGTNCCNGTCGGCCCTTGGTTCCGGATCTTCGCGGCCCAGAAGCGGCCCTCCAGCCAAAGTTGCCTCCGCCGCTCCTCGAAGATCATGTTCTCGACCTCGCCACCCGTTGGCGCGTACGTTACCANGGGCAAGGACGCGGCCGTTCGGAGTTCGTTGATGAAGCCGATGGCGGCCGCNGCGGTTGTGGCAGCCTCGGCCTGGATGAGTACCATCTCCTGCCAGCTCACTATGGGAACGTCGTCGTCCTCTGAGGTCCACTTTTGCTGTAGCCACCCGGCATCCTCGTTGTCGAGCGCTGCAGCCCCAAAGAGCGCGGTCACTCGCGTATCCAGCACCGCGCCCGCCGTGGTGCTGTCGATCGCATTTCCAACGGCGTCGACGGCTCGCCCGTCTGCGGCGATGNCCAAGCCAANGTATCCCGTGAAGGGGATGAGTCTCGTGGNGTCACCNGCATCGNTTGCCGGCCAGGGTCCGCCAGGGTTTGTCCCCNNCGAAGGATCCTNCCACCAATCCACGACACCGGCTACGGTGNNGNNGNGGNNCTCCACANACTCNNNCCAGAAGTGGTTCNNCCGCTGANNCTCCCCGCCCGACTCGCGAGTCGNTANGGCGANGAAGTCGCCGTCCGAGGCTCTNGCNGCTGCGGCATCGNTCGCCGCGCCCGCCATGTGCGTGCCTCCGCGTGCCCACCTGATCCGGGCCCTCATGCCGTAGGCGAACGCCTCGGCGTCGGTGCTGATGCCGTACGGTANCAACCGGGCGGCGGCGTCGGTCCCAGGTANACCGNTTCCGTCATCNANTTTAAAAGCGGCAATATGAGCCTGTANGTGAGTGANGGCTTTGGTGGCCCAANCTTCGCCTATGGCTAAAATCGAATCCGGNNCAAGGAGCGGCCCCCTTTCGATNGCTACCTCACACATGNNCTCCCCGAAAANCTGGTANGGGANCGAGGCGTAAAGAGCNGTGANACCCATCATTTGCTCTTTCGAGTCGTAGTTGACGACCCCAANCGNGAGCTCCTCGGCGGTCCANCCGTCTAGCCGCNCATAGAGGTCTTCGGCGGTGTAGCGGGCNTCCTGNAAGGGATTGAACCAACTGTAATTGTTGCCGCTNCCNCAACNNGANNTGCTGANGACGTCCTGGTANTCAANGGCGGCGCCGCCNCCATGGTCGANCATTGCGTCTTCCATCCCCNNGGGGTTNCCGACGATGAAACGCGAATAGGCGCACTCCACCGCGGTTATCGCCGAGTTCACGANAACCTCGGCGATGTCAGGATTATCCAGNGCGTCCGTNGTGATGGTGCTCGGNAGNTCNACNTGGAGNAAGTCNNNNCANCCNNNAAGCAACACAGCCAACGCCAGTGTCATGGCCGGAGCGACCCGCCACTTCCCACTCTGNCTGATGTGATTCATATCTTCCTCTCAATCCCATAAATGGTAACAAGAAGGGGGCCAAGCGGCCGGACGGACGCAACCAACCGTCCGTCCGGCGCCTGGTTGCTCAGAAGCTCACCCGCACATTCATGTTGAAGGCGGCGATCCCTGGAAACTCACCACCGTAGGTGAAGTTTGGCTCGTTCGAGTAAGCCGCGACCGTCTCGACATCCGGAATCCGGACGTTTCCGCGATCTCTCCACTGCNTCCGCCAGATCGTCCATACGTTCGTCATCGANNNNGATANCGAGGCCCGGTCAATACCCAACGATNCCANAGCAGATTGCGGAATCTGGTACCGGGCACCTACCTCCCGAAGCTTCCAGAAGTCTGCGCTGTACCGACCCGTGTAGCGCTCGTCTCTCTGCTGCCGCGAGCCATACCAGTTGCCGTCNGTGAAGATCGAGGACTGCCTCGAATTCGAACCNGNNACGTAGNNAGACNGGCTGCTGGTGCCTCGNNCGTCCNCATCGATGTTCGCCAGCCACCGGCCGTANGAGCCTTCCGCNANCGCGTAGANCTCGAGCTGGTTTTGCAGCAAGCGGAGGGTGGGCGCGATACTCCACGTGTACGCTGGGTACGCGGCAGCCGCCATGAGCTCCTGATCCGCGGTGTTCGTTACGGAACAGGGAACGCTCGGACCGCCTCGAGCCAGCCCCTCAGGGCTAAGCGGATCNCCGAAGTCGCAGTACGTGGTAAGACCCGACACGTAAATGCTGTCGGGGTNGGGGTCAGTGAATTTGGCGGAGTCGGTAATGGTGAACACGACGTTGGGGAAGAAATATCCCTCCTTGAAATTCACATCCGTGTCCGCCAGCGGATCCAGATACGTGATCTNGTTCGCCGTGTGGTCACCCGAAACCCTGANGTTGAGGCCCAGGNCGTCCGAATCGATGACCGTCCAGTCCAGGGACGCCTCCCACCCCTTGTTTTCCATCGAACCCATATTCGCTTCGATGCCGCCGGTGAAGCCCTCACTGGGCGCCAGATCCGTGCGCACGATCGCGTCCTGTACCCACTGTTTGAAGAAGGTGAACTCACCGAAAACGCGGTCGTCTAGGAAGGCGATGTCGAAGCCCCCCTCCCATTCCTGACTCGTTTCCGGGCCGACGTTCACATTCCCGGGTGATGCCAGGCGGATGGCCGGAGCAGCGCCGCCCGGTCCCGTCGCCACCTGATACTGGGGCGTCCTGGAAAACGTGCCAGGCTGGCGACCCGCCGCCCCCCAAGCAGTCCTAACCCGCAGCGAGTTTATTTGGTCAATGCCCCAGAAGTTCTCCTCGGATATCGTCCAGGTACCGGAGAGCTTGGGATAATACTGCCGCTCGAAGAACTCACCGAACGCCGAGTGGTCGTCGGCTCGCACGGCTGCCGTGAGGAAAAACCGCCCGTTCCAGCCGATCTGTTCCTGGACGAAGAATCCAAGAGATCTGCCCTCGTTGACTCGGTGTTCGGGGTCCCGGAAGTCGGTCGCATTCTGCAGATTAACGAAAAGAGGCGACGGAAGTATGTCCCCAATCGACTCGATCCTGTTCGTCTGCGATCGGTTGAACTGAACTCCCGCGGACGTGACGAACTGCCATGTGGCGTTCGGCTCGTATACTCCACTCGCGTTGTAGTCGAAGCTGAAACGCGTCGAGATGGGCTGCGAAAGCTGGACCTGCCCATCACTGGTGTAGGGGAATGGGAAGGTCGGCTTCCCGACACTGCGGGGTATCAGAAGACTGTTCTCGGTCCAGCTATTGTCGATTCCCAAGACGAGCCGCTGGTTGAGCCAGTCGCCGACGCTGTGCTGCGCGGTTACGCTCGTCGTGAAACGGGAATAATCCCTGATAGACTCCACGGTCCCGTAATGGTCGGGGTCGCGCTCGTAGAAACCGTCCGCGTCACCGCGCACGCCCGCGGTAGGAGCGTGGGCGGGATTACAGGCGGCTACCACACCCGAGACGGGATCCGCCGGACACAGCCCGTTGCCACTCAACCCACCTGTTGCAGTACTATCGTTGAGCGGGTGGTTGATCAGATGCTGTGACTGGGCGTAAACCATTTCGGTATAGGCGCCGGCCTGGTAGGGATGCGCGAATGTGTACCTGGTGTTGCCTTCCTGGTAGGCTCCACGAAAGCTCACCGAAAAGTCGTCGCTGAAGACTATGTCGACGTTGGTCCGCAGGTTGATCCGGTCTTGGGTGTTCCAGGGGACGATTCCCGTCGCGTCCCGCCAGTCGCCGGCGATGAAGTAGCGGACGGTCTCGGTGCCACCGGTGACGCCCAAGTTGTAGGATTGCGAAAAGCCGTTACTGAAAAGGTCGCGGGGGCCGGTAGGATTGGCCGCAACGACGTCCGGGTTCCTGTCGGTGATCAGACCCGCGTGATAGTCGTAGATGTTGAACTTGATGAGCTCGTGCTCTGGGCACAGTTCTTCCCGTCTGTTCGATCCGGACGGTGTCCCGTAATAATTTCTGCCGGCTCGGCATCCAAACTGATGGCCGAGTGTACGGGCGGGATGGACCATGTAGTTCGTTCCCACACGTGCCGTCATCGTGAACTCAGGCGCGCCCACCGCACCCCTCTTGGTGATGATCTGGATCACGCCCGCCGACGCCTCGGTTCCGTAGAGGGTCGCCGCGGCCGGACCTTTGATGATTTCGATACTCTCGATGTCCTCGGGGTTGATGTCGTCCAGCGCGCTGCCCCCGGAGCCTCCTGAGTCGCGGCTGTTGCCATCAGAATACGCATTCTCTGGACCCAAGCCGAAGGAATTGTCGACCCGGATGCCGTCCACGTAGATAAGGGGCTGGTTACCGATCAGGATGCTGGAGAAGCCACGGATGTTGATGGACGATCCCGTGCCGAGGCCCCCGGAACTTCTGGTGAAGTTGAGGCCGGGCGTTCTTGCNGNCAGCATCTGCTGCATGGAGGTGATGGGGACCTGTGCGGTGATCGCTGCCGCGTCAACGACAGTAACCGCGTTCCCGATAGACCNCCTCTGTGTACCGCCCACCGTACCCGTGACGACGATCGCGTCGAGCTGTAGGGCTTCCTCGNNGACCGCGAAGTTCTGCTCTACGGTTGCACCGCCACCGANCGTGATCTGCGCCTCGACGGTTCGGTACCCGATCCGGGACACGCTCAAGGTGTGCGTTCCCGCAGGAACATTCTGGAGCAAGTAGCGGCCGTTCTGCTGTGNCAGACCGCCCAGGTCCAAGGCCGAGATAAACACTTGGACCGCTGCAATNGGCTCCAGCGTCGAGGCGTCAGTCACACGTCCGGTGACCGTACCGCCTTGCTGTGCACCGAGACTCGGCACCACCAGCACCAAAGCCGTCACCAAGGCGCCGAATGCGCTCAGTACTCTGAAACGGAATCGTGTTTGCATTGCCCCCCCTAATTTGAAACTACTCCACCAGGTCATCTNCATAGATNATCNGAACANNGACTACTCATCTTGATCGTTAATAGTATGAAGGGGTGGCGTCAGAAGCAAACGAGTTTNCCNCCANGCGCNCTNCCANACGGCGCCGCCTTCCTCNTCCNATCACGATCNGAACCCACGGACGGTAGCGNCCGAAGTGGGCCCCGTCAACCANTTTTTCGAATAANTTATTCTGCNGCTTTTCNGGGTCCGGNCNAGCAGNNNTCNNTATATANAGACAGGAGAGCGTGCGGCGGAGAGAGTCGGGCAACTTGGGAGGCCTCTTCTACCGAAAANNGTCANTGCACAACCGGGCCNTCATGCCACGGGATTGAGCATGGAACACATTCGCCGGGAGCCTAAGGCTCCATCCAAATCGCCGGCCCCCCCCCGGCAACTGGGTTTCACGGTCCCTGACCGGATGAACCACGACCCTGACACCGTAGTCAGTGAGGTCGCTTTCTCAACAAAGCTCTCAAGGCAGCGATCTCGCAGGGCGCCTCCTACGTCTATAATTGAACCGGCGGACGACGGTGTCACGGTCCGACCTAAGTCGCCAGCGCTCTCCCCAAAAGTTACCGTGCTGCTATGACTCGGATTTCAGTGGTCGCGGCGATCATCCGGAAAGAGCACAGGGTACTGTTGGGGCGGAGGCCCGACCATAAACGTCACGGAGGCCTGTGGGAGTTTCCTGGGGGAAAGGTCGACGAGGGAGAGACGGAGGCCGAGGCGGTGACCCGTGAACTCGTCGAAGAGTTCGGTGTCGAGACGGTTTCGGTCGGGAAGGTCGTTTACGAGTGTCGAGACCCTGGCTCGCCATTTCTGGTTCGGTTTCTCGACGTGGTCATCCGTGGAAGGCCCGAGCCGACCGAGCACACAGAGATGAACTGGTTCGAGCCGGACTCACTGGTGACCGTTCGCCTCGCCCCTTGCGACGCGTCTTTCGTCGCGGACTATCTCCTTCGGGTTCCCGACTGAGCCTTCTTCGACGCCCGACGCCGGCCGACCCGAAACCAACCCCAAGATTTTCGCGAGCCAGCGCGCCTGCACCTTAGGAATTTCGTGACGCACGGTCTCTCCCCGCACGAGACCTCGACCTGCGACGTGTCCTTGAAGTCCTAAGGGCACGAATCCGGATTCGACACCCGAGACCTCGATGTCCTCCCCGTTCAGGAGCTTCGCCCATTGATCCACCGAGAGCGAGACGAGTTTGGGGAGGATCGCCTTCTCCAGAAGCCGAAAGAGATCGTTGGTAGGCCGCGGCCGATTCTGGTAATCCGGCACCATCGCCCGCAGACCGACCGAGACCACCCGCCAACGGTCACTGCTATCCCAGCTTCCCAACGGCCAGCTTTCGCATCGATGGACCCAAATATCCTCACCTCTTACGATCCACCCGAAGTCGCCTCGGACGGCGGCCCCGATCCCGAATAACGACTCCAGACGATCGAAGGCAACCTCGATGGTTTCAGCCGCAGCGGCGGGATCCGTGCGCCCGTCGGGAAATGCCGGCGGGACCGGACTCCACCCGGGTAGCGCCGCCGCATCAACGACGTCGGAGCCAGGGGGTTCGTTCCCCCCGATCCGCCTGAGCCGTGCCAGGAACAATCCACCCGAATCGAAGTGGTGGGGGTAGATCCGGCAGGCGCCCGCCAGGCTACGATCGAACTGCTGATCCTCGAACGACGTGAGGCCAGGGGCGTGAGGGGCCTCGATCGTGATCGGTTCGAGGGTGACGGGGGCATCCTTCAGAACACGATCGACGACGGCCTCGTTTTCTTCCGGGGCGAACGTGCAGGTGGAGTAGAGTATCGTACCGCCCGGGCGCGTGAGGGCGATGGCTCTCCGGAGAAGCGCCTCCTGCCGCAAAGGCACCTGCCTTCGGAACTTGGCGGTCTGCCCTCTCGGCTTCCCGCCTTTCCTGCGCAACGTCCCTTCGGCCGAACACGGGGCGTCCACCAGCACCCGGTCGAACAGCGCTCCGTCCGGCAGCGACCTTCCGTCCCCGGCGACCACGAGCACGTTGGGGTGCACCGTACGGTACATGTTCCCAAGGAGGGCCCGGATCCGGTTCTCGTTCCGATCCACCGCCACGATGCAGCCCCGGTCCTGCATGAGGTCGGCGATGTGGGTCGTCTTTCCCCCCGGAGCCGCGCATAGATCCAGGACGCGCTCACCTGGACGGGGAGCAAGCAGGGGTGCCGCCACCCCGGTGGAGGCTTGTTGGATGTAGAACAGGCCCAGCCAGTTTTCGAGCGTGTCGGCTACGGAGTGGGGACCACCGATCACCCGTAGGAACTCCGGTAACCCCTCCACCTCCGAGAGCACGAACCCCTGGGCCTGGAGCCGGTCCCTGAGGACGGCCACCGAGATCCGTCCCGTCCGAACCCGGATTGTGGGCGGATCCCGACGAAGAATGGTTTCCCGAAAACCCTCCCAATCAGGAATGATCGCGCGGTACCGCTCGAGTGAACTCATGGAATCAGTCGGCGAGCGATCTCTGGCTCGGTCTCCTCGCCTGACGAATACGAAGGAGCATGAGTGCAACCAGCACCGTGGTAGCCACCAAGGGCCAGTACGTATCCGCCTTCACCTGCCAGTAGAAATGCAGCACGCCCAAACCTGTAGCTACATAGACCAGCCGATGAAGCTTTTGCCAGTTCTTCTTGAGCCTCCGGATCCACCCCTTGGTCGAAGTGATCGCCAGGGGTATCAGCATCAGCCACGCGGTGAAGCCGGCTAATATATAAGGACGCTCGATCACGTCCTCGACGATGAACTCGAAGGCGAGCCCCTCATCAACGACGGCATACCAAAGGAAGTGTATCGTCAGGTAGAAAAACGCGAAGAGTCCGAGCGGTCGCCTTAGCGGAGCGAGGTCATTCCAGCCGGTGAGGCGCCGAATGGGGGGGATGGACAGCGTGACCAAGAGGATGACCAACGAGGTGTCGCCCAGCCGGTGTAAGACCTCCTCGATGGCGTTGGCGCCGAGTCGATCTGTAAACCCACGCCATACCAGCCACACACCAGGCGCGAGGCACAGGAGCCAGACAAGCCCCTTGAGTAGGAGGACGCGCCGCTTCTTGTTCAACTCTTGCTCAGCGAGTCGTGGCCGCAGTAGCTAGGACCGCGACCCAAGCCTACCGATTTCAACCCGCTGACTCGTCTCGCCCGATCTGGCTCGGTCAGTAGTAGACCCGAAGATCCAACCCGGCATAAAGGCCGGCCACCTGGTCGACGTACCCGTTGAACAGCATGGTCGGTATCTGCTCGCAGCTAAACACACCGCAATTGGGACCGAGCCGCCGCTCCCGCGCCTGGCTCCACCGCGGGTGGTTGACCTCCGGGTTCACGTTGGCGTAAAAGCCGTACTCGTTCGAGTTAGCCCTTTTCCACGAGTTAAACGGCTCCTGCTCCGTGAACGTCATGCTCACGATGGACTTGATACCCTTGAACCCATATTTCCAAGGCACGACGAGCCGGATGGGCGCCCCGTTCTGGTTGGGGAGATCCTGACCGTAGACACCGGTCGCCAGAATCGTGAGCGGGTGGCGCGCTTCGTCTAGGCGCAAGCCCTCCACATAGGGCCAGTCCAGGACCCTCGCCCGCTGACCGGGCATCTGCTCGGGATCGAGGAGCGTCTTGAATTCCACGTAACGAGCGCTTCCGAGCGGATCGGCCCGATCAATCACGTCTTTGAGCGCGAAGCCATACCAGGGGATCACCATGGACCACGCCTCTACGCAGCGCAACCGGTAGATGCGATCCTCCATCGTTCCGGGCCGAATGAAATCCTCCAGCCCGTACACGCCCGGATTGGCGCACATTCCTCCCACCTCGATCGTCCAAGGCCGGGGCCGAAGGGTGTGTGCGTTACGGGCCGGGTCCTCCTTCTGGGTTCCGAACTCGTAGAAATTGTTGTAGGTGGTCACGTCTTCGAAGGAATTCAGCTCCTCGCCCAATTCCGTGCGTACAGCGCTCCAGTCTCTCTGGCCGACCTGAGCCGCCGCCCGCCCTGGCCGGCCCGCTATTGCGCCCCCGATGGCGCCGGCACCAGCAACCCCCCCCAAGGCGATCCCGGCAGTCTTCCCGATGAAGTGACGACGATTGATATAGACGCTCTCGGGCGTGATCTCGGACGACGGGATGTCGTTGGGCTTTCGGATCAACATTGTCGCATTCTCCAGTGGGGCGGGTAGCAGCGTGAGCACCCGCCGAAGCGTGACGTCCTTAATCCCGAAAACAGGCTCGGAAGTTCCATGTTACAAGTTCTTGCTACTCAGTCCAAGTTACTGAGTCCAAATGGCTCGTTGACCCATCCATATAACTCGTTCCTCGCGGCTCGTCCATGAAGGATTACTGGTCGATGAAGGCAAGGCGAGTGATCCTTCCACCGGGACCTACGGCCCATCCAGCATCCGGCGAGACGAAGGCAACCGCCCAGTAGGTGACTCGCGCGTCGTGGCCCACCCGGACGACGAATCACTGGGGGCGGGAGGCTCCCTGGCCAAGTACGGTTCGGAGGGAGTCCAGATCTACGTCGTAACCGCGACGCGAGGAGAGCGCGGCCGCTAACATGACGGCACCGCGAATCCGGGTCCTGAAGCCATGGGCCGAATCCGGGAACAGGAGCTCCTAGACACGGCTACCGTGCTCGGAGTCGAGGAGGTCAGCTTTCTCGACTACCATGGACGGAGACCTGGGTCAGGCGGATCCGAACGAAGCCATCGGCAAGATCGTCCGGCATCTGCGTCGCGTGCGCCCTCAGGTCGTGTTCACGTTCGATCAGGTTGGCGCCTACGGCCACGCCGATCACGTCGCGATCTGCCAGTTCACCACGACAGCCACGGTCGCGGCGGCGGACCCGACGTATCTGCCGGACCACGGTGCGCCCCACGCAATCTCGCAGTTGTATTACTTTTGCTGGTCGGAGCCGGAGTGGGCGATCACCACTCGGATCGACACCCGGAAGTGGTGGCCGCAGGTGTGGAGGGCGATATCCTATCACGCATCGCAGGTGTCAGCATATGAGAAACTCAAAGATCTCCCGCCCGAATTCCACGAAGCGCTTTGGGGGGTCCCGGCCGTTCTATCGCGTATTCAGCACCGTGAACGGCGGGCGTGAGCATCAACTCGACCTCGATCACAAGGAGGAACGTTGAAGATTTCTCTACTACTCTTCGCATTGGGGCTGGGCTGGACGGCAACCACCCTACCGGCGAGCCTGGTCGCCCAGGAGGAGACGCCTCAGGACACGGCGATCGAACCGAAGAGCTTCGAGTTGTCTCTCGCCCCTGGGGTCCAACTCCGGGACGCGGACTCGGCGATCCGGATTCTGCGCCTAGGCATCTACAACAAGAATGCCTCCGTTCAGGGCCTGGACCTTGGCCTCATCAACCAGACCACCGAGGGTGTTTCCAAAGGACTCCAGATGGGAATCGTCGGCCTCACCGAGGGTGACTTCGTGGGTTGGCAAAGTAGCGTAGTGGGCATCGTCAAGGGCGAGTTCAACGGCCTGCAAACCGGCGCACTCTACAACGAAATCAACAACGGGGAGGCCGTTCAAATCGGCATTTTCAATCGGGCCCGCGACATCAGCGGCCTCCAGCTCGGTATTGTGAACTGGGCCACGAACATGGAGGGAATCCAGATCGGGCTGATCAACATCATCAGCGGGAAGGAGAGCCTGCAGTTCCTGCCGATCGTGAACTGGTCCTTCTGATAGCGAACTCGGACCGGCTTGCGGATGACATGGCTCCGGACGGAAATTATGCCGGGTCAGAAACCAGCTGCCGGGAACGAGGAATCGACCGATGGGCAACATCTCGAGACGCACCATGTTGGGAGCCACCGGCGGGCTGATCGCCGGAGGTCTTCTCAAGACCCGGGCCGACGCACTCGGTGTGGAAGAGGGAGCAGCCCGCCTGCAGACCGCACAGGCGGATCCCACCAAGGTGCTCGGGGCGCCGACCAGCGTTCTGGGCCAACGGGCTCCCGCAGAGCAGCCCCAGCGCGTCATGGGCAGACCCGCGGTAACAGCATCCTCCAGGACCCCAATCGAGCAACTCCAAGGCATCATCACTCCGGCGGATCTCCACTTCGAGCGGCACCATGCTGGAGTCCCGGCCATCGACCCGGACGGGTACGAACTCTTGATCCATGGAATGGTGGACCGCCCGATGAGGTTCACGCTCGACGATCTGAAGCGTTTTCCCGCCGAATCTCGGCTTTGTTTCGTGGAGTGCTCCGGTAACGGAGGCGCTGCGTACAACCCCAACGCCGCTCCTGAACGTTCCCCGAGCCAGATCGACGGGCTGTTGAGCACCAGCGAGTGGACCGGCGTGTTGTTGTCGACCCTCTTGAGGGAGGTCGGGGTCGGCCGGGGCGCGAGCTGGCTGCTCGCCGAAGGTGGAGACGCGGCTGTTATGGCCCGCAGCGTTCCGCTCGAGAAGGCCTTAGACGATGCCATGATCGCGTATGGTCAGAATGGCGAGGCGATCCGTCCCGCACAGGGTTATCCCGCCCGATTGCTCCTGCCCGGCTGGGAGGGCAACGCTCAAGTCAAATGGCTCCGCCGCCTCGAAGTTTCCGACCGGCCCTCCATGACACGCGAGGAAACCTCCAAGTACACTGACCCGCTAGCCGACGGCACCGCGCGGCAGTTCAGCTTCGTGATGGACGCCAAGTCGATCATCACGTTCCCGGCCTTCCCCAACGTGCTTCCGGAACGCGGTTGGTGGGAGATTACAGGACTCGCGTGGAGCGGGCGGGGCCGCATCACCCGGGTGGAGGTGAGCACGGACGGGGGCGATACCTGGGCGTCGGCTCAACTCCAGGAACCCGTTCTCTCGAAGTGTGCCACGCGCTTCCGGCACATCTGGAACTGGGACGGCGGCGTGGCCGTGCTCATGAGCCGCGCGATCGACGAGACCGGCTACGTGCAGCCCGATCTGGAAACACAGATGGCGGCGCGCGGCGCGGGCACTTCCTATCATTACAACAGCATCCGGCCATGGAGAGTGGAGGTGGACGGTGGCGTGTACTTCGCTCAGGGAGAGGGCGCGTGAGTCGGCTTGCGCAGGGGCCCGCACCCAAGAGGTTCGCTCGGATACGGTTCGTCCCTTTCGGCCTGCTGGCGTCCGCCACGCTCGTGTTCTATGGATGCGGGCCGAACACCCCGGACGGTGAGAG
Organism: Gemmatimonadota bacterium; assembly: GCA_002712565.1. Next base: position 2,741 of record PAUA01000042.1, on the reverse strand, counting down.
CGGCGCTGTGACGTCCGGCTCGGCCGAATGGCCGAGTACTTTCGCCATTGGCCATGACGCCACGCCAGCCCAGATCGAGGCCCTGGACATCGACTTCGGCCCGGACGGAGCGGGCGCTCCTCCGGGGAGCGGCTCCGTTGCAGAGGGCAAGGTGGTCTACGACACTAAGTGCGTGGGATGCCACGGGCCCACCGGGCAGGAGGGTCCGAATGACCGACTCGTGGGCCGCGAACCCAGTGAAGGATTTCCGTTCGGTGAAAGGCGCGGCATCCGCAGGACGATCGGGAACTACTGGCCGTATGCCACGACCATATTCGACTATGTGACCCGCGCCATGCCGATGACGGCCCCCGGGTCGCTCACACCCGACGAAGTCTACGCGGTCGCCGCGTACATCCTCTTTCTCAATGAGATCATTCCGGAGGATGCGATCATGAATGCCGAGACCTTGCCGGCGGTGACCATGCCCGCCCGGGACCGCTTCGTACCCGACGATCGTGTCGGCGGGCCCGAGGTTCGCTGAAGCTACCTCACGTTGATAGCTCCAATTCCACTCTCTCTATGACCCGCCAGCCCAGCTTCCTGCTCCTGCAGGTGCGTAATGCCGACGACCCCATGAGGGAGCACGAAATTGAGTGCTTTTCCCGTTCCTTCCGCTGTGATCGAGATCGGATTCGCGTCTTCGACCTCCTGGGTGGGGTGCCCTCGGAAAGGGAATTGGCCAACGCCGATGTCGTCCTCCTAGGTGGTAGCGGTGACTACTCGGTCGCCAAAGGCGGCCCCTGGCTTCCCGCGGCGCTCGAAACCATGCGTCAGCTATACGAAACGTCCAAGCCGACGTTCGCTTCTTGCTGGGGATTTCAGGCCATGGCCAGAGCCATGGGCGGTGAGGTGGTCACGGACCGGAACCGAGCCGAGGTCGGGACGTATTGGCTGGAGTTGACGCCCAAAGGCAAGGACGACCCGGTCTTCGGCCCCCTTGGCGACCGCTTCCAGGTCCAGATCGGCCATGAGGACATCGTAACCAAACTCCCCAAAGGAGCCACGCTTCTGGCGTCTAGCGCCGGCATTGATAATGAAGCGTTCCGCTTCGATGACAGGCCCATCTACGCCACACAGTTCCACCCCGAACTGGGCCGAGACGACCTCCTCAAGCGAATCGCACAATACCCGGACTATCTGACGCTCACCGGGCACGCTACGCTCGAAGATCTCGCGGACGCGACTCCTGATACGCCCGAAACCGAGGCGATCCTGCGGAGGTTCGTGACAGTTGCCCTGGGCGGGAGTGGCGACTCCTTTTCTTGCGTGCGGAAGGGATAGGAATCGACGGTCCCGCGCAGGGCAGTCTGCGGCGAAGCCGTAGAGCGAAGAGCTGGCCGGAGCGGGACCGTGGACTCCTCTTCCACCCACGAGTAAGAAAGAGGGCCCCCCGCACCCGACGGCAAGGAAGTCGTCTCTTAGGAAGGGTACCAGTCATACACGCGGACCTCGATATCCGGCTCACCGCTTAGAGCCTCTACGAATTCGTCGATCGGCAGCTCCCGATAGTGATAGGGATACACCACGGCTGGCCGGATCATCTTTACGCACTCCGCGGCGACCAAAGGCACCATCCTGCCGTTCGGGAGGTTCATCGGCACAAACGCAATATCGATGTCTTCGAGGCTTCGCATCTCGGGAGTACATTCGGTGACGCCGGACAAGTAGATGCGCTTGCCTCCCAACGTGATCACGTATCCGTTCCCCTCACCCTTGGCATGGAAAGGATTCCCCGGAATGATGTCGTACATCGCGACGGCCTCCACGGGGACACCGGCGAGCGTCAGGGCATCGCCGTTGTTCATCACCAGACCGTCGGGAACCCGGAGTAACCGCTCGCGCGACCCCGCGTCTCTCGCGTCGTCCGGAGTAGACGGAAGCACAACCGGTGCCCCCGGCTTGCGGAGTTGCTGGATCAAGTCCGGATCGAGGTGGTCGACCGGGGTATCCGTGATCAGGATCAGGTCCGCGGGCTTGGCGTTCGTGTAGTCGCCTCTAGGATCGACGTGGATGACCGTGCCGCCTGATTCGATCTGCACCCCGGATCCGACGAAGGGCGTGATTTCGACGTCAGCGCCCCCCCCAACACAGGAGCCGACCGAACCAATCAGCGCGAGTACCGCGAGGAATGCGGTGCCCGACATGGGATTACGCACGACCTTCAGCATCGGTCACGCTCCGCTTGTGAACACTCGATCGGTCCGTCAGGAAAGTCCCAGTAGAGAAGCCCCCTCAGGGAAGCAGCGTAGTCACGTGGACGGTCACGTCCTGGTCATGGTACAAAGCACCGTCGTCCGCACGCCCTCGCAGCACGTAGGTCCCCGGTTGGTCGAAGGTGACCCGAACCTCATACATGCCGTCCTCTGGCACGTCGGGCGAGGACCAAAGCGGTGCCCACGGAGAGTTCATCGCGGTCCGAGTATCCTCCCACACCTTCACCTGGAGGGGACGGAAGGTCACGTTGGCATCTTCCAAATCAACCGATTCGGGGCCACGGTATACGAACCAAGAAAGGTGTAGTCCCGTCCGCTTGCCCACAGTGACTCTCGACGGAGGCCGCATCGCCGACGACGAAAGCTTCGGCCCAGTGTCCTCCTCGGCCTCGTCGGCAGTCGCATCGTCGGTAACCGCATCGTCGGCAGTCGCATCGTCGGTAACCGCATCGTCGGCAGTCGCATCGTCGGTAACCGCATCGTCGG
>PAUA01000041.1 GCA_002712565.1 Gemmatimonadota bacterium | reverse complement strand
CACCGCAACCCTTCAACTTGTAAAGTCATTCCCTTCCTGTCCGTGGGCACATGGCGGTTGTGCGGTTGATCCGGCGTCTCTCCTCCTTGGAGTAGAGCTTTGCTATGCCTCGTCATCGTTCCTTGTCTGAACGCGCACAAGCGCCATGTACGCGACCCGCTGTACTTCCTCAACAGCCTTCTAGAACAGGCCAGGGATTTGGATCGGCATCCCGCCCGCAGCCTTCCGCATGTCTTCCTCATATTGGCCTCGGGCCTTACCCTGGGCTTCCGATATCGCTGCCAACACCAGGTCTTCGAGCATCTCCACGTCGCGCGCATCCACCACCGTTGGATCGATCACGATCCGGGTCACACCACCCTTTCCGTCGACGGTCGCCGTGACCATTCCACCGCCGGCCGAAGCGGAGATTTCACGTACTGAAAGTTCCTCCTGCAACTCGGCCATCCGCGCCTGAAGTTGCTGGCCCATCTGCATAAACTGCTGAATGTCCGTCATCGTCAAACCCCTGGCTTGCAACGTGTTGGATTCAATCTAGTAATTCCAAGTCGAGTTCGTCTACCGCATGCTGCAGGCGCGGTTCCCGTTTGATCAAACCCTTCATTCTGTCCTTCTGAACCGTCTCGGGGCTAATACGCTCGCTCCGTGCGGGTGCCCCGTCGCCGGAGGCCTGAAACACGATCTCGGGTTCCGCATGCATCAACCTCCCAAGGGCCTTTTGAAGGGCTCTGCGGGCCGATGGATCCTCGAGACGTTCCAGCCCAGGCCCGGCGGGAAGCTCGATGACCACTACACCCTCCGACTCGGAGTCGGACACGGTGGCGGCCCTAAGAAAGGGGCGCATCCCGCTTGGAACGTCAGCACCCTCTTCGACCAATAAGACCCACGCCTCCGCCGCCCCGAGCGCACCGGGCATTTGTTTCTGAGCGGAAGTCTCTTCCTCCATCTCCGGAGCCGGAACCTCCTCGGTCATCCGTGGAGCAACCTCTTGGGTATCAGTGGACGGACTGGAGGACGAGTCGTCCGTCAATACACCTCCAGAGGAAGGCCGACGTGGCACAACCTCCGGCGGCGGGGTCCCGCCAAGACCGGCCAACAATTCCTCCAACTTGACGGTCCGATCCACATAGCTGATGCGAAGGAGCAGCATCTCGAGCATTACCTGGGGATTTGGGCTCCGCCTAAGGCTTCCGGAACTTTCGACGTCAGATGCCAACGCGAGCATCCGAGTGAGATCCGCCGGGCTGAAGGAAGCGAGCCCTGCCCTAAAAGCCTCGAGCGTGTCCGTATCGAGATCGGGGGGCGTTCCCCCCAGCGAAAGCCTCAGAAGGGCTCGAAGCGAGTCCACCAGACCGTGGTAAAACTCCACGAGGTCGTACCCCTCGTCGAGCAGCCGTTCGACGAACTCGAAGATCTCGCCATGTTTACCCTCGGCCCACATATCCAAGAGTTCTACATAACGTTCGTTATCGACCAAGCCTAGCACCTGCCGTACTGACTCCTGACTGATTTCCCCGCCAGTGAGAGCGATCACCTGATCCAGTAGAGAGAGAGCGTCCCTCATCCCTCCGTCGGCCTTCCGCGCGATGGTTCTGAGAGCATCTTCCGGAGCCGGAAGCCCCTCCTGCTCGAGCACAATCGCCAAGCGGTCCATAATGTCGGAAGTGCCGATGCGCCGGAAGTCGAATCGCTGGCATCGAGACAGCACCGGCGCAGCGGTCTGTTGGATTTTCTGGGGCTCCGTAGTCGCAAACACGAAGATCACTCGTGGAGGCGGCTCCTCGAGGATCTTCAGCAGCGCGTTCCAAGCCTCCCGCGTGAGCATGTGGGCCTCATCCACGATGAAGACTTTGAAACCGTCTTCCTGTGATGGTGCATACATGGCCCGCTCACGAAGTTGCCGCGCGTCGTCCACCCCTCGGTTCGAGGCCGCATCGATCTCAATGACGTCCAGCGCGGTTTGTCCACTCCAAATTCTGGCGCAGGTTTCACATTCCCCGCAGGGCTCGCCCGACTCTTCCCGAGCCGAGCAGTTGAGGGCCATCGCGAGTATGCGCGCAAGCGTCGTCTTGCCAACGCCTCGGGGGCCGCTGAAAAGGTAGGCATGTCCCACCCGGCCGTCTGCGGTGGCCCGGCGCAGCGTTTCGGACACGTGTTTCTGGGTCGCGACATCGGCGAAACGACGAGGTCGGTATTTACGGGCTAACGCTGTGTGGGACAACGTATTAGGGTTCCATAGCCGGTGGTACGGAGGCCCGACACGGCGACCACTGGTGGCACGCAGTCGGTCGAGACGCCGCACGAGAAGCAAAAAAATACCCCAGGCGACCCGCAGCAACGATCACCACACTTACCGCTGCTACCGGCAAGGTCCTGACGGAGTTCGTGGGCTTTCGCCCTACGGACCTGGGGCACCCAAAGTTAGACCGTGGCGAAAGGAGCGTCAACGTCGTGAAATCACGCAGGAATCGCTTGTGAAGTAGTGTAGACGCCGGTCTTCAGGGCGAGGCAATCACTCGGTCCACGCTCCCTCACCGTGCTCCACGTCAAAGCTTCCATCGGGCATCAACCCCACCGAGACGGAGTCGAACCGATAGGAACGCGCTCTGAAGTCGCTACGCGCAATCCACGCGCGGGCGGCTACAGAAATCGCTTGACGCTTTCGTCGACTAATGGCGTCCAGGGGATGTCCGAACGCCGGCCCGCTACGCCCTTTTACCTCCACAAACACAACAATCCCACCCTTTTCCACCACCAGATCGCTCTCCTTGCGGAGGAAACGAACGTTGCGCTCAAGGACTCGCCATCCTCTCTCGTGCAGGAAGGCCTCGGCCAGCCCTTCGAACCGGCGTCCGCGGCGTACGGTGTTCAGGGGGGCGAGGTTGGCCTTCGAAGTGGGGGGATCTTTCCTAGGAGTGTGATCGGAACCGGGGTGGGACCCTCCCGGATAGTGATCGGAACAGAAGGGCGGAGCCATGGCAGGAGGGGCCATGGCGACAAGCCCCCTAGACCGGCCGCTGCACCTCACGCCCTATCGCGTCCGCAATCACGCGGATCTGATCCATGAGCTCCCCGAACTGCTCCGGGTAAAGCGATTGGGCACCGTCGGATCGAGCGTCCGGGGGGTTGGCATGTACCTCTACCATCAGGCCGTCGGCACCAGCGGCCACGGCTGCACGCGCCATCGGAATGACCTTGTCCCGAATCCCTGTCCCGTGACTCGGATCCGCGATGATCGGAAGATGGGAAAGGGATTGCACGACCGGGATGGCCGTAAGATCCAACACGTTACGGGTGTGCGTGTCGAAACTTCGAACACCGCGCTCACACAGAATCACGTATTCGTTCCCTTCGGCAAGGATATACTCGGCCGCCAAGAGCAACTCGTCGATCGTGGCGGACATCCCGCGCTTGAGCAGCACCGGAATATTGGATCGACCAGCCCGACGCAGCACAGGATAATTCTGCATGTTGCGGGCCCCGATTTGAATGACGTCGGCATATTGAGCGACTAGGTCGACCCCTTCGGGGTCCAGCGCCTCCGTCACGATCGCCATCCCAGTGGCCTCCCTGGCTCGGGCCAGCATCTTGAGCCCCTCCTCCCCCAATCCCTGCCAGGAGTAGGGTGAGGTACGAGGCTTGAACGCACCCCCCCGGAGTACGGTGGCCCCTGCCTCCTTGAGCTGGTGTGCGATGTCGAGGATGTCCTCTGCACCCTCCACGGCACACGGGCCGGCGATGATATTGATCTCGTCGCCGCCGAACCGAACGCCGTTCTTCAGCTCAACGACCGTATCCGAATCACGCCACTCACGAGAAACTTGCTTGTACGGCTTGGTAACGGGGATGATCTCGAGCACGCCGAGCAGTCCTTGTATCCGGGCGGCGTCGACGCCTCCGTCGTTCCCCATGAGGCCCACCGTCGTCCGCTGCCTTCCTTTCATGGGGCGCGCTTCGTAGCCCAACCGCTCGATCTCGTCCACGACGGCCTGCATCTCGGTCTCGGAGGCGCCGTGTTTCATCACGACCAACATGTGTCTATCACCCTCAGGGTCTTGGGAGACCGGAGCAGGCCACTACACCACTCCGTAGGGGAAAAAGTCTACGCGGCCGATCCACCAACCTGGAGCGCCTCGTGAAGCTGTACGCCCACGATCGTGCTCACACCGGGCTCCTCCATCGTCACCCCGTAGATCCAGTCGGCTGCTTCGATCGAACGAGGATTGTGTGTGATAAGCACAAATTGTGTCTGTTCCTTGAACTCCTGGAGAAGTCGGATGAATCGGCCGATGTTGTTCTCATCCAAGGGTGCGTCCACCTCGTCGAGCACGCAAAAGGGACTCGGCTTGACCAGATAGATACCGAACAGCAGTGAAAGTGCCGTGAGCGACCGCTCCCCCCCCGAGAGCAGATCAATACGCTGGGTCTTCTTTCCCTTAGGGGAAGCATGGATCTCGATCGGGGACTCGAGTGGGTCCCCAGGGTCCGTAAGCCAGATGTCCGCCTCTCCGCCCTCGAACAACCGGGTAAAGGTGGCACGGAAGTTCGTGCGAATCTCCTCGAAGGTGCCCTCGAACAGATCGATGGCTGTCTGGTTGATCTTCCGAATGGCAGCCTTCAGGTCGTCGCGGGCGGCAAGAAGATCGTCTCTCTGCTCCGTGAGGAAATCGAGCCTCACGCTCTCTTCCTCGTGCTCCTCCACCGCGAGCATATTGACGAGTCCGATCCGCTCCAACTGCTTGACGATGTCCTCTAGCTCCGCCTGCAATTCCTCCGGTGAACCCTCAACCGGATCGGCCTCTGCCAAGAGTCGATCGATCGGCCGTCCCCACTCGCCCTCCAACCTCTCCTGAATCAAGCCAATGCTACCGGATACTTCCTGGCGCTCGAGTTCGAGCTTGTGCCGCCGGTCCACGGCCTCTCGTTCTGCGCTCCGCAGGGAGCGGGCCGTGCGCTCCGCTTCGGCCAGATTCTCGGTCACACGGGTAAGCAGCGTGCTCTTTTGGTCCAACACCGCGCCCGCGCCATCCCGCTCCTCGAAGAGGCTCTCGGTCTCCTTCTCGCCCTTCTCCTGCAACTCGACGGCCGTTGCCACATCACCCGCCAGAATTTTTTCTTCGGCGTCCAGATCGGCCAAACGTTGCTCCTGTGCGCCGCGGTCACGGGTCAAGTCTTCGACGCGCTGTGCCACCTGCTTGCCCTCTTCCTCCGCGCGAGCGAGCTGAATCGCAAGCCGGGCTTCCTCGCCACGTGCGTCCTCCCATTCGTCCTGGACCACGGCCAAGTCGCTTCGGGAGGCCTCTCGTGCTCCCCGTGTACCACTTTCCTGAGCCAGGAGTCTCTCCCGATCCTCCGTTGCCGTCTTGGCACGCTCCGCGGCACGGGCACGGGCGGCTCGGGTCCCTTCGAGTTGTCTTTCGAGCTCATCCCTGTGCGTGTCGATCCGAACCCGCTGGTCTACCTGGGCCTCGCCCTCGGCACTCGCCCGCCGTAACTCGTCCTGTGCATCTAGCAGAACAGCCCGGGCCCGTTCGAGCGCAGCCTCCGCCTCTGCGTGTCGAGTCTCTTCCTTCTCCAGGGCGTGCCAAGATGCTGAAGCTTCAGCCCCCGCCTTTGACGCTGTGGCGCGGAGCGTCACGAGCCGGTCCTTCCGCTCGAGCCGGCCTGATATCGCGGAAGGTGTTCCAACTTGAATCAAGCCCCGCGGGTCGATAATGGTACCGTCCCGTAGCAGTCGTGGCCGCTCAGCACGGTCCGGATTCCCCTCGTCCTCGACGAGATCGACTTCACCGAGCAAAGCCTCGACCCAAGGAGTTCCTTCGCCGACACCGCGGACGGACTCGAGGAGAGTTCCGGCCGCCTTGTCTGGAACTCGATCGAGCGGAAGCAGGACCAACCCGCCGCCGCCCTGCCAATCTTCGGAGAACCACCGTATCAAACGGTCGACCGACTGGCTGTCCCTCACTACCAAGGCCTTCGCCAGCGTCCCCAAATAGGCCTCCACGGCCGAGCCCAACTCGGCCGGAGCTTCAATGAAGTTCAACAGTGACCCGACGACACCCGCATCCCCGAGTGCGAGAGCCGCCTCGGTCGCCGAATCGATCCCCTCCTGCCCCAGCTCGAGGGCCTCCAACGCGGCCACCTCCGCGTCGATGCCCTGGGCGGCGTGCACCGCCTGGCGTTCAACACGCCTCGCCATTTCGAGAGAGGATTTTGCTTCGCCCAGAGCGGCCCTAGCCAAATCCAGTTCGGTCTCGGCATTTTCGACCCCGCCCTGCAGTCCACCGATGCGCCCTGTAAACAAGTCTCCTTGTGATTCGAGATCGGAGAGAGCGTCAGACGCCTCCGTCAACTCCGTGTCGATCCGTTGCAGGCGGCGTTCGAGTTCCGCCGCTTGGCCTCTTGCCGCGTCTGCATCACCCTCGAGCTGAGCCTCCTTTCGGACTACATCGCGTTCGTGGAGCTCTGTCTGGTCCAAGTGAGCACGTGCCTCCTCGAGACGGACGCGGACCGACGCCACAGTTTCAGCATGTTGTGCGACGTCCGCTTCAATCCGAACCCACTCTGCCTTCCAGCCGCCGTGGCGCTCATTCAACGCCGTCAACTCCGCCACCACCGCACGCAACCGAGTCTCTGAAGCGTCTCGATCCCCTCCGATTTGCCCGAGCCGACGCTCCGCGTATCCCTTCCGCTCCTCCGCGACGGCGAGGTCACGCTCCCACTCGACGAGCTGCTTTCCGATTTCGTCGAGGACTCCCGCCGCCTCAGTCCTGGATCGCTCCGCATCTACCTCTTCTAGCCGGAGGGTCTCGACACTCACTTCGGCGGTCCGGAGTTCGGCCACCATTCCCTGGCCAGTCTTCCGGTCTCCGTCGAGGGATTTGTCCAACTCCGACAGGCGATCCCGGAACTTCCCCAAGTCATGACTCACGACGGATACTTCAACGCCCAGGCGCCGCTCTCGAAGTGTTTTGTAGCGCTCGGCCTTTCCCTTCTGCCGGGCCAAGGACCGAACCTTGGTCTCGACTTCACCGATCACATCCTCCAACCGTGTCAGATCCCGCTCGGCATGGTCGAGGCGCCGCATCGCCGCCTTGCGGCGGTCCTTGTATTTACCGATCCCTGAGGCCTCTTCGAAGAGTTGCCGGCGCTCCTCCGCCCGATCGGACAAGATCGCGTCGATCATTCGATTCTCGATGACCGAATAAGCATTGGCGCCGAGCCCCGTGCCGCGGCAGACATCCAATACATCGCGAAGCCGACACGAGGAGCGATTCAGCGAATAGTCGCTTCCGCCGTCTCGGTAGACGGTGCGTCCGATCTCGACTTCCTCGAAGGCGACGGGCAGCCCGCCGTCCTCATTGGAAACCACCATGGTGACCGCGCCCCGGTTGACCGGCCGGCGATTCAACGATCCCTGGAAGATGGCCTCCTCCATCTTCCCACCACGAATGGCCGACGGGCGCTGTTCTCCTAGCACCCACCGGATGGCATCGCTGATATTGGATTTTCCGCACCCGTTGGGACCAACGACGGCGGTGATCCCTTCATGGAAGTCGATGACCGTGGCGTCAGCGAAGGACTTGAACCCGTGAATGCGGAGGGATCGAAGCTTCATTCAGGAAGAATTCCCCGTCTAGGCGTCAGCACCATTTCTCCGACGTCGGCGGCGGCTGGCACCCCTATATCGAGCGAGGCCGGTAGCTCCGCGTCGTCCGGAGGTGAAGGCAGGGCCTGGCCGCCCGGATCTAACGGCTGCCAAGCCTGATTTTCTGGATTCATCCGCGCGTTCCCGACATGACGTCACCCCGCTTCAAGAGTCGCTGATCCGCGATAAAAACGACCTCGAAGCGGCCACCCGCTCAATCGCACAAAGTAACCCTGCTTCCATACCCACCGGAAGCTAAGACTCGATGGGGACAGCTGTAAACAGGTCATCGCCGGTATGGGAAACGCGAGATCAGCCGTCGAAGTCGAGCCTCGGGGCATCTCCCCAGAGTACTTCTAATTGATAGAATTGGCGCGCCTCCGTGTGGAAGACGTGGACCACGAAATCGATGTAGTCGATCAACACCCACCGGCCACCCTGGAGGCCCTCAATATGTTCTGGCCGGACGCCTTTCTTCTTTAATTCGTCGACGATGTTTTCGGCGATCGCTTTGACCTGTACGTCGGACCGGCCGGAGGCGAGCAAGAAATAGTCCGTCGCACCCCATATGCTGGCTAGGTCCAGGGCAACCACGTCCGTGGCCTTAAGCTCCAGAGCCAGCTCCGCCGCTCGTTCGACGGCCTCAGTGATTTCGGGCCGTACTCTCTTGGGGGCTACCGACATATGTGAGTTCGGTGGGGTCCTACTCTTCGGCCCTTTCCACCTGGACCTCGATATCCACCTCAATCTGGCTGTGGAGGCGGACGGCAACCTTCGCGAGCCCCAACATCTTCAGAGGCTCTTCAAGCATCACGATCCGGCGATCTACCTCGAAATCCAATTCGCCCTGGTTGAGTCGGTCGGCCACATCAGCGTTGGTGACCGCTCCGAACAGCTTTCCATCCTCGCCAGCGCGGACGTGGAACACCATGGAAATACCTTCCAACAGCGACGCGCGGCGGCGCGCCTCCAGGTAGTCATGCTTCGCATGCTCCTCGGCTGCCCCACGCTCCAGTTCCAATCTCCGCAAGTTGCCAGCGTTGGCGAGAAAGGCCAGGCCCTGGGGGATGAGATAATTCCGTGCATAACCAGCCTTCACGTCGACGACATCACCTTGGCCGCCGAGCCGGTCAACCGTCTTCCTCAGAATGAGCTTCATCAATCTTTCTCCATCTACGATTTGCTGCCGGCGATCGCCTTGGTCTTTGACCGAAGGTCGAGCCAGGTATCACCCAAGCCTACGAGCAGGGCGCCCGAAATCAGCACGGGCGAAAGGAACAACATTCCGACTACCAAGAAAAGGAAACCAAAAACGGTCAGGCCGCCGCTGAGAAAGAGTAACACTCCCGCTCCACGCATGGCATAGAGCCCGCCCATGAATACAACGGCGTTTCCCCCTCCACTCGTCCATCCCTCTCCCGAACCGAAGAGGACCATTGCGAGGCCGATCAAGAACAGCCACACGAGGTGATCATTGAATCGAAACTCACGAAGTGGCCCCAATCCCAGCCCACTCCCCGCCGAAAGTCTCACGTAGGCCCACCATGCGACGGCCAAACCCGCCAGAGAGGACAACCCCAGAAGAGCCGGAAACAACCCTCCCAACTGCATGGTCAATTCGTAGGCCGTATTCAGACCGGCCGTAGTGTACGCCTCNGGGTCACNCAGTATCAACCCCTGCGCGATGAGGCTGGCACTCCGCATCAACCCCTCGGTGATGAGCCAATCCACCACGGCCCAGGAACCCGGCCGAATCATCAACGCCAGACCAACCAGTGCAGCGGTGGCCGCGACCGCCGCCANCGCACGAGGGAAAAATCGGCTCCGGGGCCATCGCATAGTCAGCACCACGAACCAACCGGCAAGCACGACAGCCCAGCCACGTTCGAAATACCAGATGCCTCCTCGCGCTGGTACACCCACAGCAACGAAGACGGCGANAACCGCCGCCACCNCCGCAGGCACCCTTCGCAAACCGAGCACCATCATGAGTGCGAGAAATGGAAACGCCACCAACACCCCTGCACTGATGGACAGGGAAAGCATGACAAANAGGATGAAGGTAATGAACAGGAGGCCCACAGCCCTGGGCCAAATCGCNTCGTCAGCCACCGAACCCGCCGCCCCATCACCCGACAGCCCACCAGCACTCGACGGTCGCAACGAAGTTTTTAGACCTCGTGATCCCGGATATACGGGATCAGGGCCAAATAACGAGCCCGCTTGATCGCCCTTCCGAGATCACGTTGAAACCGGGCGGTGACCTTCGTCGTTCGTTTGGGCAGTATCTTGCCCTGGTCCGTCATGAAGTGAGAAAGCGTCGAGACATCCTTGTAGTTCAGCAGTTCGATGANCGGTCCCTCCATGCGGCGGCGACGGCCGCGGCCTCCGCTGAACTCAGGAGGACTGAAACCCCTATCGGCATCCTCGTCTTCTCNGGGAGGATCCTCATNGGGGCCATNCTCCTCGTCGTCGTCCCCCTCGTCCTTGTCGGCGCGCGAGCGGGGGGGCGGGCCCAGTAGGGAGTGTCCGGTGGTCGGCTCTCCCTCATTGAGCACGATCAAGTATCGAAGCAACTCCACGTCGAGTCTGAGCACACGCTCGAACTCGGGTAGGCCGTCTACCTCGGCCCGGACCTGTGCGACAATGTAATATCCGCTGCCGTGTTTCTTCACCGGGTAAGCCATCTGGCGTACGCCCCAGTGATCGACCTCAACTACCTCNCCGCTCTTCCCGAGCACGAGCGGATGAAATTTATCGAGTTTCTTGTTGACGCCGTCCTCGTCGAGGGTCTCGTCGAAAATGTAGACGATCTCGTATAAACGCATGTTACAACTCCCACGGTCCGTTAGAAAATACGGGCCCCACCGTTACGACGGAGCGGGATAAGCCCTTCAATATAGGCTTTGGCTTGGCCTTTGGTACCCCTGGTCTCGAGCTGNGCGGCGTGTTACTGGCGAGCTACCCGAACATACGGNCAATCCAACCGGCGAGGCTGGACGCCTGGCCCCCGACCTCGAGATCCCAGACCCGCACNAACCATGGGGCCAGCACCAACGAAACCACGCTCATCAACTTGATCAAGATGTTCAGAGACGGCCCGGACGTATCCTTGAACGGGTCTCCCACGGTATCCCCGACCACTGCGGCCTTGTGAGGCTCGGAGCCCTTTCCGCCATGGGCACCGCCCTCGATCATCTTCTTAGCGTTGTCCCAGGCACCGCCGGCGTTGGCCATGAAGAGAGCCATGAGCACACCCGTCACGGTCGCTCCGGCAAGGAGGCCTCCAAGGGCCTCGACACCGAGGACGCGACCGACGATGACGGGGGCAAGAATCGCGGTTACACCCGGAAGGATCATCTCCCGAAGTGCGGCATCGGTAGAGATCGCCACACAGCGAGCGGAATCCGGCTGCTCCGTCCCGTCCATGATACCGGGCTTTTCACGGAACTGCCGCCGGACTTCCTCCACCATACCCTGCGCCGCACGGCCAACAGCCGTCATGGTGAGGGCAGCGATGAAGAACGGCAACATCCCGCCTATGAACAACCCGATCACAACCAACGGATTGACCAGGTCGATGCCGGTCTGGTCCAGCCCCACCTTGCTGGCATAGGCGGAGAACAGCGCAAGCGCCGTCAGTGCTGCGGAGCCAATGGCGAATCCCTTGCCTTGGGCAGCAGTCGTATTTCCGATCGCATCCAGGGAATCGGTGATCGCACGCGTTTCCCGCCCCAGGCCACTCATCTCGCTGATTCCGCCCGCGTTGTCCGCAATCGGACCGTACGCGTCAACCGACATGGTCACACCGACGGTCGCCAGCATTCCAACCGCAGCTATGCCAATCCCGTACAGGCCGGCGGCCAGGAACGAGGCGTAAATCGCAACACAAATGAGGAGCATGGGAATGGCCGTGGACTCCATGCCGACGGCAAGCCCCGTGATCAGATTCGTTGCGGCCCCCGTCTCACTGGCTTTGGCGATCTTTCGGACTGGCCCCGCGGATGTGTAGTACTCGGTGACCAAACCGATGGCCGTGCCCACCAGCGTTCCAGCTAGAATGGCGAACCAGGGTCCGAGAGCCGGGTAGGTCCGCCCGTCGACGACCATTGAGAAGTCCATCGAGCCTACCACGAAGTACATCATGGCCAGAAAAAGCACGGCGGCAATGAAGGTGACGTTCCGCAGAGCGGCCGCCGGATCTGTACGCTCGAGCACCTTCATCATGCCGATGCCGACCACCGACGCGAGCAGCCCGACCATGACCGTCACAATGGGGAGCGCTATGGCGTTTGCGACGTTCCCCGCTAGTGCGGTCGAAGTCGCCGCGATCGCGATCGTGGCGATCACGGAGCCCACGTACGACTCGAAGATGTCGGCGCCCATGCCGGCGACGTCGCCGACATTGTCGCCGACGTTGTCAGCGATGGTGGCAGGGTTTCGAGGATCGTCTTCCGGAATACCGGCTTCGACCTTGCCCACGAGATCCGCTCCCACATCGGCGGCCTTCGTGTAGATTCCACCCCCGACGCGAGCGAAGAGCGCGATTGTACTCGCACCCATTGCAAAGCCCGCGATGATCTCGGCAAACTGTAAGTGCTCGGCGGCCGCGATGGCGTCTGCTCCGTACAACCAATAGATCGCTCCAATTCCCACGAGACCTAGAGCGGCCACCGAGAGGCCCATCACTGCCCCTCCGAAGAAGGCGACCCTGAGCGCCTTACCCGCTCCCGACTCGTTCGCCGCCGCCGAAGTCCGCACATTCGCCCTCGTGGCGGATTTCATACCGAAGAACCCAGCCATGACCGAGCAGAGAGCGCCGATGAGGTACGCTGCTGCCGTGGGAAGCGATACGAGCCACGCCAACAGCCCCGCGACCAGCGCCACGAAAACTGCCAACATCGAATACTCGCGTCGGAGGAAGGCCATCGCCCCGTCATGGATCTGCTCAGCCAATGCCCCCATCTCCTCACTGCCACTATCCTGGCCTTTGACGTAAACATAGGTAAGGCCAGCCAGAGCCAGACCCACGAGGCCCATGGCCCAAGCCCAGCCCGAGATTGTCACGAATTCACTCATCGGGTTCCTCTTTCTGATTGCCTCTTCGTGGCGCCCACATGTAGATCACGCGGTGTCACCGGTTGAATTGGTTCATCACTTCTTCGATACCGTCACGCATCCAAACTTCCACGGCCTCACTCAACTCCGGGAGAATCCCGACAACCGCGGACTCGTCGTCCTCACTCATCGACGACAGCACCCAGTCGGTCAAATCAGTCCCCTCGGGCGCCAACCCCACACCCAACCGTAGACGCGCGTACGACTCCGTGCCCAGCACTCCCGAGACCGACTTCAAGCCCTTGTGGCCCCCGGTCCCCCCCCCAGGGCGGAACCGGACCCGACCGACATCCAGCGTCGCATCATCAACCGCGACCAGAAGATCCGTACCGAAATCGCATTCCTCGAGCCCATGCACGCCGACGAGAGCGGCGCCACTCCGGTTCATGTATGTGGTCGGCTTGAGCAAGAGCACTGAATCGTCCCCTACCGATCCACCCGTCCGCAGGCTTCGGCCTTCCTTCTCAAAGGAACCGAAGCCCCAGTCATACGCGAGCCGGTCCACAGCCCACCAACCCACATTGTGGCGCGTGTCGTCGTAGCGGGACCCGGGGTTGCCGAGCCCGACCACAACTTTCACGTCCCGATCCCCGAGAAGAGATCAGCCGTCCGAGTCTCCTTCCGTTTCCGGAGCACCATCTCCCGGAGCCTCGCCCTCAGCACCTTCGCGCATCCTCGGCACCCTCGACTCCTTCCTCACCCTCTTCGACCTCCTCCTCTATCTCTTCCTCCGCCCTCGGCGCCGACACCAGACAGACCGTCTGGCCTGGGTCCGTCAAGAGCTCGACTCCTGCGTCCATCGAGATCTCATTGGCATGGATCGAATCGCCGATGTCCAAATGCGAGATGTCGACCTCGATGCTCTCGGGAATCTGGGAGGGAAGACACTTGACCCGGAATTCATGGAGAATCACTTCCAGAACACCGCCCTCACGGACGCCCTGGGGTGTGCCGTTGTAGTTGGCCGGAATCTCCACTTCGAGGGCTACGCCCCGTTCGATGCAGTAGAAATCCACGTGTACGATGTCGGGGCGGTACGCGTGCATCTGGATTTCCCGCACCAAGGTCTCCAACTCCTCTTTGTCGTCATCGATCCGAACGTTGACGATCGTGTTCTCCACCGAGATGGAATGGAAGAGAGAGAGGGCCTCCTGCGCGTCGAGAGTGAGCGAGATCGACTCTTGATCCTTTCCGTAGAGGACCGCCGGAACCTGCCCCGCCGCGCGAAGCCGTCTTGCCACGCCTTTTCCAGTTTCGTGCCGACGGATCGCCGCCAGTCCTGTCTTGACTGTCATCTTCCTATTCCTAGTAGAAGGCTGCTGAGGAGTAGCCGGTTTGTTCTGGTCCTGAGCCGGTCACCCAGCCGAATCAGCTTCGGCCCCCATCTCGAAGAGTTGGCTCACCGATTTGTTTTCGTGCACACATTCGATCGCGGTCGCGAACAGGCTGGCAATCGACAAGATCTTGAGACCATCGAATCGCCTTTCCTCCGGAACGTGGATCGTATTCGTCACCACGAATTCCTCCAGTGGCGCGGCCGCCAGCTTCTCACAAGCAGATCCGGATAGGAGCGCGTGTGTCGCCCCCGCAAAGACCTTCGTCGCCCCACGCTCTTTGAGAGCCACTACCGCGTTCGCGAGTGTACCTCCCGTGTCCACCATATCGTCGATGAGTAGACACGTCCTACCATCTACGTCACCGACCACGTTAGCAACCTCGGCCTGGTTGGGTCCCGAGCGCCGCTTGTCGATGATGGCAAGCGAGGCGTTGAGCCGGTTGGCGAACCCATTCCCCATCTTCGCCGACCCGACGTCGGGTGCAACCACGACCAAGTCGGAAAATTTCTTCTCCCGGAAGTATCCGGTCAGAACAGGCGCCGCATATAGGTGGTCCACCGGGATGTCAAAAAATGCCTGAATCTGATGCTGGTGGAAGTCCATCCCGATCATCCGGTCGGCTCCGGCTGCCGCCATGAGATTCGCCACCAGTTTTGCGCCGATCGCCACACGAGGCTGGTCTTTTCGGTCTTGCCGTCCATAGCCGAAGTAGGGGACGACCGCCGTCACCCGAGCTGCAGAAGCACGCTTCGCGGCGTCGATCAGAAGCAGTAATTCCAAGATCGAATCCGCCGGAGTGACCGTCGGCTGAACGATGAATACGTCTCGCCCACGAGCGTTATTGTCGATCCGCACGAAAATTTCGCCGTCAGCAAAGTTCCAGATTGACGACGCGTCCGGGTCCTCCCCGAGGATTTGTCCGATTTCGGCCGCCAACGGCCGGTTGGCCCGTCCGGCAAGAAGCAGAAGCGGGCCTCTGCGAAACGTGTCGTCCATGGATCTCTGTGGGGTGTGGCGCCAAACGGCAATAGCAAAAAAAGTTAGATTGAGTGGGTGGGGGCGTCAACGCCAATCGCCTTGTGTTTACGTTACGGCACGATCTCGACCATGCGTGTCCGCACCAACTCCTCGCGGCCGCGGGCCGTCACCTCGAGTCGGAAGACATATTTTCCCGGATCCACCTCGGGGATAGTAACTTCGACAGATCGGAACCAGGGGCCGATTTCGGAAGGCCCGCGTTCGCTCCACTCGAGCTGAAGGGGTGCCTCTTGGCCGCCGCCGAAGCCCAGCCAGCGCCCGATCCGTCCGAAGAAACTCCCCCCTTCCTTACGAAAGCTCAACTCGAAGGCGACGTCCTCCTGCCTCCAGCCGAGGCCGAAGACCTCCCATCCCAGAGCAAGTTGGCGGGTCGCTTCCAATCGCGTAGAAGACCGCATCGATGAAAGGGCCGAAGCCAGGGTTTGCGGGAGTGTATCGCCGACGTGCGGGGAGTGCAGAAGGATGAGATCCGAAAGCGTCGCAACGTCATCCGGGAGGGCCTCGGTCGTGATTCCCTGCCGGATGCGACCGCCCAGGCCTTTCTCGGGAGCCCACGCCTCGACACTCAGCAAGTATTTTCCCGTCGGCACCGCGATATGCACGATACCCTCGGACAAGCTGCTGCTCGTCCGTTTGATTCGGCCCGCTTCATCCACGAGGAAGAGCCCGATCTGTTCAGGCCCGTCGAGCAACGCCGGTTGCGGCCAGGGGAAGGAGCTCCCGGCGGGCAGAGGGCCCTTTGGTACAGTATCGGGATTCGTTGGCAACTCTGTGGCAGCAGCCACCACCATCGAATCTCCTCGCTGGAACAGCGCGACCTGAACGACACCGGGTAGGAGCGTGGGAGCGTATGCGGGTACGTGCGTACTTCGCGGACGTTTTTCCTCCGGAACCCAGACCCCTGACGCGGTTGACGAGGGGCTCTCGAGAACCTGCCCGGGAGGCATAAACTCTTTCCCGCCTGGCAGTTGATGCCCGATCACATTCGGAAGGCCACCCACTGCGCCGAACGTCGAGCGGATCCGCTCCCAACCGCGGTCCCAGCCGTAACGCACGGCGACCTCCTCGAGATCATCTCCCCAACGCATTGCCCACGCGTTTCGGGCGTCGTCACTCATCTTGGAGTACGTCCAGCGAGCGTAGTGCTCGGATTCACGGTCGTTGCCGGCAACTAGGTAGAGTGGATCCGCCAGGGTCCATACCCTAGCCCTCGCGGCCTCCCATTCCCTCTCGTCAGCGGCCTCGGCGGCATCCTCGAGAATATCTGAACCCTTGCCGTCGAGTAACACCGTGGGGTCCCACCACTTCCGCGCCTCTTCAGGATCCATTGTCTCGAGGCCACGACGGAAGCTGCCCAGCGCCGCCTCGTACCGCCCCATGCCGTGGAGGGCAAAGCCTTCCAGGACACTGCACCATGACGAAACGGCTGCTCCACAAGTCCGAGCCAAGCGAACGGCATCCTCCCACCTGCCCGCCTCACCCAGATACCGGATCCGCTGACCGACAATCCATTCGTCCGTGGGTATACGATCGGCGGCGCCAGCCAATGTAGTCAGTAGCTCGTCTCGAGCCTCGACCAGGTCGGGAGGATCGGGGACGGGTTCCCAATCGTCCTCGCCACCGTACCAGAGGCAGAGCCGTCCGATCCGCTCTTCGCACGGCCGTCTTCCTTCCTCCCAAGCGTAGGGCAGCAACTGGCCGCGAATCCGCTCGAAGCGCCCCTGAGCGTCTTCTGCCTGGCTTCGGATGCGAGTCGAGTCGGCGGACCATTGCTCCGCTTGAGCCTGGAGAACTGCCGAACCTCGTGGCGCAGGGAGCGTCGAAGAAGCGGGAGCAGCCCAGAGCCCCAGTGGAGTTCCACACGCATAGGCCACAGCCATCAGTGTGCGGAGCCGAACTGAAAACCTGCAGAGTTGGCCCGGATGGATTCGCACCATCACCGCTGGTGCCAAAGACCGCAACGCGGGGGTTTTGCTATGCCGTAGGGAAGCGTTGTAGCGCCTACCTATATATAGACTGCTCCGAAACACAGGCCCCTTCCGTTTCGCTACCTCGGATCCGAAATCTACACGGAGATTTGGGGCCAAAATGAGCCCCCCTCAGACCCCAATACCTACGCGGGGTATGGGAGTTGGCCCGGATGGATTCGAACCATCACCGCCGGTGCCAAAGACCGGTGTCCTGCCATTAGACGACGGGCCATAGGAGTTTGTCAGTCTGACCGCTTCTGTTCAGCCGGCTCTGACGATCCAGAGCGATGACCAATCCTACCCGAGGCTTTCGTTCCGTTCAACCCACACCGGCCTACGAACTCGTGAGGGTCGGGATCGGCTCTGGCTGTGAGGTCATCGTCTCGGTAACCACGAACCGCACGTCGGCCCACGAGGCGGATAGAGCGCCACGGGCCCTGTCCGCCGCGGCTCGATCGTTGAAGAGGCCGAACAACGCGGCCCCGCTTCCCGAAAGGCGGGCCGTCGCTGCGCCCGCATCGTGCATCGCCTCCCTGAGGGCTCCGAGCTCAGGATGACGTTCGAACACGCTGGCTTCGAAGTCGTTCGTAGCCAGTTCAGCTAGGGTATCTGGCTGCGCAAGCGCGTCGAGGGCCAAGCTCGCCGGCGCGACACACTCTTGTACGTTCAGAGACTCGTAAGCCTCGGCGGTAGAGATCTGGAGCGATGGGAGGGCGAGCAGGACGGGCCACACGCTCGCGCCGGGAATCGCCAGAAGACGTTCCCCCCTTCCCCACCCGAGCGCCACCCCGGCACCTGATGCGAAGAAAGGCACATCAGCCCCCAATCGTCCCGCGATCTGAAGGAGCGCATCGGCCGAAAACGGCTCTCCGAGCAACACGTTGAGGGCCCTCAGTGTCGCCCCGGCATCCGAAGACCCCCCACCGAGCCCGGCCTCGACAGGAATATTCTTCGTGAGGCTGATGTGCACGCCCGTTGTCATGCCGCCCGATTCGAGCAGCGCTTCGGCAGCCCGATAGGCCAGGTTTTCCTCGTCGGGGCCGACCGAAGGCCCAACCACCTCGACGGAGACGCCCCGCTCAGTACGGTGAAGCTCGATATCATCGCAGAAATCCACGGCGTTGTAGAGCGTCTCAATCTGGTGGTATCCGGACTCCTCCTTCGCGAGGATCCTCAGAAAACAATTGATCTTGGCCGGTGCAGCCACCCTCACGGACCCAGCGTCAGTCATCACACGTCACTTCACTAGCGGGAGCGAGCCCATTCCCTTCGCCGCCACCTAGATCCGTCACCGAGAACCCGATGCTCCACGCGTAATACAACCCGATGATCGTAATCGGGAAGAATCCACCGAGATGGTATCCGAACGCAAAAGCCAACGCTGACGGCTCGGCGACCCCATAGACACCGCTCAAAGCTAGATCCGCACCNAGCTGGAAGGTGCCGAAGAAGCCAGGTGCTGCCGGGATGGNAACCNCAAAGCCCACTACTGCTTCGGTGAAGACGGCCGCCGCAAACCCCAGGTCGATGCCGAACGCCTTGAAGCCGAGCCAGAACGAGAATCCGTGCCAAAGCCAGAACGCNTAACTCCATACGACGGCCTTGCTCAACAGCTCAGGGTCCCGAAGCACCTTCAGAGCCTGNAGGAAGGATTCGAGCGCCCCGGACAGTCGTGGGCCCCATCCGCCCGGCAACCGGACGAGNAACCTCTCGGCCAACCGTACGAGCNGTCCCGGGAAGATCAGCAGGGTGAGTAATCCCATAAATAGGACAACGAGCAGAACGAACGTCCAAACGAGAGCGGTTCCGAACGCCCCCCCAAGGAGCCCCTCGGCACCAGGAAACGAGGGAAGCATCAAAGGCACCAGAAACAACGTCGTCAGGACGATCGAATCCAGAAAGCGCTCCACTACCAGACTTCCGAGTGACCCCGACAATGTGACCGGCTCGACTCGAGTCAGCGCGAACGCCCGCGCGATCTCACCCACGCGTGCNGGGATGAGGTTGTTGATCGCGAAGCCGATGCTGATCCCCGCGAAACGCGACCGAAGCGCCGTGTCAGGCTTGATCGGATGGAGCAGGACCTTCCAACGCAGTGCTCGTATGAAGTATCCCGCCGTACCGACGAACACTGANGCNNAAAAATACCACAGGTTCGCCTGNGAGACTTGAGCAATGACCTCGGCCGGATCCACACCGCGAAGCACAAACCAGATGAAGAACGCGCTGACTCCGAAGCCAAGAGCGAACTTCCAAGCCATCTTCAAGAGCTTACGACCCCGCTCCTCGCTTCACGGATCAGAACACCCATCTCGCGTACCGCACGCTCCATCCCGACGAGGACAGCCCGCGAGACGATGGAGTGCCCGATGTTCAGCTCCTCGATCGGGGCAATCGCAGCGACCGGAGTGACGTTCTCATAGGTGAGCCCATGGCCCGCGTGGACGGCCAGACCCAGGTCAATGGCGGTTTGGCTCGCGTCGCGAAGTCGCGCCAGTTGGGTGTCCCGCTCTTCNCGGTCCGCCGCGTTGGCGTACTCCCCGGTGTGCAACTCGACGGCCGTGACCCCGAGATCCGCCGATAGTTGGAGCGTTTTCTCGTCGGGATCGACAAAGAGTGAAGTCCGTATCCCAGCCGATGAGAGGCGATCTACAGCCTTGCCCGTGACCTCGAGCACCCCTTGGTCGACAAGCGCCAACCCTCCCTCGGTCGTCACCTCCTCACGACGCTCCGGAACCAGAGTGGCCTGCATGGGCTTCAAATCGCAGGCGATGTCGAGGACGTCCGTGGCTGCAGCGAGTTCGAGATTCACACCCGTCCGCACCGTATCCATCAGAAGACGGACGTCGCGCTCACTCACATGCCTCCGATCCTCCCGGAGGTGGACGGTGATGCCATGTGCGCCGGCAAGTTCCACGAGCATCGCGGCGCGAACCGGGTCGGGCTCGTCGGTCCGCCTCACCTCACGGACGGTCGCGACGTGATCGACATTGACGTAAAACCTCATCCCATTACCTCGAGAAACCCGATGGACCTGGAGCAGTTCGGTCGCGGACCAAAAAAGGTAATTGGATTCGAGCGCTCCCGTGCCGAAAGCCTCACCTTCACGCTGGCAACTCATGGTCTCGAGNCAGCTCTACACCGGGCCTCTGAAGAAGGCGGCCGGCAAAGGACAGGGGCACACGTATCTCGAGCTCGAGAACATCGCCATGCTCCGTTTGGTTGAGNACCTCACCTTCCCGGTACAGCATCGCCAGAGTCTCGCCATCACCGGCCCCTACCCGTANGGATAGGTGGCGAAGCCCGGCTCGAATCCTGGCCTTGAACAAGGTTCGGATCGGCTCGAGCGTGTCCGGTCGAAGCGCNGACAAAAAAACCGCGGGTGTCGTGTTGAACGCACGGATGCGCCTACTCAGCGCCTCCTCCTCGGCGTGGGTCAGCCGATCTATCTTGTTGAAGATCAGGACCTGAGGTCGGTCGCCCAGATCGAGGTCTTCGAGAACGTCTTCGACCACACGTTTTTGCTCTTCCCAGCCCGCGTGTGATGTGTCGATGACGTGCGCCAGAAGGTCCGCTTCCCGGGCTTCTGCGAGCGTCGAGCGAAACGACGCGACAAGGTGGTGTGGCAGCTTCCGAATGAATCCCACCGTGTCCGTAACAAGGGCTTCGAACCCCTCGCCCAGATCCACCGAACGCGTCGAGGAATCGAGCGTGGCGAAGAGACGGTCCTCGACGAAAAGATCCGAATCGGAAAGTGCGCGGAGCAGTGACGATTTTCCCGCATTCGTGTATCCGACAAAGGCTACTCTGAAGTTTCCCTCCCGCGATTGTCGCTGGATGGCCCGAGCCTGGATCACGCTCTCAAGCTTCTTCCGGAGATCCGCAATTCGACGACTGATCATGCGTCGATCCGTTTCGAGCTGCGTCTCCCCGGGACCTCGGAGACCCACGCCCCCGCGAATTCGGGAAAGGTGAGTCCACATTCGCTTCAGCCGGGGAAGCAAGTATTGGAGTTGCGCCAACTCGACCTGCATCTTGGCCTCGCCGGTACGAGCGCGAGTAGCGAAGATGTCGAGGATGAGCTCCGCACGATCGAGAACACGAACACCGATCAGATCCTCCAGGGCTTTGCCCTGCGCCGGTGTGAGCTCATCGTCGAAGATTACGAGGTCCGCCTCGGCGGCGGCTACACATTCCCGAAGCTCGTCGGCCTTACCCCTACCGATGTAGAAGCGCGGATGGGGGGCATCGAGCCGTTGGCGAACGACGTCGACAACTTGACCGCCCGCGGTGTCGGTCAACCGTGTCAGCTCCTCCAGATGTTCCTCAGCGACNCCCTCATGGAGNGTCTTGAGAGGAGCCCCCACCAGCACCACGCGTTCCACGACCGCNCGGTTGTCGATCAACTGCGTAGGAATGNGGCCTCCTAAGAATCCGGAGAGGCGTCGATGAGAAAGCCGCCCTGANCGGCCAGATCCTCGAGGTCGGCCCGGTTGTTCACCTCGGGCCGGTCGAGGACCTCTTCCAACAAGTATCTGAGTATTTCGCCGAACTGGGGCCCGGGGGGAAGCCCCATTTTCTTGAGGTCGGAGCCGTCCAAGGCGAGATCCGCAATCGTGAGCGGGGTGCCTTCACGAAGAATCGCCCGGAGTGCGTTGATGCGATGGACCACGTCTAGTGTCTTCTCTTGTTCCCCGTGTGCACGGGCAATTGCGAGCCAAGCCCGAGTGATGTCGGCGAAGTGCTCGGGTCCAACCCGGTTGAGCCAGCGCCGGAGAACGGCTGGTTCCGCGAACGAAGGAGCCGGGGATAGACTTGCGGCCACGGCTGCCACGTGTTCCGTATCCGCGTTGGAGAACCGAAGGCGCTCCATAAGGCTCTCGATCACACGCCGCCTTGCGTCCCGCGTGGACTCCTCCGAGTCGATCGCCCGCCGGTCGCCAAGCTGGTCCCCAACGTCGTCGTCGACCGCCGAAGCGAGCGCGACAATGAGCGAAAGGCGCACCCGCGGCCGGGTGCGCGGAGCAGCGTCACAGGCCCGCAAGGTTGGGGTGAAGTCCTCTTTGGGTCCGATGTCGAGTTCGGGATAAAGCTCCGCAAACACACCCGATTCGGCATACAACCCCAAGGCCACTGAAGGCCTCTGCGCCTGTGACAACACCTTCATCATCTCTTCCTGAATCCGCTCGGGCGATAACTGAGACAATCCAGAAACGGCAGAGAGAAGGGCACGCCACGTCCCCGCTTCGATCGTCAATCCAAATTGCCCGGCGAAGCGAAGCGCCCGCAGCACACGAAGCAGATCTTCGGCGAAACGTTCGACCGGATCCCCGACGGTCCGGAGAATTTGTTCGTTCAGATCGCCGGCACCGTTCCACGGATCCAATAACTGGTCGCGATCGGGGTGCCAGGCAAGCGCATTAAAGGTGAAGTCACGCCGAGCAAGATCCTCTTTGATACTTTCAGCAAACTCCACGACGGCACGCCGACCGAAGGTCTCGACATCACGCCGGAAGGTCGTGACCTCGTATAACGTTCCATCGGGAGCAAGGACACCGACCGTTCCATGATCCACGCCGATGGGCACGGTCCGACGGAAAGCGCTCATGATCTGCTTCGGGCGCGCAATCGTCGCGAAGTCCCAGTCGTCCGCGGGCCGGCCGAGTAGTGTGTCGCGAATCGCGCCCCCGACCATCCAGGTCTCGAACCCCGCCTCTTCGAGTGTGCGCCAAATCCAGAGGACCTGGTCGGGCGGGGACATCTCGAAATGCATTAGCTCGACCCGCCCGCCTGCCCGATCACCCTCCGGACCTTTCCGCGAAATGGCGGTCGACACGCTCACAGATCGTGTGTCCGATCGCGAGGTGTAATTCCTGCGCACGCGCGACGGTCTCGGTGGGAACTACGATAGCGAGATCCACTTCCTGACGTAGGCGCCCACCCCCCCGGGCGAGAAGAGCCACTGTGTGCATATGAGCCTCTCGCGCTGCCGCCGCCGCTCGGAGCAGATTCTCCGAATCTCCGCTCGTAGAGTGGAGGAAAAGTAGATCGCCCTCACGGCCTAGCGCCTCGATCTGACGGGCGAACACATCCGCAAAACTGAAGTCGTTGGCTCCGGCCGTGAGCACCGATGTATCGGTCGTGAGTGCCAGGGCGCGCAAGGGCCCCCGGGTCCGTTTGAATCGAATCACGTACTCGGCCGCCAGGTGCTGTGCGTCCGCGGCCGATCCCCCGTTACCGCAGAACAGAAGGGAGCTTCCCCCCCCCAACGTCTCCAGGACCATCGACTCGGCCTGGGCGATCGGGTCTCCCAGATCTCGCGCACAAACGGCCGCCAACTCGGACAGTTCGATCAGATCGCTCGATTGATTCATCTTCCGCGGCTCCTGTTCACCCCTTGAAGAGCTTTGTAAACCTGTCCCAGAATCCCACGTTGGCTGATCCAGGATCACATGCCCCGGATTCGTCACGATGATGATTGTGAAGGTCTCCCACACAGGATCGTTCCGCAGCAGTCACGAGAGGGACCCTCCGACCGACGCCCGGACAAGCGCTTCACGGAGTACGCCTCGGACGTCACCCGCTTCGGAGGCAGCTTCACAGGCGTACGTGATCAGCGCATCGGCAGCGAGAAGCTGATGGGCCGCCTCCCGATCCCGGCCAGGCCTCGCCACGGCCTCCTCCAGATGGAGCAAACCCACTCCCAGGAGGCGTTCCGACGCCACCGGTCCACCATCCGGAATCTTCAGCCAAGCCCTCAACTCGTCCGGGGCCGGAGGCTCACGAGTGGCCACCCAATCCATCAGGGAGTCCATCAGCCCACAGCTTCACGAGTGAGCTTTTCCACCACGTCTCGCCCCATTCGAAGCGCTTCGTCGATGCGATCGGAATCCTCGACGCCCGCCTGAGCCATGTGCGGCCGCCCACCCCCTCGGCCTCCGACCACGGACGCAATCTCACGGACGATCGCGTCGGCCCGGATGCCCTGCCCGATCAGGTCATCGGTGACGAAAGCGAAAAGTGTATGTTTGCCATCGGGCAGATCGGCTGACACCACCGCGACTCCACTCACCTCCTTCGACAGAAAAGCGTCGCCCCACTTTCGAGCATCGTCGGCGTTCCGTGCCCGAAGGCGTACCGCCTTGTACTCGGTGGCCACCTCATCGAATGCGATAGTCTCCTCCAGGACGACACTCTCGCCGGCCCCTCCACCACTTCGGAGTTCATCCAGGAGCCCCTCCAATTCCTTCTTTTCGGCGAGGAGTTGCTCGGCTCGGACCGCAGCATTCTCCTGAGATGTTCCGAGCACTGTGGCAACTTCGTCGAGTCGGCTCACCTGTTCTTCCAGATCCTGCAGAGCCCGGCGACCCGTGAGGGCCTCGATGCGGCGCACGCCCGCGGCCACCCCACTCTCGCTCGTGACCTTGAACAAGCCGATCTCACCCGTATGCCCGACGTGCGTTCCCCCGCACAGTTCCATGCTGACGCCGGGTATCTCGACAACTCGAACCACGTCATCGTACTTCTCGCCAAACAGCGCCATCGCCCCATCGCGAACGGCATCGTCGTAGGCGCGAGGCCCGATCGAAAGCTCGTGATCCTCCCAAATGTTCTCGCTCACGATCTCCTCGACTCTACGCCGTTCATCCTCGGTCATCGGCGCGGTGTGCGAAAAATCGAACCTCAGCCGATCGGGGGCCACAAGCGATCCACGCTGTACTACGTGAGTGCCCAGGACGTCCCGTAGCGCCGCCTGCAGGAGGTGGGTAGCAGTGTGATTCCGTTCCGTGTCTCGTCGAGAGACGGAATCGACGATCGCACGAACATGAAGCGGTNCCCCNAACGACTCGGGAAACGCCCCGTCCGGAACAGTGCCAAGCAGCGCCACCCGATCACCGACCCTCACANCGTCTCGGATTTCCGTCGACCATCCATNTCCTTCAATGCGGCCNGTGTCGGAGACCTGTCCTCCACCCTCGATGTAGAACGGATTGTCGGCAATTTGTAGGGCCAGGCCATCTTCCGAAATCCGGACAGCCAACACGTCGGTTGCGGACTCGAGTTGATCGTAGCCGGTAAAACGCTGCTCACCCGTCTCCTGCAGACTCCGCCATCCTTCCACGAGATCCCCACCCTCGAGGGTGGGGACAGACCGCGCCCGGTCCTCCCGGCTGCGCTCCCGCTGCCTCTCCAGGGCATCCTCAAAACCCTGAACGTCGACCCCATAACCACTTTCCTCGGCCATGAGCTCGGTCAGGTCCAGAGGGAAGCCGAACGTGTCATACAATTTGAAGGCCTCAGCCCCCGAAATCACCGTTTCAGATTTCCCTGCGTCCACTGATTTCGGGGCCAACTCATCGAAGCGAGCCAACCCGCCTTCGATGGTTGAGAGAAAGCGATCCTCCTCGGCACGTGTCGTGCTCAGGAGATGTTCCCGGGCTTGCTCCAGTTCGGGATACGCTTCACTCATGTTCTCGATCACAGCAGACACTACCTGTACGAGCGTCGGCTCGCGGCGGCCCAACAACCAGGCATGTCGGACCGCCCTCCTCAAAATCCGCCGCAGGACGTATCCCCGCCCCGAGTTGGCAGGCAACACACCATCCGCCAAAAGAAACGCGACGGCGCGAGCATGATCCGCCAGCACCCGGTATCGGACGCCTTCCTCNGTCTCCGGGTCGTATGGACTCCCCAAAACCTCGGATACGGCGTCGAGCAGAGGGGAGAACACATCGGTCTGGTAGTTCGAGTACGCTCCCTGGACAACCGAGGCAAGGCGTTCAAGCCCAGCCCCTGTGTCAATGGAGGGCGCGGGTAGCGGATGAAGTTTGCCCTCTTCGTCCCGGTTGAACTGCATAAAAACCAGATTCCACAGTTCGATGAGGATCCCACGCTCTCCGAGNTCGACAAATTCCTCAAGCGTCGGGGTNCTCTTACGCGCCTCGGTCGACCGGAGATCGTAGTGTAGCTCCGAGCACGGGCCGCACGGGCCGGTATCCGCCATCTGCCAGAAGTTGTCCTTGTCNCCGAGCCGGAAAATCCGCTCCGGNGGGACACCCACCACCTCCTGCCAAAGATCCCACGCTTCGTCATCGGAATCGTAGATCGAGACAAAAAGGCGATCGGCGTCAAGACCCAGCTCGCCTGTCAGGAATTCCCACGCGTAGGCGATCGCATCTCGCTTGAAGTAATCTCCGAANGAGAAGTTGCCCAACATCTCGAAGAAAGTATGGTGCCTTGCACTTCTCCCCACTTCTTCGAGGTCGTTGTGTTTTCCACCAGCCCGGACGCACTTCTGGGACGTACAAGCTCTCTTGAAGGGGCGTTCCTCCATTCCNAAGAAAACACCTTTGAACTGCACCATGCCGGCGTTNGTGAAAAGCAGGGTCGGATCGTCCCTCGGAACCAGGGACGAACTCGCCTCGACGGCGTGGCCTCGCGCGCGGAAGAATTCGAGGAAACTCGTTCGGATTTCAGCTGTGGTCATGATGCCTGCCGTTTGGGCTTCTCTAGGCGCCCATTATAACGACACGGCAGGCCCGGCCCAAAACAGAACCAGGCCCCACACCAGTGTCGTATTACGCGAGAAAGCCCGGCCTCAGCCGGGCTTTCTCATCAATGCGGCACTTCCCAACAGCCCGGATCGTCGGGCTTGGTTTCAACCGCTGCTGCTGACCGCGGCTTCCTTCAAAGCTTCGTTCAAAGATTCGTCGGAAGATTCGTCCGAAGTCGCCTCGACCTCCGGATCATCCCCCAAGCCGATCGAGGCGCGAACGCGGGCGTCCACTTCCTCTAAGACGTCCGGATTTTCCATGAGGAAGTCCCTCGCGTTCTCTTTTCCCTGTCCGAGGCGCAGATCGCCATAGGAGTACCAGGACCCTGATTTTTCGACGATTCCCTCCTCGACACCGATATCAATAAGCAAGCTCTCATGGCTGATTCCGACGTTGTAGAGAATGTCGAATTCGGCCTGTCTGAACGGAGGGGCGCACTTGTTCTTCACGACTTTTACGCGCGTACGATTCCCGATGATATCCGGTCCATCCTTGATGGCGCCGATACGACGAATATCCATGCGCAAAGAGGCATAGAACTTCAGTGCGCGGCCCCCCGACGTCGTCTCGGGACTGCCGTACATGACGCCGATTTTTTCACGGATCTGGTTGGTGAAGATCACCGAAGTCTGGGAGCGGGCCACGGCGCCCGTGAGCTTGCGTAGGGCCTGACTCATCAGCCGAGCCTGGAGACCGACGTGCGAGTCGCCCATCTCGCCTTCGATTTCAGCCCTCGGAACCAGGGCAGCCACCGAATCGATGACGACGACGTCGATCGCGTTACTGCGGATCAGGACCTCGGCAATCTCCAGGGCCTGCTCCCCCGTATCGGGCTGGGACACGAGCAGGTTGTCTACGTCCACGCCGAGCTTACGGGAGTACGTCACATCCAAGGCGTGCTCGGCGTCGATGAACGCAGCGATTCCACCCGCCCGCTGGGCATTGGCGATGACATGAAGGCAAAGGGTCGTCTTACCACTCGATTCCGGGCCGTAGATCTCGGTGATCCTCCCTCTCGGGATACCACCGATGCCAATGGCCGCGTCGAGATTGATAGCCCCGGTGGAGATCGATTCGATTTCCACCCTCATGCCATCACCGCCCATCCACATGATGGCGCCCTTCCCGTGGGCACGTTCGATCTGGGTGAGGGCCGTCGTGAGAGACTTCGAGTTCTTGTCGCTCGTGTCACGGTTCCCTTCTTGCGTCGCCATTCTGTCCTCTCATAATTGATGAGTTGGCACCTTCGGCACCTATTCTAGTACACCCGAAGATAAAGCGAAAGTCCTGTTATGGCCGATCAATCATCCAACGGAAAATACATGCCCTCTTCGGGCCATGAAATGTCGCTTCGGGACGCTCGCACCAGGCCGAACCAGGATCGGACTCACTATGAAGCGCAGGTCATTCCGGATCTTCATCCCGGATCCAGAGAGTAGCGCTGCCACACCCCGGGGCGTACCGGCACATAAAGAATCTCCGGTGACGCACCACCGACGCCCATGACAAAAAGTGGCACCCCAAGATGCTCACCCACCTGCCGAATGTCGCCACAGTCCAGGCCAACAGTGGCGCCGGCCCTGCCGTAGGCGCGCTCCTCAAACGTGACGGGTTCGCCTGACTCGAACCAACCCCGATTGGCCGCGTACACACCCGCAAGGACAACAGTGGGCCGCAGTTCTCTCAGCGGCGTTTGGGACGGTCCGACCAGCGTGTCCCCTGCAACCGTGAGAAGCACGTCGATCTGATCCCCGGTCGAGAGGCAGAGCGCGAAAGCTGTTCCAGCGGGCGGCGAAGGCCTCTCGACGCGCGTGACCACCACCGTGTCGGGGGGGGCCGCGGGCAACACCACTACGTCGGGGGCGGGACGGTCACGGAGTGAGGCTCGGCAGAGACCGCGTCCACAGAGGGCCACGGAAGCGAGGAGGCCGAACTTTGTACTCCGATACACAGTGGTATTCGACGAGTGATTCACGCCGAGTACATGGAGCCCCAGCCTCACACCACGCAGATCCACTTGGGTCCCCACGTTCCAGTCGAACCCATTGTACTCGCTCATCAGGGTGAGCATCCGGCTCTCGGCCAACTCCAGGTTCCATGCGACACCAGCGAACCAACCTCCGCTATCACCGGAGGCATACCAATCCAGATCGTCCCCGTCCTTGAATAGCCCGCCTCCCCAACCTGCCGTGAACGAGAAGTCGTGATCCGGCAGAAAGGAGGAAGAGAGCCCGGGAAGATCCCATCCCGCCACCGCGTAGAACGAAAACCCTGTGTTCATCTCGCGAGTACCCAACTGATCACGGGCGCGGCGGTCGGCCCCTGCGAGACGGTTTGGTGCGTACCCGATCCCATCGCCGAAGTCGGGACTGCTCGCATAAAGCCCTCCCACGGCCAATCCGATGGGCTGTGTCTGAGGGCTCAGAATCGAGAGCCGACCAAAGGCTCCCCAGAGGGTTCCGCCTTCCGCGGCATCACCCAGAGACTGCAGATTGGCCCCGAGCTCAAGGAAATCGAAGAGACCCAGAGCCGCCGAGAGATCGCCGTTCCAGCCCCCGAGGATCGCCTCAGTTCCAGTGACGTTACCCGAGTCGTCGGTCGTGACGTCGGTATCGTTGCTCGTCCAGAAACCGGAGTAGGTGACGGTGAGGGCACGATTCGCTAGAACCCCTGCCACCGGAATGTCCATCAGTCCCGAACCATAACGAAGCGTACTCGGGACTTTGGTCGTTTGGCCGGCAACGCCGGAAGTTGCGATCAGGGCGACCAGGAGGCCGCCCGCCAGAAGCCTTCCGGGTCCGCGTCGAAGCCGGCGCTGCGCCACGATCTGTCCTACTCGTTGCCGAGGCGCTCCTCGACCCGCCGAAGCCGCCGGACGATCGAGATCACCCAGCCGAGGACGAGAATCCAGACGACGGCGTACGCAGCGAATACATGCCAGTAGCCGCGTCCGAGCGTCTGGCTGCCCAGGGCCGTTCCCGCTTGCGCCCACACCGGGCCGGCCCGCAAGAGAAGGACCCCCAGCACGAAAACCGTCGTCCATCGAAACCACCTCTGATCCATCATTAGGCCTCCGCCCTTTGGATACCTCCGGGAGCGGCGTCCCGAAGGTTCAGTTCATGTTCGTACCCTGCAACCGTGTACCCCGCCAAGAAAAGAGAAGCGAAGACCAGGCTGAAGGCGAGGAGCCCTACGCTGATCGTCGCGCCCATCGACGCGTCCAGATCCATGGCAAGACCGTCGGGATTGAGGATCACGGCCTCAGGGTGTAAGGATCGCAGCCAGGTGACGCTGACGTGAATCAATGGGATATCGAGGACACCGATGACCCCGACTACGGCGGCGAAACGCTTCCCTTGCTCCGGATTCACCGCCGTCCGCCTCACGATGAAGTACCCCAGGTAGATAAACCAAAGTATCAACGCGAGCGTGAGCCTCGGCTCCCACTCCCACCACGTGCCCCAAGCCACCCGCCCCCATAGTGGGCCCGTGAGCAGACCGATGGTCGTGAAGATCATGCCCGCCTCCGCGCCAGCCACGGCCGCGCGATCGAGGCGCTCGTCACCCAACCAGAGGTACGCCGCGCTACAAAGTGCGACGATTCCGAACCCCAGGAAGGCAATCCACCAGGCCGGGACGTGGATGTAGAAAATCCTTTGGACGATCCCCATGGTGGCCTCTGTGGGCACCCAGAAGAACACCATCCAGTGGAGCACGATAACGGTCGCCACGCCGAGCGCACCCAGGACGCCGATCGCCAATCGGATTTGCTTCTCGCTCATGTACTCTCCTCGAGAGCTGTTGAAGGACGCTCCATTCGCGTCTTACTCCTCGATCACGAACCGGAACAACCAAGCGCACACGACCGTGGAACCGATCGCGAAGGCCGCCAGCATCCTCAAATTTCCGTCGACTTCCGCGAAGGGCCGGCCCGCAAACAACCGGTTCGTCGCCGTGGTCCCATTAACTATGACGGGAACCAGAAGAGGAAAGATGAGCACCGGAAGAAGGCCCTCTCCCATCGAGCTTCGGGTCGTCATCGCACTGAACAGCGTAGTCAGTGCCACGAAACCTAGTACACCCGAGGCCACGACCCCAACCAGGCTGACCAGACTCCCCGCGAAAGTCAGACCGAAGAACATNCCGAACACCAAGAACACCAGGGCCACCATCACCGACAGCAAGACGAAGTTCCCAAGAACTTTGCCTAGGTAGAGGGCATCGAGGGGGATGGGGCTCTGGAGAATTCCGGTGAGCGCGCCATCCTGTTCCTCCAGCGAAAACGTCCTGCCCATCCCGAGCATTCCGCCGAAGATGATGGTCATCCAGATCAGTCCGGCGGCGATGTCCTGGGGCCGCACCACCGTGGTGTCGATCGAAAAATTGAAGAGGACGCCAATCAAGACCACGAACGCCCCCATGGCAGTAAGCCGCTCGAGGGTTCGAAACTCGACCAATAGATCCTTGCGCGCGATGGCCCACACGAGGCCGATGTAGGTCCTCATGCCGGATCCTCCACCGTGGCGTGGTACAGCCTCTCAAATCCAGCGAGATCCANGCTCGCCGCGTCTGTCACCGACGAGAAACGTCCTTGAACCTGAATCGCAACTAGATCTGACAACTCCAATCCCTGCTTTATGTTATGCGTTACAATAACGACGGTTCGGTGCCCATCCTTCAGCGATGCGAGCTGCTCCCGGAGCACCGCCGATGCGTGGGGATCGAGTCCCGTGTAAGGCTCGTCCAGGAGCACCACCTCGGGGTCATGGAGGAGCGCCCGAGCGAGCGCCAACCGCTGCTTGAGCCCACGAGAAAGCTCCCGGGCCGGCTGGTGTGCCCGATCCGAGAGCCCCACCGATTCCAATCGTTCGGGAATCCGTGTCTTCAGGTGCCTGAGGCCGAACAGCCGGCCGTAGAACAGTAGATTCTCGGTGGTGGTGAGCTGACCGTACAACAGCGACTGGTGGGATACGATGCCGACCCGGTGTCTCCAGTCCCGGCTCGCCACATCCGCCAGTTCTCCCGCCACACGAACCTGTCCAGAGTTCGGNTTCATCACGCCGCCCAGCATTCGAAGAAGCGTGGTTTTCCCAGCCCCGTTGGGTCCGAAGACGGTGAGCAACTCACCGGGCTCGAGTTGGAAGCTTACGCCGTCGACTGCACGGAGTCCGCCGAAACTACGGACGAGGTCCACCGCCTCCAGCCCGAAGCTCAACGCCCCATCCCAGGAGGGTGATCGGAAAGGGGAGTAGGCCGCGTTGCGGATGCCACGGGCCCAGCTCCTAGGCAGAGCGACGCGCCATAGCATTCGCTACAGCTAGGAGTTCCAACAACGGAGATGGGGTCGTGCCAGCGCAACCCTTCAACTTGTGAGGTCATTCCCTTCCTGTCCGTGGGCACATGGCGGTTGTGCGGTTGATCCGGCGTCTCT